>NZ_JAOQNS010000016.1 GCF_025961475.1 Rhodobium gokarnense | reverse complement strand
GCGAATTCGCCGCGAGTGATGATGGCGACGGTTCGAACGCAAAGCGTTCGCAAGCCCGAACGGGCGCCGGCCGGTCAGGCCGCCCCGCCGGAGGCAATGAGCGAAGCGAATTTGCCGCGAGGTAGAAAATGGCACGGCCCGGCGAGTTCGAACTCATCGCCCGCTATCTGGCACCGCTCGCCAGCGACCCCGCCGCCCGCGGCCTCATCGACGATGCCGCCGTGCTGTCGCCGTCCGCCGACAAGGACCTCGTCCTGACCAAGGACGCGCTCGCCGCCGGAATCCACTTCTTTGCCGATGATGACCCCGGCCTGATCGCCAGGAAAGCGCTCCGCGTCAACATCTCCGATCTTGCCGCCAAGGGCGCAGCGCCCACCGGCTACCTCCTGGCGCTCGCCCTGCCGTCGGACTGGACCGAGGACTGGATCGCCGCCTTCACCACGGGCCTCAAAGCCGACCAGGAGCGCTATGGCTGCTCGCTGCTGGGCGGCGACACCATCCGCTCCGCCGACGGGCTGATGATCTCCGTCACCGCCATCGGCGAGGTGCCGCGCGACAAGATGGTGCCGCGCACGGGCGCATGCGCCGGCGACGTCATATTCGTCTCCGGCACCATCGGCGATGCCGGCCTCGGCCTGGTACTGCGCGGCGATCCGGCACGGGCCGCCGACTTCGATCTCTCGCGCAGCGATGCGGAACGCCTCGTCGGCCGCTACCTTTTGCCGGAGCCGCGGGTGGCGCTGGCGCCGGTGCTGCGCGCCCATGTCCGCGCCGCGATGGACGTCTCCGACGGCCTTGCCGGCGACATTGCGCATATGTGCCGGGCAGGGGGCGTTGCCGCCGAAATCCGCCTCGACGACGTGCCGCTCTCCGAGCCGTTCCGCCGGGCCCTTGCCGCCGATGCCTCCTTGCGCGCCCGCGCCGTCCGCGCCGGCGACGACTACGAGCTCGTCTGCGCCGTCGCCCCGGAAAACGCGGCCGCGTTCCAGGAGGCGGCGGAAAAAACCGGTATCCCCGTTGCCGAAATCGGCCGCTTCCTCGATGGCGGTGAGGGCAGCAATGCGCCCGTCTTCGTCGATGGCGCCGGCGGCCCGGTCGATCTCGGCGGTTCCTCCTTCTCCCATTTTTGAGTTTCGCGCGGCGGCTGCCGTGCTAAACGCGTGCCGGGTGCGACAATTGGGTCCGCGCCGGAGACCGCCATGACGACGCTTGCCGACCACGCCCATATCGACGACGGCCTTGCCCGCCACAATGCGCGGGTGCTGGCGACGGCGCAGGCGTTCGGCGGCGCCAATTCCACGATCGTCATTGCCGCGAGCAGCCTTGCCGCACACTACCTCCTGGGGGCCGACAAGTCGCTGGCGACCGTTCCCGTCACGACCTTCGTCTTCGGCGTTGCGCTGGCGACGATCCCCGTCCAGCTCCTGTCGCGCCGCATCGGCCGCAAGCCGACCTTCCTCATCGGGGCCCTGTTCGGCATCTGCGCCGGGCTCATCAGCGCCCGTGCCGTCTTCGTCGGCTCCTTCGAGTTGCTCTGCCTCGGCACCGCGTTCTCCGGTGTCTATAACGGCTTTGCCCAGGCCTACCGCTTCGCCGCGGCCGACAGCGCCAGCGACGCGTTCCGACCGAAGGCGATCTCCTGGGTGCTCGTCGGCGGCGTCGTTGCCGCCGTCATCGGGCCGCAGGTGGTCATCTACACCCGCGATCTGTTCGCCCCGATCGCCTTTGCCGGTGCCTTCGTCGGCCAGTCGGTGATCGGCGCCGTCGCGCTTCTGATTCTCACCTTTTTCCGCGAGCCGCCGCGCCCGGTGACGACCTCCAAAACCGGCGGCAGACCGCTGATACAGATCGTCTCACAGTCGCGTTTCATCGTCGCGGTACTTTGCGGCATCACCTCCTATGCGCTGATGAGTTTCGTCATGACCGCGGCGCCGCTCGCCATGGTCGCCTGCAACCATTCCGCGGACGTCGCGGCGCTGGGCATCCAGTGGCACGTCATAGCGATGTTCGGCCCCAGCTTCTTCACCGGCACGCTGATCAACCGCTTCGGCGTGGAGCGCGTCATCGGCACCGGGCTGGTGCTCCTCGCCGGCTGTTCGATCGTCGCCCTTTCCGGCATCGACGTCGCCCATTTCTGGATTGCCCTCATTCTCCTTGGCGTCGGATGGAACTTCGGCTTCGTCGGCGCCACCGCCATGGTCACCGGCACCTATCGGCTGGACGAGCGCAACAAGGTTCAGGCGGCGAACGACTTCCTCGTTTTCGGCTTCCAGGCGGTCGCCTCCTTCACCTCCGGCGCCATGCTCGCGCGCTTCGGCTGGGATACCATCAACTGGTCGGTCTTTCCCTTTGTCGTTGTAGCGCTGGCGACCCTTGTGTGGCTCCATTTCGCCCGTCCCGACGCCGCCTGAAGCCTTTGAAAACCGGCGCATAGGCCGAAAGAGGCCTTGACGCCAACGGCCCGGTGGATAGGGTGTCACCGCGTTCGGTCGGGGGAACGGGATGCCATCTTCAATGGTAAAATTCTTGGGTCTCCCCGCCGCTTCACACATGTCGGGCCGGGCATCCGACACATACGTTCCGGGACACGTCTGTCCGGCCCCCACTGGCCAATAAAGGAACAGGGATGAATCCGCTTTATCTTGTTGTCTTGTGTGGCCTCCTCTCGCTTGCCTATGGCATCTGGGCCGTCATTTCGGTGATGGGTTCCGACGCCGGCAATAAGCGCATGCAGGAGATCGCCGGCGCCATCCAGGAGGGCGCCCAAGCCTATCTCGCTCGCCAGTACACCACGATCGCGATCGTCGGCGTATTGATCTTCGCCATCGTCTGGTGGCAGCTCTCCATGTTTGCCGCGATCGGCTTTGCCGTCGGCGCGATCCTGTCGGCTGCGGCCGGCTTCATCGGCATGCTGGTGTCGGTACGCGCCAATGTGCGCACCGCCCAGGCGGCCAGCCAGAGCCTTGCCGCCGGCCTCGGCATCGCCTTCAAGGCGGGCGCGGTCACCGGCCTCCTGGTTGCCGGTCTCGCCCTGCTCGGCGTTGCCGTCTACTATCTGGTCCTGACCGAGTATATGGGCTTCGACCGGGCCGACCGCATGGTCGTCGACTCGCTGGTCGCCCTCGGCTTCGGCGCCTCGCTCATTTCCATCTTCGCCCGTCTCGGCGGCGGCATCTTCACCAAGGGTGCGGACGTCGGCGGCGACCTCGTCGGCAAGGTGGAAGCGGGCATCCCGGAAGACGATCCGCGCAACCCGGCCACCATCGCCGACAATGTCGGCGACAATGTCGGCGACTGCGCCGGCATGGCCGCCGACCTGTTCGAGACCTATGCGGTGACCGTCGTCGCCACCATGGTGCTCGGCGCCATCTTCTTTGCCGGCACCGAGACCGCCGCCCAGGCCATGCTCTATCCGCTGGCCATCGGCGCCGCCTGCGTGGTGACCTCCATCATCGGCACGTTCTTCGTCCGTCTCGGCTCGAACAACTCGATCATGGGCGCCCTCTACAAGGGCTTCATCGCCACCGCGGTGCTGTCGCTGGTCGTGCTCTATCCGGTCACCTGGTACGTCTTCGGCGGCATGGACGCCACCCTGACGATCGCCAACGGCACCAGCTTTACCCCGCTCGACCTCTATCTGTGCGGTATCGCCGGCCTCGTCGTCACCGGTCTGATCATCTGGATCACCGAGTACTACACGGGCACGCCCTACCGCCCGGTCCAGTCGATCGCCAACTCCTCGGTCACCGGCCATGGCACCAACGTCATCCAGGGTCTTGCCATCTCGCTGGAAGCGACCGCGCTGCCGGCCCTGGTGATCATCGCCGGCATCATCGTCACCTTTAACCTTGCCGGCCTCTTCGGCATCGCCATCGCCGTCACCACCATGCTGGCGCTGGCCGGCGTGGTCGTCGCGCTCGACGCCTTCGGCCCGGTCACCGACAATGCCGGCGGCATTGCCGAAATGGCCGACCTGCCGGGCGAGGTGCGCAACACCACCGACGCGCTCGACGCCGTCGGCAACACCACCAAGGCGGTGACCAAGGGCTACGCCATCGGCTCTGCCGGCCTCGGCGCCCTGGTGCTGTTCGCGGCCTACACCGAGGACCTGAAATACTTCACCGCCAATTCCGAGACCTTCACCTACTTCCAGGGTGTCGGACCGGTGGAGTTCGCGCTCTCCAACCCCTATGTCGTGGTCGGCCTCTTCTTCGGCGGCCTGTTGCCGTATCTCTTCGGCGGCATCGCCATGACCGCTGTCGGCCGCGCCGCCAGCGCCGTGGTTGAGGAAGTCCGGCGCCAGTTCCGCGAGAAGCCGGGTATCATGGAAGGCAAGGAGCGTCCGGACTACGGCCGCGCCGTCGACATGCTGACCCGGGCGGCGATCAAGGAAATGATCGTGCCGTCCCTGCTGCCGGTGCTCTCGCCGCTGGTCGTCTACTTCCTGATCTATGCGATTGCCGGCAAGAACGCGGCGTTCTCCGCGCTCGGCGCCATGCTCCTCGGCGTCATCGTCACGGGCCTCTTTGTCGCCATCTCCATGACGGCGGGCGGCGGCGCCTGGGACAACGCCAAGAAGTACATCGAGGACGGCAATCACGGCGGCAAGGGCTCCGAAGCCCACAAGGCCGCGGTGACCGGCGATACCGTCGGCGATCCCTACAAGGACACCGCCGGCCCGGCCGTCAACCCGATGATCAAGATCACCAACATCGTCGCGCTGCTCTTGCTCGCCATCCTGGCGCACTAGCACCGACGACGGTTGGTCCAACGAAAAACCCCCGCGGAGCGTTCGTTCCGCGGGGGATTTCTTTTTTGGGTCTGCGGATCCGCGGCAGTTGCCGTCAAATGTTCCGGAGGAGGGCGCCGAGCACCGCTTCCGGCGCGTCCTCATGGCAGATATGGGCGGCATCCGGCAGCACCGTGAAGCTCCTGGCGTCGACCAGCCCGTGCAGTTCCTTGCCTTGGGACACCGGGATGAAGGTGTCTTGCGCGCCCCAGATCAGGTGGATGTCGAAATCGGTCTTGCCGTAGCGCTGCTGCGCCTCTTCGATGTTGGCGATGTCGGCCTGGCCGATCTGCCGGTAGAAGGCGGCCTTGCCCTCTTCGCCGGACCAGGGCGCGAAATAGAGCCGGATGGCTTCTTCGCGCAGCGGATAGTGCGCCGCATTCTGGATATAGGCCCGGAACAGCGCCTCGTGCGCATAGTCGGGCAGGCCCGCAAAGGCGGCCTCGTGGCGCCGGACATGGGCGTAGAACGGCGAGCCGGAGGGCAGGACGGCGACCGCATCGATCAGGTGCAGCTTGCCGTAGGCGATGCCGTTGACGAAATGACCGCGCAGCGCGGCAAGACCGCCGAAGTCGTGGCCAACCACCTGGGGCCGCGCATGCTCCAGCCCCCAATGCTTGACGAGGGCCGCCAGGAGATCGCTCTGCACCGCCTCGTTGACGTCCTGGTCCGCCGACTTTTCGGATTGTCCGGTGCCGAGCATATCGAAATAAAAGACCTTGTGCGTCTTCGCCAGCCACGGGGCGATCCGCCGCCAGGCCTGGGCGGACCAGGGAAACCCGTGTACCAGGATGATCGGATCGCCGTCGCCGATCGATCCCCAGGCGACGGACTGGCCATGATGGGTATAGCGTTGGTCGAGATCGAGCATGATCCGCTCCTTTCGAATTGACATTTAGCACATTAGCTATATGACGATACATATGCCAAATCGGGACGACCAGATCAAGGCGCTGGCCAGCGAGACGCGGATGGAAGTGCTGCGCGTGCTCGACGAACCGGCGCGCCATTTCGGCCATCAGGAATCGGCCGATCCGGCAAAGACCGGCGTCTGCGTCCAGCTGCTCGCCGAGCATTTCGGCGTCAGCCAGCCGACCATGAGCCGCCATGTGGAACTGCTGAAACGCGCGGGATTCCTGGCAACGAAGCGCCAGCAGAAATGGACCTACTGCTCGCGCAACGAGGCAGCTTTGCGCGACTACGCCGACTGGCTGGAAAAGTCGCTGAACATCAGGGCGGGGCAGGGCCCGACCCGAAGCGGCGTCTGACTCTCATGTTGCTTCAAGACCGCGTTCGCTGTATCGAGGCGACAAGGTGCCGGGCACCTGCCGCCTGCGGACGTAAGTCACGGTGAAGCCCGGAGTAGGACGACATCTCACCCTCGAAGCATTTCGCTGGTGGACAATGCAGGCCCCCTCCCGTTGCGAAATGCCTCTGAAAAGGAGTGAGCGATGTCTGTCGGACGCGCTTCCAATTTCGTTGAAAACCGCTTTCCGACCCGACCGGTCGGCCGGCTGTCCCTGCCGCACCGCACGCAGGGAGGGCAGCATGGCTGAGCCGTCACTCGATGCGGTCAAGGCACAGGCCAAGGCGCTCCGGCAGGCTCTGCAAGCCGACGGCACCCCGGTAAGCCATGCCAAGGCTCTTGAACTCGTGGCGCGGCAACTGGGCGCGCGAGATTGGAACACCCTGCATGCCCGGCTAACGCAGCGAAACATGCCATCCGAACTCGCCCTGGGCGACCGGGTTGCCGGCAACTACTTGGGCCAGGCCTATCGCGGCGAGATCATCGCCCTCTCGGGTCCCGCGGACCATCGTCACGTGGAGATCAAGCTCGACCGCCCGGTCGATACCGTCCAGTTCGAGAGTTTTTCGAACTGGCGCCACCGCATCCGCGGAACGCTCGACGTGAACGGGCGCAGCCACCGCAAGACGTCGGACGGGACACCACATCTGATCGCGGAAAAGGAACGATCCTGACCCCGGGTGGCGCCGCATGCACAGGCAAGAAACCGGCGTCTGCGTCGCCGCCATCGGCCTTGCCGGAATCGCTGCCACGCGATAGCGTTTTGGACAAGGCTTGGCCCGCGCCTCCTCCCTCCGCTCGGGGAAGTATCGCACATACAGGGCATAAGAAATCATCGAACCGCCTGTTCGAGCGTTCGCATAAGGAGGGGTTGCGTTTCCCGCTCGCAACGGAGGTTCCGTGATGCAACTGTCCGCACCGATCTATCGGTTGAAACGCCGGGCCAGATTGCTGGCCCGCGACGAAAATATCCCGCTGAACGAAGCGCAGGACCGTATTGCGCGCAAGGAAGGCTTTGCGACGTGGAGCCTGCTTTCCCACCGTCTTGGGAGGAGCGCGTCAGCCGCGTCGCTGCTGCCGGGACTCGCCGACGGCGATATGTTGCTGATCGGTGCCCGGCCCGGTCACGGCAAGACGCTCATCGGATTGCAGCTTCTGCTCGACGCCGTCCGCGATGGGAGGCGCGCCGTCTTCTTCACGCTGGAATACACCGAACGCGAAACGATGGAGCGCATCCGGTCGCTTGACCGCACGGGTGCTGCAAACGCGCCGGAGATCGTGACCTCGGACGAGATCAGCGCCGATTTCGTCGTCAGGCATCTGTCGGTGGCGCCACCGGGGACCGTCGCCGTCATCGACTACCTGCAGATCCTCGATCAGCAGCGGAGCAAGCCGCCGCTCGCTGGCCAGGTCGCGGTCCTGCAAGCGTTCGCGCGCCGCACCGGCGTTATTCTGGGCTTCATCTCGCAGATCGACCGATCTTTCGAGCCGGAGCGCTCACCCGTGCCGTGCCTCGACGACATTCGGCTTCCCAACCCGATTCCGGCAGGGGCTTTTTCGAAAGCCTGTTTCCTCCATGCGGGGGAGGTCAGGCCGCAGCGAATTGGGTGAGATATCTCTGCCGTGGCGCCCGAACAGGGGCCACGGCAGGCTCCGAAAGGACGGCAGTGCCCCGCCGCTACTGCGGCAACTGTCCCTGCGCCGGCGTCAGGTTGCCGGCGCCGCGCAGCACCTGGGTCAGGAAGCCGTAGTCGGCGCCGCCGGTGCGGGTCTTGCGGGTGATGAAGTCGAACACCTTGCCGTCCTTCAAGCCGTAATTGCCGATCTCGCGGACCCGGCTCTCGTCGTCGAAATAGACCGCCAGCACCCGCTGGTCGACGACCTCCGGCTGCATGAACTCGAACATCTGCTCGCGCGTCTGGGAGATGTAGTAGAAGGTCTCGCCGCCGCTGCGGCCGATCGCCGAGGGCGTGCCGAGCGTCAGCAGCACCTGGTCGCGGCTCGAGCCCATGGGCACCTGGTCGAGGGTTTCCTGGGTCACCACATAGCCATGCGTGTAGGTCCGCCCGAAGCAGCCGCCAAGGGCCGTGGCGCCGGCCAGCACGATGGCAAGGGCGACCGCGCGACGGAAGGGCGCGCTGCGGCGTCTTGTTTTGTCAGCGAAAGTGGACTTCAACGTCACTGGCCTCCTTCAGGCCGTTACTCGACGGCGCCACCGCGACCTGCCGGGGCGTATTGGCTTTCTGACTAGCGTGCGATAGGTCAGGACGCAATATCGTTCATCGAAACGGGTTGATCAATGCGATGATCCTGGGATTGTTCGGCGGCAGGAAAGACACACGGATTGACGGGCTCTATGCGGCAATCATGGCGCAAGCGCGGCAGCCGTCCCTCTATACCGACCACGAGGTGCCCGATACTTTGAACGGGCGCTTCGAATTGCTGCTCCTCCACGTCATTCTGGTGCTCTACCGCTTCAAGTCCGAGGACGCGGCAACGCGCGAGAAGGGCCGGCAGCTGTCGGAGCGGTTCTTCACCGACATGGACGGCACGCTGCGCGAGATGGGCGTCGGCGATCTGTCGGTGCCGAAAAAGATCAAGAAGATGGCCAAGGCCTATTTCGGGCGCCTCGGCGCCTATGACGGCGCCCTCGACCACGATGCCGACCAGCCCGAGGACCTCGTCGCCGTGATCGACCGCAACGTCTTTCCGGACACCGCCAACCTGGCGGCCGCCGCAACGCTCGCCGCCTATGTCCGGGCCACGCAACGGGCGCTCGCCGCCGCCTCCGTGGACGACGTCCTCGGCGCCCGCATCGCCTGGCCGGACCCGGCCGACTATGCCGACGAGGGCAGGGGCGCGGCGGAGGCGGCGTCCGGCGAGGTCGAGGACACCCCATGACAGAGAGCGAAACCGATCCCCTCGACGGCCTCATCCCGGAGACGATCGAGGTCGCGACCCTGCCGCGCGACGGCACCAATGTCGCCATCGTGCCAGACGCCGGAACGCTTGCGCGAATTGCCGCGGCCTTCGGCATCGTCGCCGTCGATGCCTTCGCCGCCGAACTGACCGTCAGGCCGTTCCGGCGCAACGGCGCCTCGGTGAAGGGGCGGCTTGAGGCGGACGTCGTGCAGTCCTGCGTCGTCACCCTGGAGCCGGTCCCCCAGCACCTCGACGAGGACGTCGACCTGGTTTTCCTGCCGGCGGAGGATTCGGCAAGGCGCAAGCCCGAGGAAGAGCTCGATATCGACCCGGAAGGCGAGGATCCGCCGGAGATTCTGGAGGACGGCCGCATCGATCTCGGCGCCCTCGTGCTGGAGCATTTCGCCCTCGGCCTCGATCCCTATCCGCGCAAGGAGGGAGCGTTTTTGCCTGAGGAAGAGGCCGGCGACACGGCTGGCCGCAACGATCCGCCGCCGTCTCCTTTCGCCGCCCTCAAGGGCTTGAAAACCAACGACGGCGCCTAGACGGACCCGCACCGCCGTTTTTGAGAAAGCGGTTGTCTCTGCGGGCGAAAAGGTTATCTTCGCCCGGCCTGAAACCGGGTCGGCCTTCCACGGAACGGCGCCCGACGGCGCCTCTTCCGGCCTGCCAAGTCTGGCCGAAACCCTATAAACCGACCGCCTTTGTGTGACGCATCGATGACTGGATCCATTACGATTGCGCTCGACGCCATGGGAGGGGACGATGGCCCGCAGACCGTGATCAGCGGTGCGGCCATTGCGCTCCACCGGCGGCCGGACATGCGGTTCGTGATGTTCGGCGAGGAAGCGGCCGTCAGGCCCTTGCTCGATGCCCATCCCGAGGTCGACAAGGCCTCGACCTTTCACCATTGCGATATCACCGTGCGCATGGACGACAAGCCGAGCCAGGCGCTGCGTCGCGGCCGGCGCCATTCCTCCATGTGGAAGGCGATCGAAGCGGTCAAGACCGGCGAGGCCGATGTCTGCGTGTCGGCCGGCAACACCGGCGCGCTGATGGCCATGGCCAAGGTCTGCCTGCACACGCTGGCCGATATCGAGCGCCCGGCGATCGCCGCCATCTGGCCGACCATGCGCGGTGAGTCGGTGGTCCTCGACGTCGGCGCGACCATCGGGGCCGATTCCAAGCTGCTCGTCGACTTCGCCGTCATGGGCGGGGCGATGGTGCGCGCGCTCTACGGCATCGAGCGGCCGAGCGTCGGCCTCCTGAATATCGGCGTCGAAGAGGTCAAGGGCCTGGAAGAGGTCCGCGCCGCCGGCCGCATGTTGCGCGAGCACGAGATGAAGTCGATCGACTACCGCGGCTTCGTCGAAGGCGACGACGTCGGCCGCGGCACCGTCGACGTGGTCGTCACCGAGGGCTTTTCCGGCAACATCGCCCTGAAGATGGCCGAGGGTACGGCGCGCCAGATCGGCGAATATCTGAGGTCGGCCATGCGACGGACCTGGATGTCCCGCCTCGGCTATCTGCTCGCCAAGTCCGCATTCGAGCATCTGCGCGAGAAGATGGACCCCAGCAACAGCAATGGCGGCATCTTCCTCGGCCTCAACGGCATCGTCATCAAGAGCCACGGCGGCACGGACGCCGACGGTTTCGCCAGCGCCGTCGAACTCGGCTACGACATGGTACGGAGCTCTTTGCTGCAAAAGATCGTCAACGACCTCAATCGTTACCATACGAGCGACGTCCCGGCGGTCGCGGCCGAGCAATAGGAACAAGGCATGCAAGGTTTGCGTCGCTCGATCGTGAAGGGCTGTGGCAGCTATCTGCCGGAAAAGGCCCTG
The DNA here is from genome assembly GCF_025961475.1 of Rhodobium gokarnense. NCBI lineage: Bacteria > Pseudomonadati > Pseudomonadota > Alphaproteobacteria > Hyphomicrobiales > Rhodobiaceae > Rhodobium > Rhodobium gokarnense. The sequence continues at coordinate 76,789 of NZ_JAOQNS010000016.1, read as the reverse complement.
ACAAATGACGATCTGGCAAAATTCGTCGACACCTCCGACGAGTGGATCACCCAGCGCACGGGCATCAAGGAGCGCCATATCGCCGCCGAAGGCGAGTGGACGTCCGATCTCGCCCATATCGCCGCAAGACGCGCGCTCGAGCACGCCGGCATGGCGCCGGAAGAGATCGACCTGATCGTGCTGGCGACCTCCACGCCCGACAACACCTTTCCGGCCGCTGCCGTCTCCGTCCAGGCCAAGCTCGGCATCACCGAGGGCTTTGCCTTCGACGTCCAGGCGGTCTGCTCCGGCTTCGTCTATGCGCTGGCCACCGCCGACGCCTATATCCGCTCCGGCATGTCGACGCGCGCCCTGGTCATCGGCGCGGAGACCTTTTCCCGTATCCTCGACTGGGAGGACCGCACCACCTGCGTGCTGTTCGGCGACGGCGCCGGCGCATTGGTGCTGGAAGCCGCCGAGGGGGATGCAGCAGATGGTCGCGGGGTCCTGTCGAGCCAGCTTCGCTCCGACGGCCGCCACAAGGAAAAGCTCTATGTCGACGGCGGGCCGTCCTCGACCGGGACCGTCGGCCATGTGCGCATGGAAGGCCGGGAGGTTTTCCGCCATGCGGTGGGCATGATCGCCGACGTCATCGAGGCCGTGCTGGCGGCGGAAAACGTCACCGCCGAAGATCTCGACTGGTTCGTGCCACATCAGGCAAACCGCCGAATTATCGACGCCAGCGCAAAAAAACTGCATATTGCGCCAGAGAAAGTTGTCACCACCGTCGAAGGCCACGGCAACACCTCGGCCGCCTCAATACCGCTCGCCCTCGACGTCGCCGTCCGCGACGGGCGCATCAAGCAAGGCGACCTGGTGCTCCTGGAGGCCATGGGCGGCGGTTTCACATGGGGGGCGTCGCTGGTTCGCTGGTAACGCTCCCTGAATTTTCGGTACTGAATGACCGAATGCGCCGGTTGACCGTGGCGCGACATCGCAATACCGTATCGAACTCGACTGAAAACGTGCGTTTTCAATAAGATCAACGATTTTCCCGGGGAACCGCAATGGGGGGAAAGACTGTCACGCGTGCCGACCTGTGTGAGGCCGTGTATCAGAAGGTCGGGCTCTCGCGTACAGAATCGTCGGAGCTCGTCGAACTCGTCCTGAAAGAAATCTCCGACAACCTTGTCGACGGGGAGCCGGTGAAGCTGTCGTCTTTCGGGTCGTTCATCGTCCGATCGAAGGGCGAGCGCATCGGCCGCAATCCGAAAACGGGCGAGGAGGTGCCGATCTCGCCCCGCCGCGTGATGGTGTTCAAGCCGAGCAACGTCTTGAAACAAAAGATCAACGAGGCGCTGATCGAGGGCGATTCGGACGACAAGGACTGAGGACGCGGGCCGTCGCGACCGGCGGGCTCCTGGCGAAAAATCAATCCAGCGTTGAGAGACCGTGGAAAAAAGCCCCGACGCTTTCCGCACCATCAGTGAGGTTGCCGGCGATCTCGATCTGCCGCAGCACGTGCTGCGCTTCTGGGAGACGCGCTTTTCGCAGATCAAGCCGATGAAGCGCGGCGGCGGCCGCCGCTACTACCGGCCCGACGACGTCGAACTCCTGCGCGGCATCCGCCATCTGCTCTACGACAAGGGTTATACGATCAAGGGCGTGCAGCGAATCCTGCGCGAGCAGGGCATCAAATTCGTCATGCAGTCCTGGCACGACGATGCCGAGCCGCTGCCGGTCGGCGGCCCGAGCGAGCCGGAAATCGCGCCCGCCGCAGCGCGCAAGCCCGAAAGGCCGGCGCCGGCGAAGGAGACGCCCCGGCTCCAGGTCGCGGCCGAAGCGCCAAAGGCGCCCGAAGTGGACCGGGTGGCGCCGTCGTCCGACCCCCTCGATGGCATGGACTTCGACGACGAGGATCTGCCGCGCGATTTGAGGCCCGGCGATGCGCCGGCGCGTCCCGAGGGCAAGGGCGGATTCGGCCTCATGGGCCGCCTGCGCGGTGAGCGCGACGAGGACGGCGCCGCCGCCCGTCTGTCGCGCGACGACGTCCGCCGCCTGCAGGCGACGCTTTTCGAGCTGCTGGAGATCAAGCGCCTCCTCGATCAGGCCCGGTGAGCGGCCGGCGGTGGAAACACGGCCTTGCACCCCGGCTTTGCAGCGGCTAGATACGTCTTGTCGGAGCGTGGCGCAGTCTGGTAGCGCACTCGCCTGGGGGGCGAGTGGTCGGGGGTTCAAATCCCTCCGCTCCGACCATCATTCGATCCCGGCCGTCCACTGCGCGATCAGCCGTCCGCCGGCGACGCGCGCCGGGATATCCGCCAACGGGAGGGCGATCTCGTGACCGGCCCGCACGCGGCAGAGCGGATTGCAACGGTGATCCTTTCCGGCGGCGCCGGCAGCCGCCTCTGGCCGCTCTCGCGCGCCGGCTATCCCAAGCAGTTCCTGTCCTTTTCCGGCGGCCCGACGCTGATCCAGCAGACGGCAAGCCGCCTGTCCGGCGACCGATTCTCCGCCCCGCTCGTCATCTGCAACGAAAAGCACCGGTTCCTGGTCGCCGAGCAGATGCGCGAGATCGACACCGAGCCGGCGGCCATCGTGCTGGAGCCGTTCGGGCGCAACACCGCCCCGGCCGCGGCCGTCGCAGCGCTCCACCTGCTTGCCGAAGCGGGCGACGGCGACCCCCTGATGCTGATCGCCCCGTCGGACCACGTCATCGCCGACGAGGCCGCATTCCTTGCCGCCGTCGATCACGCGGCAGAGGCCGCGCGGGGTGGCGCCCTCGTCACCTTCGGCATCGCACCCGACCGGGCCGAGACCGGCTACGGCTATATCCGCCGCGGCGAGCCGCTTGAGGGCGGCGGCGAGGTCTATGCCGTCGATCGATTCGTGGAAAAGCCCGACCGGGAGACGGCCGCCGTCTACCTCGCCGAAGGCTCCTATTTCTGGAACAGCGGCATCTTCCTCTTCTCCGCCCGCACCTTCCTCGGCGAGCTGGAGCGCAACGACCCGGCGATGGTCGCCGCCTGCAGGAACGCGGTCGAGGCGAGCCGCCGGGATCTAACCTTCTGCCGGCTCGACGAGGCGGCGTTTGCCGAAGCCCGGTCCGACTCGATCGACTACGCGGTCATGGAAAAGACGGCGCAAGCCGCCGTCGTGCCCGTCGACATGGGCTGGAACGATCTCGGCGCCTGGTCGGCGCTCTGGGACATCGGCCAAAAGGACGACGACGGCAATGTCGTCCTCGGCGACGTGCTGCAGCACGAGGCGAGCGGCAATTTCGTGCGCACCGACCACCATCTGGTCGCCGTCGTCGGCCTCAGCAACGTCGTCGTCGTCGCCAATGACGACGCCGTCCTTGTCGCCGACAAGGACCGGGTGCAAGATGTTAAAACGATCGTGGAGCGGCTGAAGGCCGAAGGCCGCGGCGAGCACGACCTGCACACCACCGTGCACCGGCCCTGGGGCAGCTATCGCGGCATCGACCGCGGCGAGCGCTTCCAGGTCAAGCGCATCGTTGTGCGGCCCGGCGAGAAACTGTCGCTGCAGAAGCACTATCACCGGGCCGAGCACTGGATCGTCGTCACCGGAACGGCGCTCGTCACCCGCGGCGACACCACGTTTCAACTCGGCGAGAACGAGTCCACCTATATCCCGGCGGGCGAGGTGCACCGGCTGGAAAATCCCGGCAAGCTGCCGCTGCATCTGATCGAGGTGCAGTCCGGCGCCTATCTCGGCGAGGACGACATCGTCCGCTTCGACGACGTTTATGCGCGCGACGCCGACGAGGATCGCGGCGACACCTGACCGCCATGCGGATGGCGCTGGCGTGCCGTGTGCAGCGTGTCGGTCGCGATGATGCCCCAGGCAGCCCCGAACAGCAGATACATGTGCCGCCAGTGGTCCATATCGATGACGACGCCCATCAGCGCGTGGCCGAGGAGGACGACGAAGATGCATTGCGCATAGGCGCGCCAGGGCCGCGGCTTGAAATTGATCGGCGCCAGCTTGGCGAGCGTCAGCACCGTCAGCACGACATAGGAAAAGCCGCCGAGCCAGCCATAGGCAAGAAAGCCCTTGAGGTAGACGTTGTGCGGGTCCTCGGCAAAGAGCTTGCCGAACTCCAGCGGGCCGATGCCGAACGGATGGTGAGTCGCCATCTGGAAGCCGATCCAGTGCCGCGCGAAGCGGCCGAGCCGGGCGCCGTCATAGTCCTGCACCAGCTTCGCCCGTGCCTCGAACAGCTTGTGCACGGCATCGCTGGAAAGGGCGGCCAGCAACAGCAGCGTGACGACGCCCGCGGCGATCGCCGCCAGCATGATCAGCCTGAGCCGCTTCACCGGATCGGTCTCGTTGATGAAGACGAGGAGGGCGGTCATCACCGCGGCAAAGAAGGCAAGGCCCCAGCTCGCCCGCGAGAACGACAGGAAGATGGCGAGCACGATCGCCATCAGCGCCGCCATCCGAGACAGGGTGTGTTCCAGCGGCCTCGACAGGATGTCGTGGATCAGGAAGGTGGACGCCAGCACCAGGAACGGGCCGTAGACGTTGGGGTCCTGGAAGGTGCCCTTGGCCCGGTCATAGAGCGTGAAGATGCCGGCGCCGGGAAAGAGGTGGAAATAGCCGGCGATGCCGGCGACGGACGCAACGACGGCGGCGGCCAGATAGGCGCTCCGCATCACGTTGAGCCGCGACGGGTCGGTGGTGATGATGGACGCAAAGAAGATGCTGGTGCCGGCAAGGAAGCTGCTGACGGCCATGTACATGACGACCGTGCCGTCGATCACCTCAAGCTGGGTCAGCGACATCAGCCCGCCGGCCATATAGAAGGCCATCAGCACGACCAGCGGCGCATAGGCCCGCTGCACGCGAAAGCCGAGGACCAGCCAGACGACGATGGTCGTCGCCAGCATCAGGTCGTAGGGCGCCGGCTCGTTGATGACGAAGCCGCCGAGGAAGACGGCGAACCAGAGAATCGCGTTGAACACTTTCCGCGCCGAGACTGTCCCGCGCGGAATGCTCCGGTGCGCGAGGACTGCGGTCTCGGTCAATAGGCGTGCTCCGTGTTGAACAGCCGGAACGGCGTCAGGACGAGGATGTAGAGATCGAACAGCAGCGACCAGTTCTCGATGTAGTAGAGGTCGTGCTCGACGCGCCGGAGGATCTTGTCGGAGGTGTCGGTCTCGCCGCGATAGCCGTTGATCTGGGCCCAGCCGGTGATGCCGGGCTTTACCCGGTGGCGCGCATAGTAGCCGTCGACGACGGTCTCATAGAGCCGGCCGGCGGCCTTGGCGGACGGCGCGTGCGGCCGCGGGCCGACGAGGGAGAGGTCGCCGCGGATGACGTTGAAGAGCTGCGGCAGCTCGTCGATCGAGGTCTTGCGGATGAACCGGCCGACCTTGGTCACCCGCGGATCGTCCCGGGTCACCAGCCGGTCGGCGCGGGCATCCGTCATGCTCTGGTACATCGACCGGAACTTGAAGATCTCCACCGGCTCGTTGTTGAAGCCGTAGCGCTTCTGGCGAAAGATGATCGGCCCCTTGGTCTCGGCCCGGATGGCGATCGCGGTCGCAATCATCACCGGCGACAGGCCGATGATGGCGAGCGTCGCAAAGACCAGGTCGAAGCAGCGCTTCAGGATGGAATCCCAGTTGGCGATCGGCTTGTTGAAGACGTCGAGGAAGGGCACGGCGCCGACATACTGGTAGGAGCGGCGGCGGAAGCGCAGCTTGTCGGTATGGGCCGACAGGCAGATGTCGACCGGCAGCACCCACAGCTTCTTCAGCATCTCGCCGACCCGGCCCTCCGCGGTCAGCGGGATGGCGACGATGAGAAGGTCGATATTGGCCATCCGCGCGAAGGTGACGAGTTCGGCAATGGTGCCGAGTTTCGGATAGCCGGCGACCACGTCGGGCGAGCGCTCGTCGCTGCGATCATCGAAGATGCCGCAGATGCGGATGTCGTTGTCGGGCTGGTTTTCCAGCGAGACGATGAGGTCCTCCGCGGTCTTGCCGCCGCCGACGATGACCGCCCGGCGCTCCAGCCGGCCCTCGCTGGTCCAGCCGCGCACGGCAACGGCCAGCCCGGTGCGGAACAGGGTGAAGAAGGTGAGGCCGCCGAGATACCAGCCCATGAACCAGACGCGGGAGAACTCCTCGCCGACCTTGGCAAAGAACAGGATGGTGGCAAAGAACGCGAACACCATCGTCCAGGCGCCGAAGATGCGGCCGAGCTGGCTGATATAGGTGCGGAAGCTGGCGATGGTGTAGCCGTCGGAGCCCTGGATAAGCAGGATGGTCAGAACCGAGCCGGCGACCAGCGGATAGACATAGTGCCAGGCAAGGCCCTCGTCCGGGTAGACGTACCAGAAGAAGACGCCGAAGCCGATCAGCGCCAGCATCGCGAATTCGATCAGCCGGGCCGCCCCGGCGATGATCGCGGGCGCAATGGTGCGCTGCTTGAACCGCTCGGCGACCTCGCGCGCGAGTGCGCCCAGTTCGGGGGCGGGGAGCGGCGTCCCGTCGACATCGACGAGGGCGCCGGCGGCGGCCAGTTTCGCGGCATCGCGAAACCTTAGCCTCGGATCGAGTTCTGTCATCGAACACCTCACTCGGACACGGGCGTCCGTACGCAACTTTTGGCCAATTCTAGCCGTTACTGCCTAATAAACACTTGATCGTCAGCGCGTCTCGCATGTCCGGTCTTTCGGCTTTGCACCGGATCTTCGGCGGCCAGCGTCTCGCGATAGAACGCCTCGATCTCGCCGGCCATGGCGGCAAGCGAGAACGGCTGGCGCAGGCGCTCGGCCCGCGCATTCGCCGCGGTCTGGAATTCGGCGCCGTCTTTCAGGAAGGCTGCCATGTGGGCGGCGAGCGCGCGGTCGTTGCCGGGGGTGACCAGGAGCCCGCTTTCGGGACCGAAAATCTCCGGAATGCCGCCGACGCGGGTGGTGATCAGCGGCAGGTGCGCGGCGATCGCCTCCAGCACGATATAGGGCAGGGACTCCGCCCGCGACGGAATGACGACGCAGCGCGCCAGCCGGAACGCTTCGCGCGCCGGCATCGGCTCCTCGAACCGAACCGCCGCCTGCAGGCCGAGCTCCGCAACGAGCCGCTCATAGGCCGGCTTGTCGTCGCCGGCGCCGACGATGACCCCGGTCGGCTTAGTCGTCCCGCCGTCGCGCAGCCGCGACAGCGCGCGGATGAAAAGGTCCGGGCCCTTGAGATCGCGCAGCGTGCCGATGAAGAGAAAGTCCGCGGCGTCTTCGGCCGGGACGACCGGCTCGAACTCCTCCGGCCTCAGGCCGTTATGGACGATCCGCTGCGGCACGATCGGCGCGCCGACCTTTTCGCGGTAGGCGTCGGCCTCGAACCGGCTGACGAAGACGAGCCCGTCGGTGACGTGCTCCATCAGCCGCTCGGCCGTGAAATAGACCAGGCCCTGCAGGCTCTCGGCATCGTAGTGCAGGCTGCCGCCATGCGGGCAGTAGAAGCGGGCGATGCGGTGGCCGCCCATGCGAAGGATCGCGCCGATGACGCGGGCGAAGGCGCCGCCCTTGGCGCCATGGGCGTGCAGCACGTCCGGCGCGATGCGGCCGATTTCCTTGGCAACGCGCCAGGTCGAGAGGATGTCGCGCGGCGAGATCTGCCGGCGCATCGGGATCCGGGTGACGCCGAGCTCGAGATGCTCTGAAAGCGCCGCGATGCGGCCGTCTTCGAACGAGCCGCCGGTGGTGGAATCGCAGATCAGCCCGACCGCATGCCCGGCCGCCGCCTGCGCCGTCGCCAGGTCGGACACGTGGCGAAAGACGCCGCCGACGGGCGCGCGGATGCAATGGACGATCCGGAGCTGTTCCTTGTCTTGCATGGTCCGCCGCCTCCCTCCGGCAAAACCGGGCCGCGCCGGAAACGGCGCCACAGTTGAGAGGCACTCTAGCAAGAAGGGATGAGCGGCCGGTTAACCGGCCGCAAAAGCTTCGGTGAAATGGGCGCTCGCGGCCTGTTTGTCAGTCGGCTCGCTCAGAACAGGCGCTCGCGGATATAGATGGTGTCGCCGGGCCGGATCGGGTCGGTGATCGGCACCCGGCCGGTCAGCACCTTGCCGTTGATCTGGCGGGTGATGTCGACGCTCTTCTGGTAGCCGCGGGCGGAAAAGCCGCCGGCGATCGCCACCGCCGTCTGCGCCGTCAGGCCGGCCACATAGGGGTACTGGCCGGGCGTGCGCACCTCGCCCATGATGAAGAACGGGCGGTACTGCTCGATCTCCACCGAGACGTCCGGATTGCGGATGTAGCCGGCGCGAAGCTTGGTGGCGATGGCCTTTTCGACCTCTCCGGTCGTCCTGCCGCGGGCCGCCACCGCACCGATCAGCGGCACGGAGATGTGGCCGGACTGGTCGACGGTGTAGGTCGAGGAAATGTCCGTCTGGCCGAACACGACCAGGCGCAGCTTGTCGCCGCTGTCGAGCTGGTACGGCTCGGTCAGCACCTGGTGAAAGGCAGTGGGCGGGCGGCGATAGCCGGTGCAGGACACCACCAGCGCCGCAAGACCTGCGATCAGAATGAAACGAAGCACACGCGTCATGGGAGACCCCTGTTCCTCGCTCCTTTATTGGCTTTCATGGTTAACGGAGCGTGAAGAGCGGCGCCCTTTATGCAGCGTAGTCGTGCAGGGCGAAAAATAACGGCATCCGGGTGGCAAGAAAATGGATACAACTGGGTGCCGATTAACCGGTTGCTTACCTTAACAAAGGAATACTGGCCCCAGTTTCGTCGGAGTCAGTAGCCATGAAGAACGTCGAGAATCCCTACGGTGACGACGTCGCCATCGATATCAGGGGCCTTGCCGCCGCCATCTGGCGCGCAAAGCGCTGGATCCTTCCGGCGACGATCGCCGTTGGTCTCGTCACGGTGCTTGTGCTGTCGCTGATCACGCCGCGCTATCTCGGCCAGTCGAAGATTCTGATCGAGGCCACCAAATCGGTGCTCGCCGATGCCGACGAAAAGCCCCAGGAAGCCGAACGCGCGCTGCTCGACCCGGAAGGGGTGACGAGCCAGGTGCAGCTCCTGATCTCCCGCGATCTCGCCCGCCGCGTCGCCAAGAAGCTGGAGCTGGCCGAACGCGCCGAGTTCAACCCCGCCGGCAAGGGCGGCGGCACGGTCTTCGGCGATATCATGGTGCTCTTCGGGCTTGCCCGCGATCCGCTCCGGGTGTCGCCCGAAGAGCGCGTCCTTGAGGCCTATTACGAGCGCCTGAAGGTCTACAACATCGAGAATTCCCGCGTCATCGCGGTGGAGTTCTCCTCCATCGATCCGGAACTGGCGGCGCGCGGCGCCAACACCATCGTTGACGAGTACATGGCCCTGCAGTCCGCGGCCAAGCGCTCCAAGACCGTCGACATGGCGGAAATCCTGGAGCCGGAGATCGCCAAGCTGCGTGACGAGGTCGGCGAGGCGGAGCGCCGGGTGGAGGACTTCCGCTCCAGCAACGACCTCCTCATCGGCAACAACAATCTGACGCTGACCCAGCAGCAGCTCGGCGAGCTGACGACCCAGCTCGCCAGCGCCAGGAGCGCCCAGAGCGAATCCGAGACCAAGGCCCGGCTGGTCCGCAACCTGATCGCCAGCAACGCCCTCGACAGCTCCAGCGACGTGTTGAACTCGCGGCTGATCCAGCGCCTGCGCGAGCGCCAGGTGACGCTGAAGGCCCAGCTTGCCGAACTGTCGACGACGCTCTTGCCGAACCATCCGCGCATCAAGGCGCTGAAGTCGCAGATTGCCGACTTCAACACCCAGGTCCGCGGCGAGGCCCGCAAGGTGCTGCGCGGGCTTGAGAGCGATGCGGAGATCGCCGCGGAGCGTGTGCGTTCCCTGCAGGCCAGCATCAACGAGTTGAAGGCCAAGACCGCCAACGCCAACACCGAGCAGGTGCGCCTGCGCGAGTTGCAGCGCGACGCGGAGGCCAAGAGCCGGCGGCTGACGACCCTTCTCGGGCGCTACCGCGAGGCCGATGCCGGCCGCAACGCCCGCACCCTGCCGGTCGACGCAAGGGTGATCTCCCGCGCCACTGTGCCGCCCAAGCCCTACTGGCCGAAGGTCGTGCCGATCACCGTCATCATCACCATCGCCGCGCTCCTCGTCTTCATTGGCATCGTCGTCATCACCGAATTCCTTTCCGGCAAGGCGCTGCGCCCGGTGCCCGTCACGTCCGACGACGAGCCGGAGGCACCGCAAGCCCCGGAGGCGGTCGGCGGCATACCGGAAGAGGACCTGATCCGCTGGGACGATTCCGGCAATCTGCACCGGGTCATGCCGAGCGAGCCGGCACACGCGGCCGAGCGCACGCGCATCGAATCCGCCCGCGAGGTCTGGCGCCGCATCGCGCCCGGCAGCGACGGCAAGCGCCACCTCGTGGTCGCCGGCGCCGAGCCCGGCACCGCGACCCGCATCGCGGCGATGGCGCTTTCCCGCTCCGCCTCCGCCGACGACAATGTCCGCGTCGTCATGCTCGACCTTTCCAACGAAATCCACGCGGGCGACGGCATCACCGAATTGCCGCTCGCCGGCCTCACCGATCTTCTCGACCGCGGCGCCTCCTTCGCGCAGGTGCTGTTCCGCGACCGTCGCTCACGCGCCCATGTGGTGCCGCGCGGCCGCCGACCGCTCACCGAGGCGGACCTCATCGGCGAGCGGTTCCAGACCGTCGTGGAAGCCCTGGAGTTCACCTATGACGCTATCATCATCGACGTCGGGCCGCTGACCTTCGGGCGCCACATCGCAGAGTTCCTGGTCCGCGCCGACCATGTGGTGCTGGCGACGTCCGGCAAGACCGGCGATCCGTCCGCGGCCTATGCCTACGAAATCCTGTCGCGCAACGGCATTACGGACATCTCCGTCGTCTCGACCGCCGAGATGGGCGATCCGATCGTCGCCGCCGACCTGACCGGCGCTGCCGCCTAGAGCGCTTTCCCAAAAAGTTGACAGACTTTTTGGATAAGAAATCGCGTGAAAACAATGGCCTAAAAAACGCAACGTTTTTTAGGCATCCGGCAAAATCTGGCAGGCGACTTGCATTCCGGGCCTTTGACACGCATCGAAGGCCCGGAATGACCATCATCACCCGCAGACATCTGTTGATAAGCGCCGCGGCTGCGGCCGTTATGCCGTCCGCTGCGCCCGCGCGGGCAGCCAAGACGGCCGTCTGCGGCCTCGACCTGTCGCGTGCCGCCTTTGCCGGTGTCTCCGATTGGGACGCCGTCTTCGAGGCGCGTTGGGGTCCGCTCGGGACCATCGAGGCGAGCCGGATCCTGGAATGGATCGGCGCCAGGGACGGCGTCTATGACGACCGCGACGGCGTCTTTGCCTGGATTCTCGGCTATTGGGTGCGGGCCTTCGTGACGATGGCGGACCTCACTGGCGCGCCGCGTTACATGGACGCCGCCGCATCCCTCATCGCCTTCATCCTCGATCACACCGATGCACGGCGCGTCGCCCGCGGCGAGATCGTCGAGAACTATACCCGCGACCCGCTCTATTTCCGCGGCACGGGGGCGGGCGGGCCGTTCTGGAAGCGCGGCAACGACGCCATCGTCCTCAATACCGGCCACATCGCCAATGCGATCCTGCGCTTTGCCGACCTCGTCTTTCGCGACGAAGCCCGCTTCGGCGCGTACATGCCGGAGGCCGTGCGCACCTTCACCGAGGCCCGCATCGCCGTCGATGCCTTCGACAATGACTGGCAGGTCGTTGGCGACAAGGGCAGCTACCACTATCGGGACAGCGAGGGCTCCGGCCAGCTCGGCACCACCCGCTGCGCCTTCAACCAGTCCGCCACCATGATGACGGCCGAGATAATCCTCGACCGCTGGCGCCCGAACGCTGCACGGGTCGACAAAATCCGGCGCCTCGTGCGCTACTGGCTGGAGGATTTTGCGGAGTTCCGGCCCGACGGCACGGTCTCCTGGCCCTACATGATCCACCCGCAACTTGGCGTGACGGAGGATGTCGGCCACGCCTCCATCGACGTCGATTTTCTGGTCATTGCCTTTGACACCGTCCGCACGGACCTGACAGAGGCGCACATGACGGCGCTCGCCAGGACCTTCGTGGAAAAAATCCAAGACGGGCGAGGGGGGCTCAACCGCTTCGTCGACGGCACCACCGAGCCGGGCTTTGAGGAACACTGGAACGCCGCCATCGGGTTTTTGGACCTTTCTCGGTTCGAGCCGCGCGTCGCCGATATCGCGCTGAACGTTTTCAATGCGAAATACCCGCCGGATGCGCCGGGCGGCATTCTTTGGGCGCGGCCGATGCTCGGCTGGGCGAGGTTCCTGAAGGCCGCCGCGACGCCCTGCTGACGGGGCGATCGAGGCTTTTCTGGCACGGCGCTTGCTACCCTTGCGCGATCGTTATTTTTGGGAAGCCGGACGGCGGGAGACGCTTCATATGGAGACATCGATCGAGGTAGAGGCCGGTCGATCGCTTGGAAAAACTGTCCCAAGGCTGGTCATCGGGCTCTTGAAGCGCACGGGCCTGCCGCGGCTCGCGACCCGGTCCTTCGAGGTCCTCGTCAGTCCTGCCCTGACGCGCTGGCGCCTTCAGCGCCTGCCCGCGGACCGGCCGTTGAAGATCGTCATCGGCGCCGGCGGCCTGCGCCTGCCGGGCTGGATTTCGACCTCCGAGACGGTCCTCAACCTTCTGAAGGCCGAGGACTGGGACCACCAATTCAGCGCCCGCCGGATCGACGCCATCCTCGCCGAGCATGTCTGGGAGCACCTGACGCCCGAGGAGGGGCTTCGGGCCGCGCGCATCTGCTTTGAGCACATGGCACCGGGCGGACATCTGCGGATTGCCGTGCCGGACGGCTGCCATCCCGATCCCGCCTATATCGAAAAGGTCAGGGTCGGCGGCACGGGTCCGGCCGCCGACGACCACAAGGTCCTCTTCACCCACCGGTCCCTGACGGCCCTCCTTGAAGACGTCGGGTTCGACGTGCGCCTGCTGGAATATTACGACGACGCCGGCACGTTCCACGCGGCGGACTGGTCGCCCGAAGACGGCATGGTGTTCCGCTCGGCCCGCTTCGATGCCCGCAACCGCGGCGGCCGGCTCCTCTATACCTCGATCATCGTCGATGCGGTGAAGCCGGACGCCGACGTCTGATCGGCGGTCGTCACCAGACCGCGGCCGGCGGCTGATCGCCGGCGATCTCGTCGAGCCGCCGCCGCGTCGCCGGCGAGGTCTCGGCCGGAAGGGCGTCGAGCTGAAACCAGCCATGCTCGGCGATTTCCGCATTCGGCACCGGCGCCTCCGGCTGCTCCCACTGGCGCGCGACGAACAGCACCACATGGTCGCGGCGGTAGATGCGCACATTGTGGTAGACGGCAAAGAGCTGCGGTTCGCCGAGGAGCCGGATGTTGCCTTCCTCGCGCAGTTCCTTGTCGAGCGCCTGGCGCACGGTCTCGCCGAGATCGACGCCGCCGCCGGGCAGGTGCCAGCCAGGCACATAGGTATGGCGGATGAGGAACACCCGGCCGTCGCCGTCGAAGACGGCGCCGCGCACGCCGAGCGTCATGCCCCGCGAGACCAGCCAGTATCGCTTCAGGAACGGCCGGATCCATGGTCCGAGCCGGGGCAGAATATCGTCTTGAAAGCGCAACGGTAGCGTCCGCAATCGGGGGAGGGAAGACGAAACCTAGCCCCCATAAGGTTAACGGCTTGCTTCTAAAATCGGTACGGCCGGGCGTCAAAATAAGACACAAGTTAACACTTTCGGCCGGTTTCGCACAGAACGCCCTGGCACGTGGCCTGCATTGAGGACGCCGAGCGGATTGCGGTCTCGCAATTCGGGAACTTCTTCAAACCCCGCGCGGGAGGCGATCCACGGTGACCCACATTTCAACGAACAGCCCCTATCCGGAGAACCGCCGTATTCTGGTGACCGGCGCTGCCGGCTTCCTCGGCTCCCATCTGTGCGAGCGGCTGCTCGCCGACGGCAACGGCATCGACGTCCTCGGCGTCGACAACCTCTATTCCGGCACCAAGTACAACATCGCGCATCTGGAAGCCGATCCCCGCTTTGAGTTCATGCGCCACGACGTGACCTTCCCGCTGCATGTGGAAGTCGACGAGATCTACAATCTCGCCTGTCCGGCAAGCCCGATCCACTACCAGTTCGATCCGGTGCAGACGGTCAAGACGTCGGTGCACGGCGCCATCAACATGCTGGGCCTGGCCAAGCGCACCAGGTCGCGCATCCTCCAGGCCTCGACCAGCGAGGTCTATGGCGACCCGAGCATCTCGCCGCAGCAGGAGGCCTATTGGGGCAACGTCAACCCGATCGGCCCGCGCGCCTGCTACGACGAGGGCAAGCGCTGCGCGGAGACCCTGTTTTTCGACTATCACCGCCAGCACGGCCTCGACACCCGCGTCATCCGCATCTTCAACACCTACGGCCCGCGCATGCACCCCAATGACGGCCGGGTGGTCTCCAACTTCGTCATCCAGGCCCTGCGCGGCGAGCCGATCAGCATCTATGGCGACGGCAGCCAGACCCGCTCCTTCTGCTATGTCGACGATCTGATCGACGGCATGGTCGCCTATATGCGCCACGAGGCCGGCGGCCCTGGCCCGATCAATCTCGGCAACCCGGCGGAGATCACCATCCTGGAGCTGGCGAGCACCATCATCGAGATGACCGGCTCGCGCTCCGAGCTGGAATTCCACCCGCTGCCCCAGGACGATCCGCTGCAGCGCCGCCCGGACATCACCAAGGCCCGCGAGACCCTGAACTGGGAGCCGAAGGTGCCGCTCGTCACGGGTCTCACCCGGACCATCGACTATTTCGACCAGTTGCTAAGCCGCATGGACCACGTCGCGGTGGCCGCCGAATAGGCGGCCCCGTCCGGCCCGTCCCGCTTCAACTTTCTTCCGGAGATCGCACCCATGCGCAACGTCGTCCTCATCACCGGCTCGGCCGGCCTCATCGGTTCCGAGGCGGCCCGGTTCTTCGCCGACCGCGGCCATCGCATCGTCGGCATCGACAACGACATGCGGAAATATCTGTTCGGCGCCGACGCCTCGACCGAGTGGAACCGCAACCGTCTCGCGGCCGACCTGCCGACCTACCGCCACGTCAATGCCGACATCCGCGACGAGGCGGCGATGGGTGCGCTCTTTGAGGAACTGGCGAACGATCTCTGCCTGATCATCCACACCGCCGCCCAGCCGTCCCACGACTGGGCCGCCAAGGAGCCGTTGACGGATTTCACGATCAACGCCAACGGCACCCTGGTTCTGCTGGAACTGACCCGCAAGCACTGCCCGGAGGTGCCGTTCATCTTCACCTCCACCAACAAGGTCTATGGCGATACGCCGAACGGCCTGCCGCTCGTGGAAAAGGCCGAGCGCTGGGAGATCGACGAGAGCCATCCCTTCTTTGCCCACGGCATCGACGAGACCATGACCATCGACCAGTCCATGCACAGCCTGTTCGGCGCCTCCAAGGTGGCCGCCGACATGCTGGTGCAGGAATACGGCCGCTATTTCGGCATGAAGACCGCCTGCTTCCGCGGCGGCTGCCTGACCGGGCCGGCCCATAGCGGCACGCAGCTTCACGGCTTCCTCGCCTATCTGATGAAGTGCACGGCGACCGGCGCGCCCTATACCGTCTTCGGCTATGGCGGCAAGCAGGTCCGCGACAACATCCATTCCAACGACCTGGTGAACGCCTTCTGGCATTTCTTCGAAAAGCCGCGCTCCGGCGAGGTCTACAACATGGGCGGCGGGCGCTTCTCCAACTGCTCCATGCTGGAGGCGATCCGCCTTTGCGAGGACATCACCGGTCTGAGGCTCAACCACAGCTATTCGGAAACCAACCGGATGGGCGACCACATCTGGTGGATTTCGGATACGCGCCGCTTCGAGGCGCACTATCCGGACTGGAAGCGCGACTACGACGTCGCCGCCATCCTTGAGGAAATCTACGTCGTCAACCGCGACCGCTGGCGCGAGGCCTCCTGATCGGGGCCTCCACCCGCAAGGGCCTCGCGCCCGTCCTCCAACAGGCAAAAGACCATGATCGATAACGGCAAGAAGAACGTTCTTGGCGTCGGCGTCAGCGTTGTCGACTATGACGGCGCCGTCGAGGCCATCATCCGCGCAGCGCGGGCGCGCCGCGGCTTCAAGGTGGCGGCGCTCGCCGTCCACGGCGTCATGACCGGCGTGCTCGATGCGCGCCACCGCTACCGCCTCAACAGCTTCGATGTCATCACGCCGGACGGCCAGCCGGTGCGCTGGGCGCTGAACCTCCTGCACCGCACCAGGCTGAAGGACCGCGTCTACGGACCGGAATTGACCCTGCGGCTCTGCGAGCGCGCCGCGCGTGAAAATCTTCCGATCTACCTCTACGGCAGCAAGCCGGAGGTGCTGGAGCGCCTGCAGGAGCGCCTGACCGACCGCTTCCCCGGCCTCGTCATCGCCGGTGCCCGCCCGTCGCTTTTTAGAAAGAGCACGGCGGAGGAAAAGGAGGCGATCGCCGAGGAAATCCGCGAGAGCGGGGCAAGGCTCGTCTTCGTCGGCCTCGGCTGCCCGCGCCAGGAGGTCTGGGCCTATGAATATGCCAGGCTCCTCGACATGCCGGCGATCGCCGTCGGCGCCGCCTTCGATTTCCATGCCGGGCTCCTCGCCCAGGCACCGCGCTGGTTCCAGGACCGGGGCCTTGAATGGGCCTACCGGCTGAGCCGTGAGCCGAAGCGCCTGTGGCGCCGCTACCTCCTCCTCAATCCCGCCTATCTGACGATGCTCGCCGCCCAGGCTCTCGGCCTTGCCCGTTACGCCGACCGCGGCATCGAGCCGAGAGATGCGGAGAATTTTGCCTGAAAGCCCGTGCCGCCGCCGCGGCGCGCTTCTTGCAAAACCAGTGGTAACCCGGCCTGAAATCGGCCGGTTGCCTCAAAACGGGACAGAAATCGGCCGCGGTAAGAGCCTCGACCGGACACTCTGTCCCCCGATCCGACGGTGATAGCGCCATGAACAGTTTTCCGCCGAACAGCCAGATGGCCCTTCCGGTTGCCCACATGCCGCAGGTCTATGCCGAGCCGCGCCAGCCGATGTTCGGCATCGGCGACGTCGTCACCATCCTGTGGCGGCACCGGCGCACCGTCGTCATCACGGCGCTCATCTTTGCCACCATCGCCGCCGTCTACGCCTTCGGCCGGGAACGCAACTACGTTGCCATGTCGCGGATCCTGATCAATCCGCGCGGCCTCCAGGTCGTCGACCGCGAGATCACGCCGACGTCGGAAACCAATGACGGCGGCATCGCCATGGTGGAAAGCCAGATGCGGGTGATGACGTCGAACGACGTCCTGGCCAAGGTGGTCGCGCGCGAGCATCTGGGCGAAGACAAGGAATTCGTCGGCGGCCGCGGCCCGGTTGCGACCATTGCCGGCTTCCTCGGAAGCCTTGCCGGCGGCGGGCGCTCGATCCAGCCGGAGATCAAGGCGCTCTACAATCTGCAGGAGGCCGTGCGCACCCAGCGCCCGAAGCGCTCCTATATCGTCGAACTCAACGTCAAGACCAAGGACGGCGCGAAGTCCGCCCGGCTCGCCAATGCGATCGCCGACGTCTACATCAATTCCGAAGCCGACGCCCAGTCCGGCCTTGCCGGTCGCGCCTCGGAGATGCTCACCGGCCGGCTCGATGAGCTGCGCCAGCAGCTGAGCGCTGCGGAAGAAGCGGTCGAGCAGTACAAATATGAGCACAACATCGTCTCCTCCACCGGCTCGCTGATCAACGAGCAGGAACTCTCCCAGGCCAACCAGCTCCTGACCCAGGCCTCCAACCAGACGGCGACGGCGCTCTCCAAGCTGGAGCAGGTGCGCCGCATCAAGAACACCGGCGACATGTCCCAGCCGCTGCCGGAGGCGATCACCTCGCAGACCATCACCCGGCTGCGCGACCGCTACGGCGCCGCCGTCCAGCGCCGCGAGGCCCTGTCGGCCCAGCTCCTGCCGAGCCACCCGCGCATGCAGGCGGCCAAGGCCGAGATCGATTCCGCGCGCCGCCAGATCGTCGGCGAGCTGAACCGCATCGCGGCTGCCACCGAGGCCGACTACGAGCGCGCCAAGTCCCATGAGGACATGGTCCGTGCCCGCATCGAGACCCTGAAATCCGGCACCCACCGCACCAACGACGCCATGGTGCGCCTGCGCGAACTGCAGCGCGACGCCGATGCCAAGCGCGCCGTCTACGAGGCGTTCCTGGTCCGCGCCCGCGAGCTGTCGGAACAGCAGCGCGTCGACACCACGGCCGCCCGCATCGTCTCGCGCGCTATCGTGCCGATGCGGCCCGACGGCCCGGGCTCGATCCTGATCGTTCTGCTCGGCCTTTTTGCCGGCGCCGGCGTCGGCACCATGCTCGCCTTCGGCCGCGAGGCGTTGTCGACCCGCATCTCCTCGCCGGAACAGATCAGCCAGATCTCCAACCTGCCGCTCCTGGCCTCGATCCCGATCTATCCGAGCCATTCCTCCGACGAGGGCCTGCCGGAATTCGTCGCCGACGATCCGCTGTCGCCGACTGCGCTCGCCATCGGCGATCTCCTGGAGAATCTGCGCCCCTACGGTCCGGGCGGCGACGTCAAGACCGTGCTGGTGACCTCGCCGGGCCTCAACCACGGCAAGACGACCGTCGCCTTCAACCTGGCGCTGGCGGCTGCCCGCCGCGGCGAGAAGGTTCTCCTGGTCGACGGCGATGCCACGCGGCGCACGCTCAGCGCGTTGCGCGTCGACGACCCCGAGATCGGCTTCTTCGATGTGGTGGGCGGCAAGGCCCGGCTGCAGGACGCGCTGGTGCTCGATCCGGGCGGCCTCGTCATGATCCTGCCGGCCGGCCGCACCTCCGGCT
The DNA here is from genome assembly GCF_025961475.1 of Rhodobium gokarnense. Lineage (NCBI taxonomy): Bacteria > Pseudomonadati > Pseudomonadota > Alphaproteobacteria > Hyphomicrobiales > Rhodobiaceae > Rhodobium > Rhodobium gokarnense. The sequence continues at coordinate 57,909 of NZ_JAOQNS010000016.1, read as the reverse complement.
TCGACTGGTCGTCGTCGCTGACCGCCGACAAGATCAAGAATGCGGTGATGCGCCGGCTGCCCGACGTCAGCCTGATCGTCATCGACGGTCCGATCGGGGGACGCAGCGATGCGCTTGCCCCGTTCAGCGAAAGCGCCGACGCTTCCTGCCTCGTCATTCGCTCCGGCGAAGTCGACGAGGCGACCCTGAAGCGCTCCGCCGCGAACCTGCGCGCCCGCCCGGGCAAGCGGAACGGCAGCGTCTTCGTCGTCGATGCGGCCGAATGACTTTCGGGTCCTGACCGCCACGCATTGCCGCAAGGGCAGGAGAGACGGACGATGACCGCCTACGCGACCGCCGACTGCAGAATTGCCAACCCGGCCGCCTCGCAGGCCTGGGAGCGCACGCTCGCAGCCATCCTTGCCGTGCTCCTCATCATCTTTGCCACCCAGTCGTTCCAGTTCCTGTTCGCCGACAAGGTCCAGGAAGGCATGACCACGCGCGACTCGGCGGCCAGCAACCCGGTCTATCTGGCGATTTTCGCGGCCCAGTACGGCATCGCGCTTCTCTTGCTGCTCTATTCCGCGCTCTCTCGCGGCCTCGGCTGGCAGTTCCTTGCCGGGATGATCATTCCGGGCGTTGCCGCCCTGTCGGCGCTGTGGTCGGTCGGCACCAAGATGACCGTGACCAACACCGTCGTGCTCACCTATCTGGTCATTGCCTCCTATGTGCTTTCGGTGCATTTCCGCCCGGCCGAGGTGCTCAGGATTTATTTCCGCGTCACGGCCTTCTGCCTATTCGCCTCGCTGGTCCTCTATGTCGCCGCGCCCGATCAGGTGCTGCAGCCGCGCTATGGCGGCGGCTGGGTCGACGGGTGGGAATTCCGCGGCGTCATGGCGTCGAAGAACTTCGCCGGCTTCGTCTTTGCCAGCACCTTTTTGCTCGCCTTCAACGGCAAGCTGATCGGCATCGGCGCGTTCTGGCGCTACTCCGTCGGCCTGATGGCGCTCGGCGCCCTGGTGCTGACCAGCTCGGCGACCGCGGTCCTCATCGTCGTGTTGCTGGCGCCGGCCTCGGTCCTGTTGCGCCTTTCCGGGCCCTATCGGGCGCTCTTGGCGTTTGCCATGGTCATCCTGTTCTTTTTCGCAATCATGGCCCTGCCGGTGATCGGCTCGGGCGCGGCGATCGACGTCCTCGGCCGCGACGCGACCTTCACCGGCCGCACCGATCTCTGGCGGCTGGCATTCGAGAACATCGCCGAGCGTCCGGTGCTCGGCTTCGGCTATACCGGCTTCTTCGATGCCGACCCGTTTTCGCCGGCCTGGCAGTTCTGGGAGCATTTCCGCTACTTCCTGACCGCCACCTTCCACAACGCGGCCATCGAGGCGCTGGTCTCGCTCGGCCTTGTCGGCCTCGCGCTCCTCGCCGGCCTCTGCCTCATCGCCGGCGCCGCGATCTTCAATCGTACTGTCGATGAGGGCTCGCGACTGGTGCTGGTCATCCTCCTGTCCGTGTTCCTGATCGGCGGGACGATGGAGTTCACCATCCTCCACCACAACTACATCGGCACGGTCGTCGCCTTCTACGCCGCCTTCGTGGCGCTGACCCGCTACGGCCCGGCCCAGGAAACCCTGCCGCCGAGCTGGCAACCGGTCCGCCAGAGGCCGCCGCGCCGCCCGCTCTTTGCGGCTCAGGCGACGGTGCGCACGAGCCGTCCCGTTCTCGTCTGACGAGAACGCGCCTTGCGTCTCATGGCGATCGGCCTTTCAGCGAACTGAGGAACCACCAGAAAGAAGCCGCGGGAGCGACCCCGCGGCTTCTTTCTGGTTTCTCATGCCGGATTCAGCGATTGCGGATCTTGATCCCACCCATCCGCTGTCATTTCGAGTGAGCGAAGCGAGCGCGGCAATCCAGGGGCCGCACGCTCCGAGCCTGTTGCCCTGGATCGCCGCGTCGGCCTTTCGGCCTCCTCGCGATGACGGGGCCCTTTCGGTGTCTTAGAAGACAGCACGCTCCCGCCTGCCAAAACCAACTGCCGTCACCCCGGCCTCCGAGCCGGGGCCTATTGCCCATCTCAACGCGGTATGCCGTCTGTTGGGGGCATTGGCCCGGAAGACGGATCGTGCTGAGGCCGATGCGGGCTACCGTGCGGAAAGGGGCAATAGGCCCCGGGTCTCCGCTTCGCTGTGCCCGGGGTGACGGGGAGAGTTCGGGACAACGGGAGCAACAATCGTCGCCGTCATCGCGAGCGAGCAACGCGAGCGCGGCGATCCAGAGCCGCGCACTCCGAGCAAGCCGCTCTGGATCGCCGCGTCGGCCTTTCGGCCTCCTCGCGATGACGGGGCCCTTTCGGTGTCTTAGAAGACAGCACGCTCCCGCCTGCCAAAACCAACTGCCGTCACCCCGGCCTCCGAGCCGGGGCCTATTGTCCATCTCAACGCGGTATGCCGTTGGTTTGGGGGTAGGGGCATTGGCCCGGAAGATGGATCGTGCTGAGGCCGATGCGGGCTACCGTGCGGAAAGGGGCAATAGGCCCCTGGTCTCCGCTTCGCTCCGCCCGGGGTGACGGGGAGAGTTTGGGGCAACGGGAGCAACAATCGTCGCCGTCATCGCGAGCGAGCAACGCGAGCGCGGCGATCCAGAGCCGCGCACTCCGAGCGAGCCGCTCTGGATCGCCGCGTCGGCCTTTCGGCCTCCTCGCGATGACGGGGAGCTTCGGAAACGGCCAACGCCGTTCAGGCAATCGCCGCCAGCACCCCTTCGGCGAAATTCCGCGCCATGCGCTCGATCGTGTAGTCCTCGACGGAGGCTTTGGCCCCGTCCGACAGCCGCGCCTGGAGGGTGTCGTCGGTGAGGAGGGCGGCGACGGCGTTGGCGTAGTCGGTGACGTTCTCCGGATCGGAGGTGATCAGCCCGTTCTCGCCGTCCTTGAGATACTCGATCTCCGGCGAGTGGTAGGGAACGTCGGTCGTCACCATCGGGCAACCGGCGGCAAAGGAGTCGATGATCGCAAGGCCGACGAGGCCCGGCATGACGAAGGCCTTGGCCATCTTCAGGAGCGTCGCCTTTTCACGCCCGAAGCGCGGGCCGAGGAAGTGGATGTAGTCGCAGCTCGCCGCCGCGATCTGGGCGATCTCCGAATGCGAGCCGGAACCGACCATGACGAGGTGGAAGTCCGGCACCCGCGCGCGGATCTTCTCCGCCGCGTCGATCAGGAACGGCAGCCGCTTTTCCTGGTACATGCCGCCGATATAGATGGCGATGTTGTCCGAGGTGATGCCGAGCTTGGCCTTCTCGGCCGCAATGTCGGCGTCCGTGACGGCCGCAAGCTCGCCCTTCAGCGCACCGGTGTCGATGCTGTTGTAGTTGACGGTGATGCGCTCGCCCGGAAAGCCGTAGTCCTCGACGATCTTCTTCACGCCCGGCGTATAGGCGAACCACCAGTGGACGCGCGTCGCGAGCTGCGCCTTCAGCTTTTCGCGCCAGCCGTCGGGGCGGCTCGCCTGATAATTCTTGCCGTGGCCGAAAAAGGCAAGCCGGCTGCCGCCGAGGAGATAGCGCGCCTGCAGAAGATAGTTCACCAGCAGCTTGTTCTCCTGGGAAATGACGGTCAGCGCCGAGCCGCGGGTCGCGTCGAGCGCGTTCTGCCAGTAAAGGTCGACGCCCGGAACTGGAATGCGCGTCACCGGGATCTTGACCGCCCAGGGCAGTTCCAGCGTGTCGCCTTTCTTGGCATCGGACCCGACCGGATCGCTGTAGATCAGGCGGTAGTTGACGCCGTGCTCGGCGAGGATGTCCCGCACGATGGTGTGGAACGGGATCCGGTAGTGGCTGAGGACGAGCGTCAGGAAGCTGACGGTCGGTGCCGCATCGGCCCCGGCGTGCGCATTGGCTCCGACCTCCGCCCGAAGGGAAGCCCCCGTCCGGGTCGTGCCCGCGGCCCGCTCGCGAAGGGCGAGGCGCCCGAACGCGCGGCGCCGGGCCTCGGCCGTCGGCGCCGGCAGGTCGTGGGGGGTGTCGTCGGGTGTCGTGCGGGAGGAAAGGGTCACGACAGGGCTCCATCTGAATGGGGGCTGATGGGGGGATAGGCGGTGTGGCTCTGCATGCCGCGCCTGGCGCTAGCGGCCCTGCGCTGGTCGCGGATGATGACGGAAAGCACCAGGCTGACGCAGACCGCATGGGCGATGCTGAGGCAGATGGCGACGCCTTCGAGCCCGAAGGTATGCATCAAGGGATAGATCAGGATCACGGCGGCGACCGAGGAGACGGTATAGGACAGGAACACGCTCCTGGTGTCCTCGATGGCGCGCAGATAGTGCGTCCAGATGCTGTTGATGACGATCAGCGAATAGGTGATGCCGAGGATGTGCGTGAGGTGCGCATATTCGGCATATTGCGGCCCGAAGACGGCGGTCAGGAGCTCGCTGGAATAGACCGACACCAGGACGATGAGGGCGATCACCGCGCCGCCGAGAAAGGCGGACTGGCCGAGGAGATAGTCGCGCAGGCCCTCGCGGCCCTTCAGCCGAAGCTGTTCGGCCGCGTTGCGCGGGATGTGGTTCTCCATCGCCAGCGTGATGGTGTGGGTGATGCCGAGCATGTATTGCGCGGCCCTCAGCCCGCCGATGGCGGTATCGCCGAGCTCGACCCCGACGATCACCCAGATCGCCTGCTCCTGGCCGAGCGAGACCAGAAGCATCAGGATCATCCAGCGCGACATCGGCCAGTGGCGGGCAAGAACGGCGGTGAACAGCCGCTTCTTGTAGGGCCCGCGCATCAGGCCGAGCGAGAACGGAACGGTGGCAAGGAGCGCCGAGGCGGCGAGCAGATAGAGTAGCGTCGCGACATCGACGGAAAAGGCTTGCAAGACGATGACGGCGGCGGCGAGCCCCATGACCACCAGGCGCAGGATGTCGAGCCCTGCCGCGAACAGCCGCCGGCGCTGGGCAAACAGGATGCGCCGCAGCATGATCTGCTGGTTCTGGGCAAAGGTGATGGCGGCGCTGGCAAAAAGCACGTCCGGCGAAAAGCTGTCGCCGCGCAGCGCGCCGATAAGGAGGAGGATCAGCATCATCGCGGCGCCGCCGAGAGCGGAGAACACGGCGCCGAGCGCCCAGATCGTCGCGAAATAGCTCTTGGAACGCTGCGGCCGCGAGCCGGCGAACGTCATCATCGGCAGGGTCAGGATATGCCCCTGCGCCACCGCGACGACCATGGCGATCATCAGGATCAGCGTGAAGACGCCGAAATCTGCGATGCCGAGCAGGCGCGCGGCGGCGATGCCGACGGCGAAATTGAAGCCGCTGACGAACACCTGGCTCATCACCGAATAGGTGACGTCCCGCTGCAACAGGCCGGAAAGTCGGGAGGAAAGGCGAGCGGAAAGGCTCATCCGGTGAGGCTCCTTCCGGTCAGCGCGGCATAGAGCGAGCCGTTGATGCGGAGATCCTCCAGGTTTCGCTCAAGGCTGTTCTCGAATTTCCAGCCGGTGCGGTGCAGCGTCAGCGGATCGCGGGCCGACTGGAGCTGCAGGCCGGAAATCGCCGTTGCGATGGTGCGAAAGCCGATTTTGGAGCAGTAGGCCTTGAGGCTTTCGGAGAAGTGCCGCCGCATGCCGTAGGGGTAGGAGAAATCGACGATTTCCTCGCCGAAGAAATCCTCCAGATAGGCCTTGGAGCGGTCGATCTCGTCCGCCCATTCGCCGCGGTCGATCTGCGGCAGTCGCCGGTGGGTGTGGGTGTGGCAGCCGATGGCGTGGCCGGCCTCGTGGATTTCCCTCAGTTCCTGGCGCGACAGGGTCGGGCTTGCGCCCTCATAGCGGATGCGCCCGAAATAGGCGGCGATGTCGGAGGCGGCGGCCTCGTCGCGCATGACGCCGGTATTGACGTAGAAGGTCGCGTTGGCGCCGAGCCGGTCGAGGGAGCGCAGCGCCCGGTGCCAGCTCTGGAAGTTGTCGTCGAAGGAGAGGAACAGGAGCTTTCCGGTCGTGTCGGGGCAGGTGTACTCGCCCGCCGTCACCGTGCGGTAGCCGTGATCGAGGAAATGGCCGACGGCCTCGGAGAATTTTCCGAACTGGGTCGGCTCCAGGTCATGGAAATAGATCGCCACCCGCTCCGGCAGCTCGCGCATCTGGAACGGCACATGGACCGCGCGCAGGGTGGAGAGCACCAGTTGCTTCACGGTCGGACCTCTCCGATGCTCGGGGCAGGCGTCGGCGGAAAGGCGGGCTGCGTGGGATCCCATGACAACTCCTTGAGCACCCGGTTGCGATAGCGGTCCGGGCTGAATTCTTTCAGGTACTGGGTGCGGGCGGCCGCCTTGTCCCGTTCCAGGAGTGCCGGATCGGCCTTATAGGCGGCAAAGATTGTCTCGATCTCGTCGAGGAGCGCGGTTCCGGTGAGCGCCGGATCGAGGACGTTGCCGGCAAGGCGCGGTCCGACCATCTCGGCAAGCCCGCCGACATCGAGCACGATCGGCGCGGCGCCATGGGCGAGCCCTTCGATGAGGGCCAGCGGCGCAAGGTCGTGGCGCGAGAGATAGAGGAAGACGTCGAGACCACCGAGGATGCGGCTTTTGTCGTCTTCGGTGACGCGTCCGGTGACGGTGATCGAGTCCGAAAGGCCGCGTTCGGCGACCCGGGCCTTCAGGTCCTCGACCGAAAGCTGGGCCGTCGGGCCGCCAACCATGGTCGCGGCAACCGGAATGCCGGAATTTTCGAGCCGGCCGATGGCATCGACGAAATCGAGCACGCCTTTTCTGGGATCGAGATTGCCGAGGCAGCCGACCGTAAGCGGGGAATGCGGTGCGGTCGCACGCGCACCCGGGTCGGCCGCGATGTTCGGCAGGTCGATGACGTGGGAAAAGAGGCCCGAGCGACGCCCGAGCCGGCCGGTGTCGGCGGTGATCGCGATCAGTTCGGTGCCGCGCAGCAGGAAGCGCATCAGCGCCGCCTTCCTGCCCGTGCCGGTCAGGATCGCTTCCAGCCCGTCGCCGTGGACGTGCAGCCAGACCCGGTCGGCGAGAAGCCGGGCCATGCCGGCAAGGAGCGCGTCGCGGATCGCGGTGTGCGCCCAGGGCGCCATGCCGAGATAGGCGAGGCGGAACCGGCGGCCGGAAACGAGCATAAAGGCAAGGTCGAGGAGGAGAGCCAGAAAACCGAAATACTTGCCGAGGCTGCGCTTGCCGACATCGTTGTTGCTGGCCGCCCCGCCGCGCCATTTCTGGACGACGTCAAGGCCCGCGTCCCGTTCCAGAATGCCCTTCACGGTCGCGGCAACGGCGGACTGGCCGTGATGCGGCGGCGGCAACTGGGCAAGGAACAGCACCGCGCGGTTGCCCGCGCGGGTGTTTTCAGAACGGAGCTGGCGGGCTTCAGGCTGCATTTCGGGTCAGCTTTTCCGCGATGAGGCCGATGATGTCGCCGGGTGCCGCGTCGGGCAGATAGGCGTGCATCGGCAGGGTGATCATGGTCTCGGCGAATTCTTCCGAGAGCGGAAGGGCGTCGGACGCCGTGTCGGCAAAGGCGGTGAAGAGATGCACCGGCGGATAGTGCAGGCTCGACTGGATGCCGTTGTCGGCGAGCATCTGGCGGATCGGGTTGCGCGCCTCGCGCGGCACGAGGATGCCGGCGAGATGCGCCGTGCCGCCCTCCGGATCGGAGCCGTAGATGTAGCGCATGCCGGCGCCGGAGGCGCGGGCGACAAGGTCGGCATATGCGCGGGCGTGGCCCTGGCGCAGGGCGTTGAGGTCGTCGAGGCGTTCGAGCTGCGCGCGGCCGAGCGCCGAGCGCAAATCGTCGATCCGGTAGTTGTAGCCGTGCGCCGTGACGTCATAGGTCGCCGGCCGGCCGTGGTGGCGGTCCCAGGAGAGCGACGTCATGCCGTGCGAGCGCAGATTGCGGATCTTGGCCGCAAGGGCGTCGTCGTCGGTGGTGACCATGCCGCCTTCGCCGGTCGTCATGTTCTTGTTGGAAAAGAACGAGAAGCAGCCGACGGCACCGAGCGTTCCGAGCGCGCGGCCGGCAAAGTCGTCCATCCGGTAGAGCGGAGCGTGGCAGGCGTCCTCGATCAGCGGCAGGCCGTGCGCCTCGCAGATGTCGAGGATCTCGGCCATGCGGGCCGGATAGCCGCCGAAATGCATGACGACGACGGCCTTCGTGTTCGGCGTGATGCGCCGCTCGATCTCGGCTGGAGCGATGGTCGGCTCGTCGAGGGCGACGATGTCGGCAAAGACCGGCTTGGCGCCGACGGCGTTGGTCATGTTGGCCGCCGCAACGAAGTTGATCGAGGGCTGGATGACCTCGTCGGTCTCGCCAGAGCCGATCTCAAGGGCGGCCATCGCCAGGTGCAGCGCTGCGGTGCCGTTGGCGACCGCAATCGCGTGTTTGGCACCGGTCAGCTCCGAAAATCGCTTCTCGAAGGCCTGCGTATTCGGGCCCATGGAGAGCCAGCCGGACTCAAGGCACGACAGGACCGCGGCTTTTTCCGCGTCGCCGAGCACCGGCTCGGAGAGTGTGTATTTCCAATCCATCGTCATGCTCCGCAAGAGAACCGCATCGGGTCCTGTTCGAAAATGTCCTGGGCGAGGGCGTAGTCGTCGGGCCGGCCGATATCGAGCCAGAAGGCGTCCGACTTGTGGATGCGGACCTTCTCGCCCGCATCGAGCAGCTTCAGCACGAGGTCCGGGAAATCGAGATACTGGTCCTTCTCGATGTAGTTCAGCACCCGGGGCTCGTAGACGTAGACGCCCATGGAGACCGTGTGGGTGTGCTCCGGCTTCTCGATGTAGTTGGTGAGGACGCCGTTGTCGTCGGCCTCCAGGATGCCGAGATCGATCTTGGTCTTCTTCGAATGGGCCGCGATCGTCAGCGCCGCGCCGGACGCCTGGTGGGCATCGCACAGGTCGCGGAAATTGAGGTCGGTCAGGAGATCGCCGTTCATCACCATGAAGGTGCTGTCCAGATTTGGCACGCTGGCGAGCGAGCCCGCCGTGCCGGTCGGCGCCTCTTCTTCGACGAAGGAGAAGTTGATCTTCTCCGCCAGCGTCTTGTGCTGGCCGATGAAGGCACGGAAGAACTCGGCAAGGTGCCCGAGCGTCAGCGTGACGTCGTTGAAGCCTTGCGCGGAAAGCTGGCGCAGAAGCACTTCCAGGATCGGCTTGTCGCCGACCGGAACCAGCGGCTTGGGGAAGGTCGCAGTGAAGGGCCGAAGCCGCGTTCCCTTGCCCCCAGCGAGAATAACGATGCGATTACAAGGCATCTCAATTGTCCCATTCGTGGTCAGTCGGCGAAAGCGTGGCAAGAAGCGCGCCAGGGCGGCGGCAAAGCGGCCCCGGCGCCCGTATCGGTCAGCTCCGGGTGAGTTCGTAGTTACCGAAGAATGAACGGCGCTCCTCGACCTCATCGAGGAGATGGGCCTCAAGCGCCCACAGGATCTCGTCGATGCCGTCCTCGACCGTGTAGCGGCATTCAAAGCCGAGCTTGTCGTGGAGCTTCTGGAAGCTGACCCGGTAGTTCCGCGGGTCGGTGCTGTTCGACTTGTAGGCGACGTTGCGGTCGGGCAGGCGGGTCAACACCAGGTCGACGATCGACTGCTTGGTGTGGTTGTTGGCGTCGCTGCCGGCGTTGAAGACCTCGAAGGCGACCTCGTCGACCGGGAACTCCAGCACGTGCCGGATCAGCCGGCCGAAATCGCTGACATGGCAGTAGGGCCGCCAGGTGTCCGCATCATAGACCAGCAGTTCCTTGTCGAGCGCCAGCTCGCGGGTGAACTCGTTGACGGTGAGGTCGAAGCGCATGCGCGGGGCAAGGCCGAAGGCGGTGGCAAAGCGCAGGATGGTCGGCGCGAAGTCGACCTTGCCCTCAAGCGACAGCAGGTGCTTCTCGATCGCCACCTTGGATTCGGCATAGAGCGACAGCGGCTTCAGCGGGCTATCCTCGCGGGCCAGCGTTCCCTCGTCCATCATGCCGTAATTGGAGCAGGTGGAGACGAAGATGACCTTGTTGAGGCCCTTGCCGTTGAGGTGGTCGATGCATTTCTCAACGGCGACGTCGTTGACCTTGTGGGCCTCTGCCGGGAATTTCTTGGTGATCGGGTCGCCGACCAGGCCGCCGAGGATGACCACGTCGGTGACGTTCTCAAGGGCGCGGTCGAGGTCATCGGGGTTGCCCATGTCGCCGAAGACGAAATCGTAGTCCGGATGGGGCAGGGCGCCCATCATCGCGGACTGGTGATTGTAGACCAGAAGGTCGAGATTGGTGACGGCAACACCATTGCGCAGCAGTTCGGTGGCGACCGGGCCGCCGATATAGCCGGCGCCGCCGACGATCAGCACCCGGCGCTGGCGGTCGGCGCCGTAGCGCGCGGCGAAGCGCTCGGCCTCTGCGGCAATGCCGAGGGCGTTCCGGGTGAGGGCGGCGTCGCCGCTCTTTGCGGCGGGATGCGGGGGCTTGAAGGGCGTGTTCATGTCGGCGCTCACTTTCGCTGTGATGATGTCGGGCGTTTAGAGGGCGTTCTTGTGGACGATGCCGAGGAAGGGCGTCGCGGCGAGGATTTTGAGATCCATCCAGAGCGACCAGTTCTCGATGTAGTCGAGGTCGTATTCGACGCGCTTGCTCATCAGCTCCGGGTCCTCGGTCGGGCCCCGGAACCCGTTGATCTGGGCCCAGCCGGTGATGCCGGGCTTGACCCGGTGGCGGGTCTCGTAGCGCGCCAGCATGCCGGCATACTGGTCGTTGAGGGCGATCGGGTGCGGCCTGGGGCCGACGACCGACATGTCCCCGAGGAGCACGTTGAAGAGCTGCGGCAGTTCGTCGATGGAGGTCTTTCTGAGGAACGCGCCGACCCGGGTGACGCGCGCATCGCCGCGCACCGCCTGGCGGAAGTCGTCGCCGTCCTCCATCACCCGCATGGTGCGGAACTTGAAGACGTTGATGACCCGGTGATTGAAGCCGTGCCGGCGCTGGCGGAAGAAGACGGGGCCCTCGCTGTCCAGCTTGATGGCGATCGCGGCGCCGATCATGATCGGGGCGGCAAGGACGAGCGCGACGCTCGCAACCGCATAGTCCTCGACGATCTTGACCAGATAGGACCAGTCGGAGATCGGCTTGCGCTGGATGTCGAGCAGGCGAAGCTGGTTGAGGGACGAAACGCCCCTTATCGGGACATGGCCGTTGCCGATGCCGAGATAGAGCTGCACCTCGGTCGGCAGCACGGCGAGCGCCGTCAGCATCCGCTCCAGGTCCTTCGGCGACATCATGGAGGCGGCGACGATGATGGTGTCGAGGTGGTTGGCCTGGCCGTATTCCACCAGTTCGCCGATGTCGCCGGCCGGATTGCCGTCGGCCCGCGGCTCCTGGCGCGAGAAGACGCGTGCTACCCGGATGCCGAGGTCGGAGGTTCGGATTTCCTCCGCGATGTCCTTTGCAAGCCCGGCATTGCCGATGATCGCCACCGTCTTCTGGATGAAGCCGCGGGCGGCAAGGCCGGCGAAGATCCGCGCCGCGATGGCGCGCAGCACCGTGACGGAAACGACCGAGGCAAGCAGCCAGGAGACGAACCAGACGCGGGAATAGTCGTTGGCGACGCCGGCAACGAAGCCGATGACGATGACGGCGACGAAGGCAAGGATCACGCAAAGCGCGACCTTGCCGATGGTTGAGGAAAAGCGCCGGAGCTGGGCGAAGTCGTTGAGGCCGCGCTGGCGCTGGAAGAGGGCGGCGAGCACCGGCACGACGAGGAGCGGCGTCAGGTACTCCGCGAAATAGGCATCGACCTGAAGCCGGCCGCGCACATAGATCTCGGCGATGGCGAGCCCGATGAGGAAGATCGCCAGCATTTCCGCCGCGACATAGATGTCGACCGTGATCCGGTCGCCGACAAGCCGCGAAAACCGGCTGGCCCAGGCGCTGCGCGGTCCGAGATCGATCGGCGGCGATCGCATTTCGGACGGATGGATGTGGTCCGTCGACATGGCGGAGTCCTTATTTGGCGGACCGTATCGAAACACCGGAAAGGCATGCCGGATGTATCAATTCGGGCCGGTTCATCATTTTCTGTCGGGAAGGCAGCAAGGACTATGCCATGGGAGGTCTTGGTGCGGCTTCGACCAAGTCGTGACGCGCATGCCGGCGCATTAACCTTATCGCGTCGAAATTAACCTTTACGAAAGATAAACGGACACGCTCCCTTGGTCGCAAAACGTCCTTGCGTCATCTTTGCGGTAAGGGTCGTCCGACGATCGGGATCGATGCGCGCTGCCGGGTTCAAGGTTTTTAAAGGCGCATCGTCTAGTCTTGGTCTGGGCGGCACCGTTTCGCCGGCCGGCGTCGTCGTCGGCGCCACCAATGAGAATTTCGGATCAAGCGGTTTGTGACCGATGGCGACTATGGCGGGATTGTCGAAACGCGATGCCTACAAGGCCGGTCTGAACGCCCTCTATTTCACGGGGACGCACCGGCTTTTGGCGCCGTTCACCCAAGGTCTCGGCGCGATCCTGATGCTGCATCGGGTCGCGCGCGAGCCGGCGAGGGGCTTCAGTCCCAATGCCTTTCTGGAGATCTCCCCGGACTATCTGATCCAGGTGCTGGAGTATCTGCGCGCTGAGGACTACGACATCGTCGCCCTCGACGAGGTCCCCGGGCGGCTCCAGAACCCGGACGGACGGCGCTTCGTCGCCATCACCTTCGACGACGGGTTCCGGGACAATTACGAGATCGCCTATCCGATTCTGAAGCGCTACGGCGCGCCGTTCACGGTGTTCGTGGCGTCCGCCTTTGCCGACCGCACCATCGATCTGTGGTGGGTGGCGCTGGAGCGGATCGTCGCCCACAGCAACGAACTGACCGTGGCGCTGCACGGTCGCGAGCGCTCGTTTGAGTGCGCCCGTCCGGCCGACAAGATGAAGACCTTCGATACCTTGCAGAAATGGCTGACGATGACGGCCAGCGAGGACGAGCAGCGCGAGACCATCCGCCGGATGGCCGAGCGGGCCGACCTCGACCTTGCGGAAATGAACGCCGAACTGGCCATGACCTGGGGCGAGATCAGAGAGCTTTCCGACGATCCGATCGCCACCATCGGCGCCCACACGGTGAATCACTACGCCGTCGCCCGCCTCGACGCCGACCGTGCCCGCGAGGAGATCATCGCCGGCGCCGACCGCATCGCCCGCATGACAGGGAAGCGGCCCGAGCACTTCGCCTATCCCTATGGCAGCGCGATGGCCGCCGGCCCGCGCGATTTCGAGATCGTCCGCGACCTCGGCTTCAAGACCGCCGTGACGACCCGGCCGGGGCTCCTCTATGGCGATCACGTCGATCACATGACGGCGCTGCCGCGGGTCTCCCTCAACGGTGAGTTCCAGGCCATCCGCTACCTCGACATCCTGCTGACCGGCGGCCCGCTCGCCCTCAACAACGGGTTCCGCCGGCTGAACGTCGCGTGATGTTTTTTTGCGGATGCGGAGCAGGGCGGGCGTCACGTCGGTCGCGTCTAATGCCTCAGCGATAGCCACAAACTCCGCCGTCACCCCGGCCCCCCGAGTCGGGGTCTAATGCCCGTCTAACCGCGGTATGCCGTTGATTGGGGCACCGCCGCTCTGGATTGCTTCGCTTCGCTCGCAATGACGGGCGATAGTCTTTAGGTGTCTCAATGTCATTGCGAGGAGGCCGTCAGGCCGACGCGGCAATCCAGTCCGCCTCTCCAAAACGCGCGGTCTCAATTCTGATAATAAGCATAATAAAATCAACAAGAAAAAAGAAAAACCTAAATCACTTTATCAGGTTTCTGCATCCACGAAATGAGCGCCATGGCCGGCAGCACCCAGGCGAAGCCGGCGATGACGTAATAGACGATCTGTACCAGCTTGGTGGTGCCGGGCAGGAGCGCGACGCCAAGGATCATCGCCAGGAACACATAGACGATGACGAAGGCGACGAGGACCAGCGTCCCGACCAGTTTCCGCACCCGTTGCCGCATCGAATTCGCCCGTTTCCGTTGATCACCAAGCAGCGGCCCGGTACCGCCGCCGCCTGCCTACAGCCTTTCGCCCGTCCTTGTCGAGACGCAGCACGCGCGGCATTTCTCCTTGAGCCTCGTTGCCGCCGGGGATATTCGACTGGCAGCACGTCATTCAAGGAGCGGTGAGAGACGATGGTCGCGGCGATTGCTGGAATGGACGAGGGACGACGGGTCGGCAGGTATGGCGCCGACCGCACGCTGATCCGCACCTGGCTCACCGTCGTCGCGGTGCTGATCCTGGCCATGGTCGTCGTCGGCGGCGCCACGCGGCTGACGGATTCGGGCCTTTCGATCACCGAATGGAAGCCGATCCATGGCGCCATCCCGCCGCTCAATGCCAGCGAGTGGCAGGAAGAGTTCGCCAAATACCAGCAGATCCCCGAATACGACCTCGTCAACAAGGGCATGACGATCGATGAGTTCAAGACCATCTTCTGGTGGGAATGGGCGCATCGCCTGCTCGGCCGGCTGATCGGCGTCGTCGTCCTCGTGCCGCTGGTGGTCTTCTGGGCGAGCGGCCGGCTGGAGCCCTGGCTGAAGCCGCGGCTGGCGGTGCTCTTCATCCTCGGCGGGCTGCAGGGCGCTGTCGGCTGGTGGATGGTGGTCTCCGGGCTCGCCGACCGGGTCGACGTCTCGCAATACCGGCTCGCAACCCACCTGACCTTCGCCTGCATCATCTTCGCCTACACGGTCTGGCTCGCCGGCAGCCTCGCTCCGGCAAAGGAGCCGCCCATGCGCGCCGGCTGGGCGAAGGTGACGGCCTATCTGCTGCTCGCCATGGTCTTCGTCCAGATCTATCTCGGCGGGCTGGTCGCCGGCATCAAGGCCGGTCTCATCTACAACACCTGGCCACTGATCGACGGCGCGCTGATCCCGGACGGACTGTTGTTCGAGAGCCCGGCCTGGCGGAATTTCTTTGAGAACCACCTGACGGTGCAGTTCGATCACCGCATGGCCGGTTATCTGTTGTTCGTCCTGGCCCTCCTGCACCTGTGGGCGACGCTGCGCGCCTATGCCGGCACGGCATTCTCTCGCCGAGCCATCGCGCTCGCCGTCCTTGTCCTTGTGCAGGCGACCGTCGGTGTCCTGACGCTTCTGCACGTCGTGCAGATGCACCTGGCGCTGACCCACCAGGCCGGCGCCGTGATCGTGCTCTGGCTCGCCACCCGCCAGCTCCAGTCCGTCACCATCGGCGAGCGCGGGGTGGGCGACGGTAGGGTCGAGCCGGCAGAGTAGAGGGAAGCGTTCCCGGCGGCCCGAACGGTTCGCCGCTCCCCGTTGCCGCAAACTCCGCCGTCACCCCGGCCCCCGAGCCGGGGCCTATTGCCCCTATCCGCTCGGTATGTCGTCGGCAGGCTCATTCGGCAATTGCCACACTGCTGCAGTATGGCAAATCGCGGTCCGCGTACCGTATCGACAGGGGCAATGGGTTCCGGCTCTCCGCTTCGCTACGGCCGGAATGACGGGAGAGGGAATACCGGCGGCGTCACAAACGCGCCCGAACTTACCCCGCAAACGCGATCAACCGCCCGCAGACGAGCGCCGAAAGCCACCACAGGATCGACAGGCCCGGCAACCAGAACCGCTTTTCTTGCGCGCTGCGCTCCAGCCAGAGGCCGTGGCGGGCGTGCAGGGTCAGAGCGGTGACGATACCGGCGGCGACGATTCCCATTTTGGCAAGGAACACCGGTAGCGCGAGATAGTCGGCGGGCTGCACGGAAAACAGCAGCACCCCGCTCGCGATGGCGATGACAAGACCGGTCGCCGCCGTCGGCACCAGCACCCGCACCAGCGACAGCCGGTCGGCGGATTTCCAGAAGCCGAGCAGCTTCAAGTCGAGCGGCAGCACCGCGCCGACGAGGAGCGCGATGCCGAAGATATGTGCCGCACTGACGGCGGCGTAGCCATAGCGCGAGAAGCGCAGATAGTGCGCCACCGCGGTATCCCCGAGGAGCACCGCGGCGGCGAGGAACCCGTCAGTCACGGCCGGGATAGAGCAGGTATTCCCTGTCGCCGAGATAGATCTTCTCGGCCTTCATCAGGCGCTCCTTCATGTCCGCCGACGGCTCACCGACGATGCGGACCTCCACGCCCTCGGCAAGATCGCCGTCCTTGAGCCCCGCGCGCTCGTTGCGCCAGGGCTGGCCGACCTCCACGGTCCACATCTCGCCCTCCGCATCGACCGTCAGGACGCCATGCGGGTTGCCGAGCTTTGCCGTGCGGATGATGCCGGTGAGTTCGATGTTGTCGCCGGTCGTCCAGCGCCAGCCGTGATGGGCAAGCGCGGGGATAGCGGAAAACGCCATCAGGCCGACCAGCGCGGCCATCGTCCAAAGTCGGGTCATCGGGGCCTCCCGTGTCGTGCCAATCCCGGCACAAAGGCCGGGATGCGTTCGGATCGAGGATCGCACGCAAGGCGCACGACCCGAACCGGCAACGCGATCACAAGAGGGTCGGTGCCGTCACGTCTGCGTTATCCGCGCCGGCAGGCACACGAAAAAGGGCCGCACAGGGTTTTCCACCTGCGCGGCCTTGGCGTTCGAAATCGGGACGGCGATCAGCCGATGGCTGAAAGCGCCTGGTCGAGATCGGCGATGATGTCGTCGGCCTCCTCGATGCCGATCGAGACCCGGATCACGTCCGGGCCGGCGCCGGCCGCCACCTTCTGCTCGTCGGATAGCTGGCGGTGGGTGGTCGAGGCCGGGTGGATGATCAGGCTGCGCGTGTCGCCGATATTGGCGAGGTGCGAGAACAGCTCGACATTGGAGACGACGGCAACGCCGGCGTCGTAGCCGCCCTTGACGCCGAAGGTGAAGACGGCGCCTGAACCCTTTGGCATCAGGGCCTTGGCGAGCGCGTGATAGGGCGAGGAGGGCAGGCCCGCATAGGAGACCCAGGCAACGGCCGGATGCGCATCCAGCCATTCGGCGACGAGCTGGGCGTTATCGCAATGCTTCTGCATGCGAAGGCCGAGAGTCTCGATGCCGGTCATGATCTGGAAGGCGTTGAACGGCGAGATGGCGGGCCCCAGATCGCGCAGGCCGAGGACGCGCGCGGCGATGGCGAAGGCGAAATTGCCAAAGGTCTCGTGCAGCACCATGCCCTGATATTCCGGCCGCGGCTCGGACAGGAACGGATAGCGCCCGCCCTTCGACCAGTCGAAGCTGCCACCGTCGACCAGCACGCCACCCATGGAGTTGCCGTGGCCGCCGAGGAATTTCGTCGCCGAATGGACGACGATGTCGGCGCCGTGCTCCAGCGGCTTACAGAGATAGGGCGTCGCCATGGTGTTATCGACGATCAGCGGCACGCCGGCCTTTCGCGCGATATCGGCGATCGCCGCGATGTCGGTGATGCTGCCGCCCGGATTGGCGATGCTCTCGATGAAGATCGCCTTGGTCTTGTCGGTGATAGCGTCGGCAAAGCTCTGCGGGTTGTCGGCGTCGGCCCAGGCGACGTTCCAGCCGAAGCTCTTGAAGGAATGGTTGAACTGGTTGATCGAGCCGCCATAGAGCCGGTTGCCGGCGACGAACTCGTCGCCCGGCGTCAGCATGGTGTGGAAGATCAGCATCTGCGCGGCATGGCCGGAGGCAACCGCCAGGGCCGCCGTCCCGCCCTCAAGCGCCGCGACGCGCTCTTCCAGGACGGCCGTCGTCGGGTTGGTGATGCGGGTGTAGATGTTGCCGAAGGCCTGCAGCCCGAACAGGGACGCGGCGTGGTCGACGTCGTCAAAGACGAAGGACGTGGTCTGGTAGATCGGCGTCACCCGGGCCCCGGTGGTCGGGTCGGGCTGGGCGCCGGCATGGACGGCGAGCGTTGCAAAGCCGGGTTCGCGGTCGGCGGTCATGAAAATTCCCCCTGTTGGTGTCGGCGGGTTGTTGCGTATCTGGTTGTCAGATGTCAGGCGCGTTTGTTGCCGAGAACGGAGCTTCCGTCAAATGAGGCGGGGCTAATTTAGAGGCTGTTGAGAAAGTCGCTTAACCACGGCGACGCCGCCGCCGGATTCAAGCTTGCGGGCGCGCCTCTCAGGATATTTAACCTCTGATTGCGATTTTGAAATCGTGGTCCTGATGGATAGCGCATCGAACGGGTCGAAATCGACATGCCGCGCCCGCCCCGCATGCTTTCACGCGCTTTATTGCTGCGCCTTGCGCTTTGGATGCCGATGGCGGTCGCGGCGTCCCTGATTGTCTATATCTTCCTTGGCGTTGAAGGTCGCACGTGGGTCGCGCAGGCCGTCGATGTTTCCAGAAACGCCGGTTATTTCATAAATTTATTCGGGTTCGTCCTGATCTTGGCGGCGCGGCGGTATTTGTTCCTTGGCGTCAATATCCTCTTTTCGCTGTCGATGCTGGCGTGCGCGGGCCTGGGTGTGCTGGATGCTTTTCCCGGAACCGGAGCGCGGTACGGGAACCACGGGGCCGATGCCACAGCCGCAATCGGATTGGTCAACTATCTCGTGCTGAGCCTGGCCTTGCCGAAGCAAGGCAGGGCGGCATTTGCGGCATTGGCAAGCGCCTTTCCGGTCGTGGCGATAGCCGCGTACGTTGAGATAACCGCTCCCTTGGCGCGAGAATTCGACGCCGTCGACGCCAAAACGACCTGCATGTTTCGCACCCGGCTACCTGTCCGGGGTGCCGCCAAGGTGGAGCGGATCGACGCGTTCTCCGACCTGGATCTGGGCTACGTCGTCGGCGAGCGTTCGCCACGGGTCGCAAAGGTCAAGGGAGGAGAGGCGTATCTGTGGCGATACGGCGCCCGAGAATTCTCAAAGGCGTTCGACGACGCCGGATTGCCATCAACGCTGCCGTCGGACCTGGTTCGCCGATGTGCGGCCGAACGCGAAAATCGCTAGGTTATGCTGCACTTTGCGCGCTTACCTGCTGCATGCATCACGCATGCTTGTGCGGTCCGGCGCGCAGGCCCAGGTGCTGGAAACCCTTCTGCAGCTTGGGGCGCTTTGAGGAGATCGTGCGGCTGTTGACACCGGTCCAGGCGATCTCGTGGGAGAGGCGGCCGTATTCGATCTTCGGGCAGCGGTTCATGACGACGCGGACGCCGGCGTCCTCGGCCCTTGCCGCCGCCTCGTCGTTGCGCACCCCGAGCTGCATCCAGATCGCCCTCGGCCGCGGGTCGAGCCGCAGCGCTTCCTCGGTGATCGCCGCGGCGGCGGCCGAATTGCGGAAGATGTCGACCATGTCGATGCGGCCGGGAATGTCGGTGAGATTGGCGTGGACCGGCTGGCCGAGCAGGTCCTTGCCGGCAAGGCCGGGATTGACCGGGATCACCCGGTAACCCTTGGCGAGCAGATATTTCATCACGAGGTGGCTCGGCCGCGTCGGGTTGGCACTGGCGCCGACGATGGCGACGGTCTTCACGCTATCGAGGATGCCCCGGATATAGGCATCGTCATAGGCGTCGTGGTCGACCGCGACCGGCGCCGCGGCCGGCACATCCTCTTCCCAGACAGGCTTGCGCTTGTCGATGAAGGCGGCAATGCCGATTTCCGCATCCGCCATCATCAGGTTGTCGACAATGACGGTGCTCATCTCCGCATAGGCATCCGTGATGCCGGCCTCGACCTGGCGGTAGAAGGCGGCCTTGCCGAGGGCGACGACCTTGCGGGACTTTTCCGCCGCCTGCCGGGCGAGCGCCAGCGTCACCGAGGAGAGTTCCTCGGCCTGCACGACCCGGTTGACGAGGCCGAGCTCGCGGGCCCGTTCCGCATCGATGATCGTGCCCGTCGTCAGCATCTCCATCGCCGCCTTGCGCGGCACGTTGCGCGACAGTGCCACCATCGGCGTGGAACAGAAGAGGCCCGCATCGACGCCGTTGACCCCAAAGCGGGCAAGGTCCGAGGCGACCGCCATGTCGCAACTGGCAACGAGCTGGCAGCCGGCGGCGGTGGCGATGCCGTGCACCTCGGCAATGACGACGACGGGAAGCCGGGCGATCGTCAGCATGGTCTCGGTGCAGGCGGCGAACAGCGCATCATAAAACGCCTTGCCGCCGTCCTCGTCGGACCGGTGCGCCGTGATCTCTTTCAGGTCGTGGCCGGCGCAAAAGCCGCGCCCGGCGCCGCGGATGATAACCGCGCGCACCTTCGGGTCGGCGCCGACGGAATCGAGCTCGGCCTTCAGCGCCTGAAGCAGCGGCATCGAGAGGCTGTTCAGCGCCTTCGGCCGGTTCAGCGTCAGGATGGCGACGCCCTCGGCGTCCTCGCGGGTCACTGGCGGCTCGGCATCGGCGAAAGGGGCGGCTTCAACCGTCATCGCTTTTCCTCGGACAGGACAGACATTTTCGCGCAACACTAGCGGCCTTCGCCCGCGCCGTCGATGGCGAGGCACCCACATCGAACGGGAATGCGTCAGCCTCCTTGCCATAGCGCCCCGCTTCGGCAAAATGGCGACCAACGACAGAAAAACCGGGGGAGGGGTGCGGATGGCGCTCGAACCGATCATGAGCGCGGACGAGGTCATCGCGCTGCTCGACCGCGAGTTCCCGCAGATCCACGAGGGCGGCCAGTCCTATTTCATCGAGGGCATCGCGCCGGGCGCCGCGAGCCTGCGCCTTCATGCCGCCGCGCGGCACCTGCGCCCCGGCGGCACCGTTTCCGGCCCGGCGATGATGACGCTCTGCGATCTCGCCGCCTATGTGGTGATCCTCGCCCATATCGGCCCGGTGGCATTGGCCGTCACCACCAATCTCAACATCAATTTCCTGTCGAAGCCCGAGCCGGGCGACATCGTCGCCGACTGCCGGCTCCTGAAACTCGGCAAGCGGCTAGCCGTCACCGAATGCCGGATGCACTCGGTCGCCTCCGACACCATCGTCGCCCACGCCACGGCGACCTATTCGATCCCGCCCCGGGACAAATGAGTATTATTTTACCGCAATGGCAAATGACTGGTTTTGAACGTTTTTTTGAAGAAAGCGCTTGACGGCGGGGCGTCGCTCCCGTACATCACGCGGCGATTGGCGGCGGCCGGCTCGGCCGCCTTTCGCGTTTTTCCCGTCAAGGGGACTGCGCGCCGACCGATAAAACCCGATCGAAACACGAAAACCAGGGCTGATCGCATGAAGACCTATTCGGCCAAAGCGTCCGAGATCGAGAAGAAATGGATCTTGATCGACGCCGAGGGCGCCGTCGTCGGCCGTCTTGCCGCTTTCGTCGCAAATCGTTTGCGCGGCAAGCACAAGGCGACCTTCACGCCCCATATGGACTGCGGTGACAACGTCATCATCGTCAATGCGGACAAGGTGGTGTTCACCGGCCGCAAATATACCGACAAAGTCTACTACTGGCACACCGGCTATCCGGGCGGCATCAAGGATCGCACCGCGCGTGAGATCCTGGAAGGCCGGTTCCCCGAGCGCGTCGTCGAAGCGGCGATCAAGCGCATGATGCCGGGTGGCCCGCTGAGCCGCACCCAGCTCAAGAACCTGCGCATCTATGCCGGCGCCGAGCATCCGCACGAGGCCCAGCAGCCCGAGGCCGTCGACCTGGCGAGCTTCAATGCCAAGAACAAGAGGAGTGCCTGAGAATGGCCGACGAAATCCAATCTCTTGAGGATCTGGGTACGGCACTCGGCACCACGCCGGTCGCCGCCGCCGAGTCCGAGGGCCCGGTCCACGTCCAGAAGCTGGACGCCCAGGGCCGCTCCTACGCCACCGGCAAGCGCAAGGACGCGGTCGCCCGCGTCTGGCTGAAGCCGGGCAGTGGCCGCATCACCGTCAACAAGAAGGACTTCACCGAGTATTTCGGTCGTCCGGTGCTGCAGCTCATCGTCCGCCAGCCGATCCTCGCGGCTGACCGCGACGGCCAGTACGACATCGTCGCCACCGTCTCCGGCGGCGGCCTGTCCGGCCAGGCCGGCGCGCTGCGCCACGGTATCTCCAAGGCGCTCACCTATTACGAGCCGGACCTGCGCGGCATCCTCAAGAAGGGCGGCTTCCTGACCCGCGACTCCCGCGTCGTGGAACGCAAGAAATACGGCCGCGCCAAGGCCCGCCGGAGCTTCCAGTTCTCCAAGCGCTAAGGCGTTTTGCGAGACTGCACGAATTGGGAAAGGGCCGCGCACCGCGCGGCCCTTTCTGTTTGTGTCGACCAAAATCCGATGGGCTGACAAATGTCAGCCCGTCGGCGCTTTTTCTTCCGGTTACAATCGGCGATGATTGATCGGAAAGCGGGCAAGATGTGGCGGACACATGGGACGACGACTGCGCAACAAACGCTTCAACGAGCGCCTCAAGGCCGTCGGCGGCGCCTTGCGGCTCGCCGGACTTTTCGTCATTTCATGGGCGTTCGTCGCACCGGTGATCGGTCAGGGCGACACGGAAAGGCTTTCCGACTGGTCCGTTTGGGTTTGGATTTTCGTCGGCTTTGCCCTACTTTTAGCGGAATGGATTGCTTTGGGTTTCCTGCGAGAAGAAGACTAGCATGACCCTTTTGCCACTTTGGCCGCCATTGCTATTGCTCGCCGCCGCAGCGATGGTGCTTGTCGGCATCTACATCTATAGCCGGCGCCTGGACCGCCAGGATCACTCTCGTTCCCATCACTGAGGCGAGGCCGAGGTTAGACCAAGCGAGCACAGTCACTTCTCCAACTGCGCAATTTTGGCCTGACCTACGACTCATACAACGCCGCCCCCGACATCAGCACGATGACCTTCGAGCCGACGCCGACGCGGGTGTAAAGGTCCTTGATGTCCTCGTTGTTGAGGCGGATGCAGCCGGACGAGACGTTGAGGCCGATCGACCAGGGCTCGTTGGTGCCGTGGATTCGGTAGAGCGTGTCCTTGCCGCCGTAGTGCAGGTACATCGCCCGCGCGCCGAGCGGGTTTTCCGGCCCGCCGGGCATGCCGCTGGCATATTTCACCAGCTTCGGATCGCGCTCGATCATGTCGGTCGGCGGTGTCCAGGTCGGCCATTCGGCCTTGCGCCCGATGGTGACGACGCCGGACCAGCCGAAGCCGTCGCGGCCGACGCCGACGCCGTAGCGGATCGCTTTGAAGCCGGGCTGGACGAGATAAAGGAAATGCTGGTCGGCATCGATGATGATGGTGCCCGGCCGCTCCGCCGTCTCGAAGTCGACGACCGTGCGGCGGAACCGCTTCGGCGTGCCGCCCTGCGCCGTCGCCGCCTCTTGGACGCGCTTCGGATTGTAGACGATCCACTTCTTGGAGACAGGATCCCAGTAGCGGGATGCCTCGGCGACGGCCGCGGCCGAAATCCCGGCAATGCCGAGGATCGCGACCGCAAGGAACGCAGCCCTCTTCAGCCGGGAGAGGGGGGCGGTGTGAGTTCTCTCGGTCATTTCAGCCACCCCTCGATGCGCTCCGCATTGTCGGCGACCCACTCGCCGGCGAACTCCGCCGGGTCCTTGCGCTCCGCGACGAGGGCGTAGGTCATTGCCGAGATCGTGTCGGTGTCGAGCTCCACATTGGCGAGCAGCTTGGCGACGTCGGGATGGGCCTCCTCCAGCGCCTTCTGGTAGTGGATGTGCAGGAACGAGACGTCCCAGGCGACCGGTGCCGACGAATTCTTCAGCCAGTCCGGGTCGTCAGACGGCGTGTGCACGATCCACTTCGTCGGGTCGTGCGCCGGCTCGTCCAGGAGCTTGACGTCGTGGAGCTGGAACAAATGGTGCGGCGCGTAGCAGTAAAACACCAGCGGTTTGCCAGTCGCCGCCGCCACGTCGATCATCGCCATCGCCACCGTCTCCTCGCCCTCAAGCAGCGTCATGGTGGCGTCGTAGCCGTAGCTCTTGGCGCGGATCTTCTCGATCCGGGTCGAGGCCCAGTCCTTGTCGCCGATCCAGACCTCGCCCTTGCCGTTGCTGTCGGTGTCGAAGATCTTGACCTTTTCCGGGTCGGCGAGGTCGGAGATCGAGGCGATGTGGTATTTCTCCGCCGTCGCCGCCGTCGTGCACATCCCTTGCGTTGCCGGCACGCCGTGCCGGTTCATCGCCACCGTCTTGCGGCCGTTGACATAGTCGAGCATCAGGGCGCGGTGGTTCGGCAGCCAGACCTCCGGATGGACCTGCATTTCTCCGCTGTCCATGGCCGCGAAAATCTCCTCGTTGGTGCCGGCCTTGTAGGCGACCGAGACGCCGAACTTCTGGTGGATGATTTCGCCGAGAACGTGCGCCGTCGCCTCGGCCGAGGACCAACTCGGCACGCCGATGACGATATCGGCGGCCCGCGCCGGGCCATGGGTCGCCAGTGCGGCCAACATCACCGCAAGTGCTGCAAGAAAAACGCGTCGTTTTGCCATCAGAGCCGCCATCTCCGTCCATAGCCGACATGCACCCGACCCGATCGACCGCCGGGTCCGGAGGTCACACGCTACAAACTACCGGGCGTAGCTCGAAGTTTCTACATGTTTCCATTTAGGGTGGTGGATCCAACGCGTCGCCGAGTGCGCAGCGCGCCTCCGGACTGTTCGAACGGGTCCGCGTGAGCACCCGTCGACGGCGCATGTGCGAACGGGCGATGCCGTGGCGGCGCTGCCACGAAAAGAGTCGACATCGACGCCGTGCAATGAGAACATATAGAGAACAAATAGGGCGCGTTGGATAACGAGATGGCGGGCGGTCAGCTTTTTCTCGATCTGGGCATGCAGGAGCGGCCGGATCTCCTCTATTTCGCCCTGCGCCCGAACGCCGGCGCTGCAGCGGCGATGCTCGACGTCGCGCGGCGATGCAAGGAGCGTCACGGCCTTTCGGAGCGCCCCTTCGGCGCCGATCGGCTGCATGTTTCGCTCGTGCCGGCGATCTCCGGGCGTGGCGTCCGCAGGGACGATGCCGCGGCGGCTGTTCGCGCCGGCGCCTGCGTCAGGGCGGCGCCGTTTCCGGTGGTCTTCGATCGCCTGTGCACCTTCGGCGGTGCGCAGAAGCGTCCCGTGGTGCTCTGCAGTCGCTGCCGGATCGCGGCGCTGGAGGAGTTGCGGCAGGCGCTGCGGGGCGAACTCGTGAAGGCCGGGCTCTGGCAGGGTCCGGCGCTGTTCCGGCCGCACGCCACCTTGTTGTGGGGCCGGCGGCCGGTGCCGGACACCCGCCTCGACGAGGCGATCGGCTGGCTCTGCGACGGCTTCGTGCTGGTGAAAAGCCTGGTGGGCCAACGCCGCCACGTCGACCTCGGGCGGTGGCCGCTCGACGGCGCGGACGGGTGAGGGCGCCCCGACCCGATCGTTCGCGCAGCCAGGCGGCTTTACAGCCGGCATTTGCAACGTCAGGATCGTTTGCCGCGCAACACCGATTATTGTGAGCCGAGAACCGTTGAGCACAAAATCCGGACCGCCCAGAACCGACAATGCCGTCCACGGTACCTCGCTCTATGGCGGCAGCCACGAGCCGGCCTATTGCGGCGCGCTCTCCTTCATGCGCCGGCGCTACAGCCGCGACCTCGACGGCGTCGACGTGGCGGTCTGGGGCGTCCCGTTCGATGCCGCCGTCTCCGACCGGCCGGGCGCCCGCTTCGGACCGCAGGGCATCCGCAAGGCGTCTGCCACCTTCTGCGGCGACCCGAACTACCCCTTCGCCTTCGACATCTTCGAGACGCTCGCGGTCGTCGACTATGGCGACTGCGCCTTCGACTACGCACGCCATGCCGAGATCCCCGGCCATATCCGCCGCCAGGCGAGCGAAATCCTCGATGCCGGCTGTCACCTGTTCTCCATGGGCGGCGACCACTACGTCACCTGGCCGCTGCTCCAGGCCCATGCCGAGCGCCACGGCCCGCTCGCCATCGTCCAGTTCGACGCCCACCAGGACACCTGGGACGACGACGGCGACCGCATCGACCATGGCACCATGATCGCCCGGGCGGTGAAGGAGGGGATCATCGATCCGGCCGGCTCGATCCAGATCGGCATCCGCAGCCACGCGCCGGACGATTTCGGCATCGAGATCGTCTATGGCGACGAGATCGAGACCCTCGGCGTCAAGGGCATCATCGACGCCATCGTCACCCGCGTCGGCGACCGCCGCGCCTATATGACCTTCGACATCGACTGCCTCGATCCCGCCTTCGCTCCGGGAACCGGGACGCCCGTCGCCGGCGGGCTGTCGAGCCGCGAGGCGCTGTCGGTCCTGCGCGGCCTCGGCGCTATCGAATTCGTTGGCGGCGATGTCGTGGAAGTCGCGCCGGCCTATGACCACGCCGACGTCACGTCCTTGGCGGCCGCGTCCATCGCCCAGACCTATCTCGGCCTCCTTGCCGAGCGACGCCGCAACGGAAGCTGACGCCGATCCCCCGCGACAGGATTTTTGCCGCCGGGGCACTGGCGGCGGCGGTGCTGCTGGCGTAAAAGGCGCCGCGAGAAAGACATTTCCCGACAGTCAGATGGAGACGGCAATGGTCGAGAGTATCCGCATCGGCGTTTTGGGCGCGTCCGGTTATACGGGCGCCGACATGGTGCGCCTTGCCGCCCGCCACCCGCGGATCGAGATCGCCGCGCTGACGGCCAATACCCATGCCGGCAAGGAGATGGCGGAGGTGTTTCCCCATCTCGGCGTCCTCGACCTGCCGACCCTGCAGAACTGGGAGGAGGTCGACTGGGGCACGGTCGACGCCATCGTCTGCGGCCTGCCGCACGGCACCACCCAGGACATCACCAAGCAGATCCTGGCGGCCCATCCGCGCACCCGGATCATTGACATGTCGGCCGATTTCCGGCTGCGCGACACCTCCGTCTATGCCAGCACTTACGGCCAGAACCACCGCGCCCCGGAGATCCAGCCGGAAGCCGTCTACGGCCTGTCGGAGCACTATCGTGCCGAGATCGCCGGCGCCCGGCTCGTCGCCTGTCCCGGCTGCTATCCGACGGCCGTGCTGACGGCGCTCTTGCCGATCGTTGCCGCCGGCATCGTCGATGCCACCGATCTCGTCATCGACGCCAAGTCCGGCGTCTCCGGCGCCGGCCGCGGCCTGAAGCAGAACACGCTGTTTTGCGAGGCGGGCGAGGGGCTCTCGCCCTATTCCGTCGGCACCCACCGGCACGCGCCGGAGATCGAGCAGGAGATCACCCGGGCGGCCGGTGAGGCGGTGCGGGTCAACTTCACGCCGCACCTGGTGCCGATGAGCCGCGGCGAGCTGGTCACCTGCTACGTGAAGCTGACCAACGGCGCGTCCCCCGCCGACGTGCGCGAGGCGCTCAGGCGGCGCTATGCGGAAGAGCCCTTCGTCCATGTCCTGCCGGAGGGCGGCATTCCCGCCACCCAGGCCGTGCGCGGCTCCAACCACGTCATGGTCGGCGTCTTCCCCGACCGCATTCCCGGCCGCGCCATCGTCATCGGTGCGCTGGATAACCTGGTGAAGGGCTCGGCCGGCCAGGCGCTGCAGAACCTCAACCTCGCCTTCGGCATCGAGGAGACCGAGGGCCTGATGCAGATCGCGATGTTCCCGTAAGGGCTTCCGCGCTCCAGTCCGTCAGCCTT
Organism: Rhodobium gokarnense; assembly: GCF_025961475.1. Taxonomy (NCBI): domain Bacteria; kingdom Pseudomonadati; phylum Pseudomonadota; class Alphaproteobacteria; order Hyphomicrobiales; family Rhodobiaceae; genus Rhodobium; species Rhodobium gokarnense. Next base: position 30,473 of record NZ_JAOQNS010000016.1, on the reverse strand, counting down.
TGACGGCCATCGTGGAAACCGGGCTGTGCGGGCGATAGGGACGGGCGGGGCTTACCCCTCCCGCCGCTTCCGCCGCGGCCATTTGCGGGCCGCTTCGTTGTCGTTGACCGGGATGCGCTCCCAGGAGCGGTAGATCGGGTCCATGTCCTTCATGTCCTGGTAGAGCCAGACCATGCGGTCGAGGAACCAGAATTTTCCCAAAAGCACGATGACGATGCCGATGAGCGTCGGCCAGAACGCGGCGAGGAACGTGCCCCAGAGCGCGATCACCGCGCCGGTCGCGGCGATGCCTGCAAGGATATGCGCGACGACCGCATGGTGGCGCGGGATCGGGATGCGGTGGCGATTGAGCCAGACCCGCTCGCCGAAGGTCGCCCGCGCGTGCCAGGTGTCGGTGCGCTTGGGCGCAGGGAAGATGCGCGGATTGAGATAGGTCCAGACGGCGACGAGCCCGACGAGGGAGAGCGCGCCGCCGATGCCGACCCAGCGATGGCTCCAGACCGCGAGCACCAGGAGCGGCAGGCTCGCCGCCCGGGTCCAGACGCTCCAGCCGCTGGCGTGCCGGCGCCAGACGCCGTCATCCATCCGGAACAGGCGGCTCAGCCACTCGTCGTAGCGCAGTCGGTCCTTGTTGCCTTTCTTCATCGACGATTTCCGCCTCAATGGGGTCGCATCGCCCGCCCGCATGGTTGTCCGGCCTTTTGCCGCGATCGTCAACAATCGCGACGATGGCGCCCGCCCTCAGTCCCGCATCCTGACATAGCTGCCGGGCGCGTCCTCGATCGGCTTCAGCTTGCCGCCGCCCGGCTTTCGCGCCTTCACCTTTTCACCGGCAAGGCCTGAGACCCATTGCTGCCAGTAGGGCCACCAGGAGCCGGGCGTCTCCTTTGCCTTGCCGACCCAGCTCTCGAAGCTGCCGGTCGGTTTGCCGCCCGTCCAGTACTGGTACTTGTTGCGCGACGGCGGGTTGACGACGCCGGCGATATGGCCGGACCCGGCCATGACGTATTCGACCGGCCCGCCGAAGGAGGTGCAGCCGAGGAACACCGATTTCGCCGGCGCGATGTGATCCTCGCGGGCGGCAAGGTTGAAGATCGGCACCTTCGACTTGGAAAGGTCGAGGGTGACGCCGCCGACCACCATCCGCTTCTGGCTGAGATTGTTCTCCAGATAGCAGTTGCGCAGGTAGAAGGAGTGGTTCGCAGCCGGCATCCGTGTGGCGTCGGAGTTCCAGTAGAGGAGGTCGAAGGGGAACGGCTCGCGCCCCTTCAGGTAGTTGTTGACCACATAGGGCCAGATCAGGTCGTTGGAGCGCAGAAGGTTGAAGGCGTTGGCCATGCGCCTGCCTTCCAGATAGCCGCGCTCGGCCATCCGCCGCTCCACCGCCTCGATCTGCTCCTCGTCGACGAAGACCTTCAGGTCGCCGGCATGGGTGAAGTCGATCTGGGTGGTGAAGAAGGTGGCGCTGGCGATCCGCTTGTCCTTCTTGGCCGCCAGATAGGCGAGGGTAACGGCCAGCAGCGTGCCGCCCACGCAGTAGCCGACGGCGTTGACCTGCTTTTCCCCGGTCGCCTGTTCGACGACCTTCAGCGCTTCCAGCACGCCTTCCAGCATGTAGTGCTCGAAGCTCTTGCGGGCGAGGCGCTGGTCCGGGTTGACCCAGGAGATGACGAAGACGGTGTGGCCCTCGCCGACCGCCCATCGGATGAAGGATTTGTCCGCGTTGAGGTCGAGGATGTAGAACTTGTTGATCCAGGGCGGCACGATCAGGAGCGGCCGCTTCAGCACCTCGTCCGTCGTCGGCGTGTATTGCAGCACCTGGCAGATGTCGTTCTGGAAGATCACCTTGCCGGGCGTCGTCGCCAGGTTCTCTCCGACCTTGAACTTCGTCGGGTCGGACTGGCGCAGCCGCAGGTCGCCGCCGCCCGCCTTGATGTCCTCGGCCAGCATGTGCATGCCGCGCACCAGGTTCTCGCCGTTGGAATCCAGCGTCTCGCGCAAAAGTTCCGGATTGGTCAGGATGAAGTTGGTCGGCGACAGCGCATTGGCGATCTGCTTGACGTAGAAATCGGCCTTGTGCCGCGTGTGCTCGTCGAGGTCGGCGGCGTCGGCGACCATCGTCTCGGCCCATTGCGAGGTGATGAGATAGGCCTGCTTCAAGAAGTCGAAGAACTGGTTCTTCTGCCACTCCGGATCCTGGAAGCGCTTGTCGCGCGGATCGGGCTCGATCGTCGGCGAGGAGGCCTCGCCCAGCATGCGGCGCATGGAAGCGCCCCAAAGCTCCATGAAGCCGCTCCAAAGCCGCATCTGCGCCTCGAAGGTGCGCTGGGGATCGGACAGCCAGTATTCGCCGACCCGCGACAGGGTCTTGATAATCTCGGCGATGGTATCGGCAAGGTCGGACTGGATCTCGCCCTTTTCCCGCGGCTCCGAATAGGCGGCCATCGCCTTTCCGGCCTCCTCGATGACGCGGGCCAGATTCTGCGCAAAGACTTCGGGATCCTTGACGAGATAGGGCAGATTGGTGTCGTCGGTGCCGGACTCCATGCCCGTTTCCTCCCCGGTACTCTGGTGCATTCTTCAGGGAACTCCGCTCGATGAATCCGCCGGATGCAACCGTTTTGATTATAATAGGCAGCGATGGACCGCCCAATGCAAGGGCGCGTCGAGTTTTTGCCACGAACGGTGCGCAGTGTTATCGCACGTGACTGTGACAGCCGGTGGGGCCGGCGGACCGGCAATACCGGCTTCGATGAGATTCGCAAGACCTATGACCGATCAATATGTTGCGCTGCCGCGAAGGAGCCTTGCCGTGTGTCTCCTGTGCCTCGGTGCCCTTGCCGGGGCCGTAGGGAACGCGCGCGCGGACGACGGGCCGATGCAGCTTCTGCCGGAAGGGTTCCTCTCCGGCGCGCCGGTTGCAACCGAGGCCGCGCCGGCGGCGCCCTCGGACGGCGCTGCGCCGGCGACGTCCCGGCCTGTCGCCCCGGCAGCGTCGTCCGGACGCCAAGAGGGCGCGCCCGTCTTTGACGCTTCGGGCCGCCCGGACCTCCTGAAGGAGGAGGAAAAGGACCGCACCATCGAGGACCTGCGCGCGCTGGCGGCCCGCAACGCCGCCCGCGCCGGCGCCCGCGGGCCGGCCTTCGCCACCCGTCTGAAACGCCTCGGCGAGAGCCACGGCAAGGAGGCGCTGGAAGAGATCGAGAACAACTGACCCCGTTTCCCTTCCGTCAGGTGCTGCAGCGACAATTCGCGGGCCGACCGCCATTTCACGTTGAAAGGCGGCATCAGGTCCGGCACCATGCCGGGATTCAAGGGAAAACAGCCGAATCGGCGGGCCCGCTGACGCGCCGCCCCGCCGGACCGCTCTGAAACCAAGGGCCGTTCCGAACCGCGCAACCGCTGCAAAGCCGCCTGCGCCGCCGTTCGACCAAGCCTCCGGACGAGAAAATGGACGAATTCCACAAGATCCGCCGCCTGCCGCCTTACGTCTTTGAACACGTCAACCGCCTGAAGGCGAGCGCACGTGCCGCCGGCGCCGATATCATCGACCTCGGCATGGGCAATCCCGACCTGCCGACGCCCGAGCACATCGTGGAGAAGATGGTGGAGACCGTGCGCAAGCCGCGCACCAACCGCTATTCCGCGTCCAAGGGCATTCCGGGCCTGCGCCGCGCCCAGGCCGCCTATTACGACCGCCGCTTCGGCGTCAAGCTCGATCCGGAGACCCAGGTCGTTGCCACGCTCGGCTCCAAGGAAGGTTTCGCCAACATGGCCCAGGCGATCACCGCGCCGGGCGACGTGGTGCTGGTCCCCAATCCGAGCTATCCGATCCACGCCTTCGGGTTTTTGATGGCCGGCGGCGTCATCCGCTCCATCCCGAGCGAGCCGGGCCCGGATTTCTTCTTCGCCCTGGAGCGGGCGATCCACCATTCGACGCCGAAGCCGATTGCGGTGATCCTCTGCTACCCGTCGAACCCGACCGCCTGCGTCGCCGACATCGAGTTCTATCGCGATGTCGTCGCCTTCGCCCGCCAGCACGAGATCTTCGTGCTGTCCGATCTCGCCTATTCGGAGATCTATTTCACCGAGACGCCGCCGCCCTCGCTGTTGCAGGTGCCGGGCGCCATGGACATCGCGGTCGAATTCACCTCCATGTCGAAGACCTATTCCATGCCCGGCTGGCGCATGGGCTTTGCCGTCGGCAACGAGCGGCTCATTTCCGCGCTGGCCCGCGTAAAATCCTATCTCGACTACGGCGCCTTCACGCCGATCCAGGTCGCCGCCGCCGCCGCCCTCAACGGGCCGCAGGACTGCGTTGCCGAGTTCCGCGAGACCTATCGCAAGCGCCGCGACGCCATGGTCGACGCCTTCGCCCGCGCCGGCTGGGAGATCCCGGCGCCCGAGGCCTCCATGTTCGCCTGGGCGCCGCTGCCGGAACGCTTCCGCGAGATCGGCTCGCTGGAGTTCTCCAAGCTCCTCGTTGAAAAGGCCGACGTCGCCGTTGCGCCGGGAATCGGCTTCGGCGAGCACGGCGAGGGCTATGTCCGCATCGCCATGGTGGAAAACGAGCAGCGAATCCGCCAGGCCGCCCGCAATGTGCGCCGGTTCCTTGAAACGGCGGAGGAAACGTTGCACAACGTGGTCCCGATCAGCGCCCGCGGTTAGCCACGGGCGCGCGCCAGTTTTAGCGGACCACCTTCACCATGCAGGAAGTGCTCAGAGCCGGCCTTGCAGGCCTTGGAACGGTCGGTGCCTCGGTCGTTCGGCTGATCGCCCGCCATGAAAACGATCTCGCCGTGCGCTGCGGCCGCCCGATGCGGGTGGCCGCCGTCTCCGCCCGCAGCCGCGACAAGGACCGCGGCATCGACATCTCGGCCATGGAGTGGTTCGACGATCCGGTGGCGCTGGCGACGAGCGACGGCATCGACGTCTTCGTGGAGCTGATCGGCGGCGACAGCGGCCCGGCCGAGGACGCCGTGCGCGCCGCCCTCAAGGCCGGCAAACATGTCGTTACCGCCAACAAGGCGCTGCTCGCCAAGCACGGCGTTGAGCTTGCCCGCCTTGCCGAGGAGAACGGCGCCAGCCTCAATTTCGAGGCCGCGGTCGCCGGCGGCATTCCGATCGTCAAGGTGATGCGGGAGTCGCTCGCCGGCAACGCCGTCAACCGCGTCTACGGCATCCTCAACGGCACCTGCAACTACATCCTGACCCAGATGGAGCAGGAGCAGCGCTCCTTCGAGGAATGCCTCGCCGAAGCCCAGCGGCTCGGCTATGCCGAGGCCGATCCGACCTTCGACATCGAGGGCAACGACACCGCCCACAAGCTGGCGATCCTGACCAGCCTTGCCTTCGGCACCGAGATCGACGACGCCTCGATCTATATCGAGGGCATCAGTTCCATCACGCTTGCCGACATCGAGGCCGCCGACGAACTCGGCTACCGCATCAAGCTCCTCGGCGTCGCCCAGCGCACCGAGACCGGCATCGAGCAGCGCGTCCATCCGACCATGGTGCCGAAATCCTCGGCGATTGCCCGCATCGACGGTGTCCTCAACGCGATCGCGGTCGATGCCGATTTCGTCGGCGAGATCGTGCTCGTCGGACCCGGTGCCGGCGGCGAGGCGACGGCCTCTTCGGTGGTCGGCGACATGGCCGATCTGGGCCGCGGCCTCTCCGTGCCTGTGCTCGGCCGCCCGGCCGGCGAGCTGGAGCCCTACCGCCGCGCCCGCATGCGCCTGCACGAGGGCGGCTATTACATCCGCCTGGAGGTCTACGACCGGCCCGGCGCCTTCGCCAGGATCGCCGCGCGCATGGCCGAGAAGGAAATCTCGCTGGAATCCATCGTCCAGCGCCGCGAGGAAGGCCCGAACGGCAAGGGCAAGCCGACGCCGGTAATTCTGATAACCTACGAGACCACCGAGGCGGCGATTCGCGAGGCCATGGAACAGATCGCGGACGAGAACGTGATCGCGGCCGCGCCGCAGGTCATCCGTATTGAGAAAATGGTTTAGTTAGCTCCGTTAAAGGATTGATTTAACTCCATTCTGACCCTTTTGGTGAGAGAATGTCGAAGAAGAAGATCAGCGCCACAATCGACCGCATCCTGACCATCGAGCTGGTCCGGGTCACCGAGCGCGCCGCGGTGGCCGCCGCCCGGATGCGCGGCCGCGGCGACGAGCGCGCCGCCGATCTCGCCGCCATCGACGCCATGGAGCGCGAACTCAACCACCTGCCGATCGACGGCACCATCGTCATCGGCGAGGGCGCCGAGGACGCCGTCGACCACCTCTATATCGGCGAGAAGGTCGGCACGCTCAAAGGCCCGGAGGTCGACGTCGCCGCCGTGGCGCTGGAAGGCGCGACGCTGTGCGCCAAGAACCTGCCGAACGCGCTCACCGTCGTCGCCATGGCGACGGGCGGCAGCTTCCTCAACGTGCCCGACGTCTACATGGAAAAGATCGCCGTCGGCGGCGGGCTTCCCGACGGGCTCATCGATCTCGACGCGACCCCGGCCGAGAACCTTGCCGCGCTCGCCAGGGCCAAGGGCGTTGCGGTCGAGGACCTCTCGGTCTGCATCCTCGACCGGCCGCGCCACGCGCGCCTCATCGAAGAGGTGCGCGAGGCGGGCGCCGCCATCCGCCTCATCGGCGACGGCGACGTCTCCGGCGTCTTCCACACCACGAGCCCCGAACGGTCCGGCGTCGACATCTATATGGGCACCGGCGGCGCCTCGGAGGGCATCCTTGCCGCCGCCGCGCTGCGTTGCATCGGCGGCCAGATGCAGGGACGCCTGGTGCCGCGCAACAAGGAAGAGCGCGACAGGATCAAGGCCGTCGGCCTCAAGGACGTGGAGCGCAAATACGCCATCGAGGACATGGTGCCGGCCGACGTCTATTTCGCCGCGACCGGCGTTACCGACGGCAATCTCGTGCGCGGCGTCCATTTCCGCGGCGACGAGATCCGCACCCACAGCGTGGTGATGCGCTCCTCCACCGGCACCGTGCGCTGGGTCGATGCCTGCCACCACCGGCTGGAAAAATTCCACCTGAACAGGTGAGCCGGGGGACGGGCTAGCGCAGCCGGACCGGCCGACATTTGTGACGAACCGGAGGGACACCGGCGGTGCTCCAGCCAACGGGCTTTTGTGACGATCCCGAGACCCGTGCCGTTCTCGGCGTCACCCGCTCCGTCAGCGGCCGCGTCTGGCGCGAGCGGCTCGATGCGCCCGCGGCCCTGGCGGCCGAGACCATCGCCCAGCGCCACGGCCTTCCCGACATCATCGCAAGGGTGATCGCGGCACGGGGCGTCGCCCCCGATGCCGCCGAAGGTTTCTTGGAGCCGCGCCTCAAGACGCTGATGTGCGATCCGTCCGTGCTCACCGACATGGACGCTGCGGCCGCCCGCATCGCCGATGCTGTGATGGCGGGAACGCAGATCGCCGTCTTCGCCGACTACGACGTCGATGGTGCCACGTCATCCGCGCTCCTTGCCCGCTTCCTGAGGTCGCTCGGCGCCGATCCTCTCATCCGCATCCCGGACCGTATTGCGGAAGGCTACGGCCCGAACCCGGAAGCGGTTTCAGAGTTCGCCGAAGCCGGTGCAAAACTCCTCGTCACCGTCGACTGCGGCACCAGCCCCTGCGCGGCATTCGAGGAGGCGGCGAAACGCGGGCTCGACGTCGTCGTCCTCGATCACCACCAGGCCGGGCTCGACCTTCCGGCGGTCTCGGCCCTCGTCAATCCGAACCGCCAGGACGACCTCTCCGGCGAGGGGCACCTCGCCGCCGTCGGCGTCACGTTCCTCGCCGTCGTCGCCGTCAACCGCGAGCTTCGCCGCCGCGGCTTCTACGCCCGCACGGGAACGCCCGAACCCAACCTCATCTCCTGGCTCGATCTCGTAGCGCTCGGCACCGTCGCCGACGTCGTTCCGCTGAAGGGCCTCAACCGTGCCTTCGTCGTCCAGGGCCTCGACATCCTGCGCCGGCGCGGCAATGTCGGGCTCGCCGCGCTCGCCGACATCGCCCGGCTGTCCGGCCCGCCGTCTCCCTATCACCTCGGCTTTTTGCTCGGGCCCCGCATCAATGCCGGCGGCCGCATCGGCGATGCGGAGATGGGCATGCGGCTGCTGACGTCGGACGATGCCGCCGAGGCCGCCGACATCGCGCGCCAGCTCGACACCCTCAACGCCGAGCGCCAGGCGCTGGAGGCCGAGACGCTGATAGAAGCCGATGCCCAGGTCGCGGTCGTGGCTAGCGGCGGCAACCGCCAGGTCATCGTCGCCCATGGCGAGGGCTGGCACGCCGGCGTCGTCGGCCTCGTCGCCTCGCGCCTGAAGGAGCGCTATCGCCGCCCGGCCTTCGCCATCGCCTTTTCCGGCGATACCGGCACGGGTTCCGGCCGCTCCGTCTCCGGCGTCGACCTCGGTGCGGCGGTCCGCAAGGCCGCCGCGGAGGGTCTTCTCGTCAAGGGCGGGGGCCACGCCATGGCCGCCGGCCTGACGCTCTCAAAAGACCGGCTGGAAGATTTCGAGGCTTTTTTGGAAGAAGCCCTTGGCGAAGCGGCGATGGCCGCCCGCGAAAACGATGCGCTTTCCATCGACGGCGCGCTGACCGCCGGCGGCGCGACGACGGAACTCTGCGAGATGCTGGAAAAGGCCGGCCCCTTCGGCGCCGGGCATCCGCAGCCGGTGTTCGCCTTTCCCGCACATCGCGTGACCTATGCCGAGCCCGTCGGCAACGGCCATGTCCGCTGCACCATCGCCGGCTCCGGCGGCGTCTCCCTGAAGGGCATTGCGTTCCGCGCCGCGGAAGAGCCTCTCGGTGAGGCGCTTCTGTCCGCCCGCGGCGGCGCACTCCACCTCGCCGGCTCCATCGGCCTCGACCATTGGCGCGGCCAGAAGAAGGTCCAGCTCCGGCTTATCGATGCGGCCGACCCGCTGAAGGGCTGATCCCCACCGCGATCGCCGCCTTTTCGAAAAACTAATGCCAGGCGTCGGGCATTGATTCCTTGCGCTTCGAAATGAACTCCTGAAGCGCCGCGTCGCGGTCGGGGTCGATCTCCGGCGGCACATAGGAGTCCAGCATCGCCTTCCAGCGCTCGTGGGCGCGCATGTTGGCGTCCTTCTCGCCGCCGTCGTGCCACTGCTCGAAGGATTCGGAATCCGTCAGCGGCGGGTTGATATAGGCGGTCTCGAAATTGGCCATGGTGTGGGCGCAGCCGAGGAAGTGGTTGCCGGGCCCGACCTCGGCGAAGGCGTCCATGCCGAAGCCGTTGTCGTCGAGGTCGATGCCCTCGAGATAGCGCGCCATCATGCCGAGCCGGTCGGCATCGAGCACGAATTTCTCGTAGCCCATGACGAGCCCGCCTTCGAGCCAGCCGGCGGCGTGCAGCACGAAGTTGACGCCCGACTGCACCGCCGGCACCAGCGAGTCGACGCTCTCTTGGGCGGCCTGGAAATCGGCCACCTTGGACGCCGTCAGGGAGCCGCCGCAGCGCAGCGGCACGCCGATCCGCCGGGCGAGCTGGCCGATGGCGAGATAGGAGAGCGCCGGCTCCGGCATGCCGAAGGTCGGCGCGCCCGTCTTCAGCGACAGCGAGGAAAAGAAGTTGCCGTAGATCACCGGCGCCCCCGGCCGGATGAGCTGGGTGAGGGCAATGCCGACCCGCGCTTCCGCATGGGCCTGGGCGAGCGCGGCGGCGATCGTCACCGGCCCCATGGCGCCGCCGAGGATGAACGGCGTGACGATGCAGCACTGGTTGGCCGCGGCATAGACCCGGAGCGCCGACGACATGACGTTGTCGAAGACGAGCGGCGAGTTGATGTTGATGAGGTTGGTGACGACGCAGTTCTGGTCGACGAAGTCGGCACCGAACAGGACCTTGCACATCTCCACGGTGTCCTGGGCCCGCTCCGGCGCCGTTACGGAGCCCATGAACGGCTTGTCGGACCAGCGCATATGGGCATAGACCATGTCCAGATGGCGCTTGTTGACCGGGATCTCGACCGGCTCGCAGATCGTGCCCCCCGAATGGTGCAGGTGCGGCGTCATATAGGCGAGCTTGACGAAGTTCTCGAAATCCTTCAGCGAGGCGTAGCGCCGCCCACCCTCAAGGTCGCGCACGAAAGGCGGGCCGTAAGCGGGCACGAAAACGGTATGGTCGCCGCCGATCTGGACCGACCGGGCCGGATTGCGGGCGTGCTGGGTGAACACCGGCTGGACGTTCTCGGCGATGATCCTGTCGAGCATGCCCTTGGGGAACCGCACCCGCTCGCCGTCGATCTCCGCCGCCGTTCCCTTCCAGAGGGCGAGGGCTTCGGGATCGCCGCGGAACTCGATGCCGACCTCGGCAAGGATGCGGTCGGAATGGTGGACGATCCTGTCGAGCTCTTCCTCGCGCAACAGGTCCACATAGCCGATCCTGCGGGTGAGATAGGCCGGCGCCACCGAGCGCGCGGCATCCCTCTGGGCCCGCTTGGCGCTGCGCCCGCCCCGTCCGCGCCGCGAGGCGCCTTCCGTGTCTGATGCCATCGCCGTTTCTCCAGATCAGGTCTCGTCCGGCTGGGTCTCGCCGGTTCTTGCTTGTGGGGTGCCGCGCCGCCGCCGGCGCCGCTCGCCGCCGCGCGCCGCCCCGGCCGATGCCGTGCGCTCCGGCAGCGGTACTTTCGAGGCGAGCCGGGCATAGGGGTCGGTCTTGTGGGGGATCGCCATGGCGGCGACGAAATGCTCCTGGAAGGCGGGCTCCACGGCCGTTTCCACCTTCTCGATGCGGGTCACAACGTCCTCGATCTCGGTCCGGGCGCGCGTATCGAGCAGCGCCATCTGGGCGCCGGTGCCGGCCGCATTGCCGATGGAAGTGACCTTGTCGAGGTCACAGTCCGGGATCATGCCGAGCAGCATGGCGTATTTGACGTCGATATGGCTGCCGAAGGCGCCGGCGAGCCGGATCCGGTCGACGGAGGCGGCGCCGAGCCGGTCCATCAGGAGCTGGATGCCGGCGCGCAGCGCGGCCTTGGCAAGCTGGATGGCGCGGATGTCGTTCTGGGTGATGCGAAGGGCCGGGGGGCCATCGGCGAGGACGTAGGAAAAGGTCCGCCCGTCGCCGACGACGCGGGGAGAGACGGCGGCCTTGGCGCCGTCGATGATGCCGTCGGTGGTGAGGAGGCCGGCAAGGAACATCTCGCCGATCGCCTCGATGATGCCGGAGCCGCAGATGCCGGTAACGCCGGTGACCGCGACGGCCTCCTCGAAGCCGTCCTCGGTCGACCACAGATCGCAGCCGATGACCTTGAAGCGCGGCTCCAGCGTCTCCGCATCGATCCGCACGCGCTCGATGGCGCCGGGGGCCGCCCGTTGGCCGGAGGTCAGTTCGGCGCCTTCGAATGCCGGCCCGGTCGGCGAGGAACAGGCAAGCACGCGCTCCGAATTGCCGAGCACGATCTCCGCATTGGTGCCGACATCGACGATCAGCGTCAGGAGATCGTCCCGGTAGGGCTTTTCGGAGAGGATGACAGCGGCGGCATCGGCGCCCACATGGCCGGCGATGCAGGGAAGGGTGTAGACGCTGGCGCCTCTTGCGAGTTCCAGGGCGAGGTCGCTGGCGGCAAGGGTCTGAGCCCCGGAAGTGGCGAGCGCAAAGGGCGCCCCTCCGAGCTCCGTCGGGTCGATGCCCAGCAGCAGGTGGTGCATCACCGGATTGCCGACGAAGACGGCTTCCAGGACGTCGCTGCGCTCCGCGCCCACATCGGCGACGACCTTGCCGACGAGCGCGTCGATCGCCTCGCGCACCGCGCCGACCAGATCGTCAAGGCTGTCCGGGTTCATCATGATGTAGGAGACCCGGCTCATCAGGTCCTCGCCGAAGCGGATCTGCGGGTTCATGATGCCGGAGGAGGTGAGGGTGCGGCCTCGGTTGAGGTCCATCAGGTGGCAGGCGATGGTGGTCGAGCCGACATCGACGGCAATGCCGAGGAGCTTGTTGTGGCTGCCGGGCCAGGCGGCGACGATCGTCGGCGGCCCCCGTCCGTCGTCATGGACGGCGACGGTGACCTTCCAGTCGCCGGCGCGAAGGGTCTTTTGCAGGGACCGCAGCACAGAGGGCGCGCAGCGCTCGACCTTGACCTCGAAGCGGCTTTCCAGCGCTGTGACCAGCCGTTCCAGATCGCCGCTCGGATGGTGCATGTCCGGCTCGTCGACGGCGACGGTGTAGAGCTTTGTGGCCGGATGAAGCGGCAGCTTGCGGCCCTCGGCGCGCTTGCGCACGACCTGCCGGTGCATTTCGGAATCCGGCGGCACGTCGACGACCATGTCGCCGAGGATGCGCGTCTGGCAGCCGAGGCGCCGGTCGGGCCTCAGCCCGAAATCGGTCTTGAACCGGGCCTCCACGTCCGAAAAGGCGGTGATGTGGTCGGGCTGGGACTCAATGTTGTGCTTGGCAAAGGATCCGAAGACCGGAAGGAGTTGGCAGCGCCCGCAGATCGCCCGCCCGCCGCAGGCCGATTCCAGATAGACGCCGAGCGAGCGCGCCGCATCCAAGAGCGTCGTGCCGTGCGCAAACGTGCCCCGCCGGCCGCTCGGCAGGAACACCACGCGGGCCGTCTCGCTCTCCGGGGGACGCTCCTCGGCCATTGCGGGCTCAGCCGGCCCGGCGCCGGCGCCGTTCGCGCCGGCCGCCCGCCGCGCCGTCACCCTCGGGGGCGGGTTCGCGATAGGTGCGGATCCAGGTGGCGCAGTTCCTGTCGGTCGACATCAGCACGTCGGCCGCGCGCACCGCTTCCATCTCCTGGGGCCTCAGCGGGTTCATGATCGCCGACGTCATGCCCGAGGCGATCGCCATCGGCAGGAAGGCGGCGTTGATGCCATGACGGTGCGGCAGGCCGAAGGAGACGTTGGAGGCGCCGCAGGTCGTGTTGACCCTCAGCTCCTCGCGCAGCCGGCGCACCAGCGCGAACACCTGCAGCCCGGCGGTCGCCATGGCGCCGATCGGCATCACCAGCGGATCGACGACGATGTCCTCCGGCTTGATGCCGAAGTCCTGCGCCCGCTCCACGATCTTCTTGGCGACCGCAAAGCGCACGTCCGGGTCTTCGGAAATGCCGTTCTCGTCATTGGAGATCGCCACCACCGGCACGTCGTATTTCTTCACCAGCGGCAGGATCAGCTCCAGCTTCTCCTCCTCGCCGGTAACGGAGTTGATCAGCGGCCGGCCCTTGCAGACCTGGAGCCCGGCTTCGAGCGCGGCCGAGACCGAGGAATCGAGCGACAGCGGCACGTCGACGAGGTTCTGAACCAGTTCCACGGTCTTGGCCAGGAGCGGCGGCTCCGTCACGTTCGGGTCGACCGAGGTGACGCCCGCATTGACGTCGAGCATCGTCGCGCCGGCCGCGACCTGGGCGATGGCGTCGGCTTCCACGGTGGAGAAGTCGCCGTCCTGCATTTCCGCGGCAAGCTTCTTGCGGCCGGTCGGGTTGATGCGTTCGCCGATGACGCAGAACGGTGCATCGAAGCCGATGACGGCTTCCCTGGTGGCGGAGGCGACGATGGTGCGGGTCATGGCGATGCTCCGGAAAAAGCGGCAAAAGGCCGGTCAGGGCGCGCTGTCGCGCCCGCCGGCGGCGATCAATGTTTTGAGCCGTTCCATGTCATAATCGGCCTCGATGGCGGCGGCGGCTTCGCCAGCGACGGCTTCGAGATCACCTGCGACATCCTCCGCCTCGCCGCGCCGCCAGTCGGCGAGATAGGCATCGGTGCCGGCCGCGCCGGTGCGCATGGCGCACTGGTCGATGGCCTTTTCGAAACGCTCGGGGAGCACCCGCTTGGCGGTCTTGCGGCCCTCGCGCGCGATCACCTGGGCCGGGATATCGCGCCAGTAGACGATCTGCAGCTTGGCCATCGGACGGCCCTCCGCTCGAACGGGACACGCGCGGTCCATGCCGCGACCCACGTAGTGTTACGTATGACGCGGGCGCCGGGCGACGATGGAAACGACGTTGCGTTTTCGGATTACGACACGGCTTCCAAAGCGCGCGCAGGAACCGCTTCTGCGGCATCGGAGAGCGCCGATACCAGGTCGCCATAGCCGGTGAGGCGGCGCTCGAAGGCGAGCCCGAGCCGGTCAGCGGCCGCGCGGGCCTTTTCGGTCAGCACCGGGTCCTCGGTCTGGGCGAGATAGACCAGCTTTTCGTAATTGCCGAAATACATGTCCGCGAGTTCCGGATGGCGGTCGAGGCCGAGCGGCTTGATCACCATCGCCTCGAACTGGCGGGCGAGGAAATCGGTCAGGTAGAACGCCGTGATCTCGTCTTCTGCCACCTTTGCGAACGCGTCCACGCCGGAGAAGAACGAATAGCAGTGCGGGCCGTCGATCCGCTCCGCGCCTTCCTCGGCCAGCACGGCATCAAGCCGCCAGCCGGTGCCGCAATCGGCATAGGCAACGAAGATACGGCCATAGACCGGCCGCATCGCCCTTATCGCCTCGCGCACGGCGGCCGGGATCCGCTCCGGCGTGTTGTGGAGCTGGGCGGAGAGGCAGGTGAGCGTCACGTGCTCCCAGCCGTTGAGATCGATGACGGCGCGGATTTCCCGCGCCAGCGCCCCGCAGGCAATGATCAGGAGCGGTTCGGGGACCATGTCGGCCGGCTCAGGCGATCTGGCGCTGGTTGTGCTTGCGCATCATCAGCTCCTTGGCCGTCTCGACCGTCACCGCCGCGTCGCGGCAATAGGCATCGGCACCGACCGCCTTGCCGAATTCCTCGTTGAGCGGCGCGCCGCCGACCAGCACGATGTAGTCGTCGCGCACGCCCTTTTCGACGAGCGTGTCGATGACGACCTTCATGTAGGGCATGGTGGTCGTCAGAAGCGCCGACATGCCGAGGATGTCCGGCTGGTGTTCCTCGATCGCGGCGAGATAGTCCTCCACCGGATTGTTGATGCCGATGTCGACGACCTCAAAACCCGCGCCCTCCATCATCATGGAGACGAGGTTCTTGCCGATGTCGTGGATGTCGCCCTTGACCGTGCCGATGACCATCTTGCCGACCTTCGGCGCTCCGGTCTGGGCGAGCAGGGGCCTGAGGATCGCCATTCCGGCCTTCATGGCGTTGGCGGCCAGCAGCACCTCCGGCACGAACAGGATGCCGTCGCGGAAGTCGACGCCGACGATGCGCATGCCTTCGACGAGTCCTTCGGTCAGCACCTTGTAGGGCTGCCAGCCGCGTTCCAGGAGGATGTTGACGGCCTCGACGATCTCGTCCTTGAGGCCGTCATAGAGGTCGTCATGCATCTGCTCGATGAGTTCCTCATCGCTCAGTTCGTTGAGGTCCAGATCGTCTTCGTCACTCATCGGGCATCTTCCTGATCGGCGCGGGCGCGGGAGGCATGGGTAAAACCACGTTGCCGCAACCGCCGCGACGTGATGCGACAGGAAGCGACAGCCGGCATCTGGAATGCGACACCCTGGCGCACGCGCTCGTCGCTGCCGGATCGTCCGGACGGAGCCGTCGTCAAGAAAAAGGGGCGGATTTTCGGGCCGGTCGGGCCATCGGCGAGGGCGGGCTTGATTGCGCCCGCGCCGCGGCGCATGGTGCACCGACTCGCGGCAGCCCGCCGACGCATTCACTGTATATATCCCCTGACGAAGCCGCGGCGCAGGCGCGCCTGCGGCCCGGAGTCTTCCCCATGATCGCCGACCTGCCGCTCTGGATGCTCGGCCTCGCCAGCCTGATCGTCGTTCTCGGCGTCATCGTCCAGACGACGACGGGCATGGGTTTCGGGCTGACGTCGGCGCCGCTGCTGGCCATGATCGACACCCATTTCGTGCCGATCCCCATCATCGTTCTCGGCATCGTCACGGCGAGCCTTGCGGCGACCAAGGAACGTGGTCAGGTGCGGATGGACGAGGTCGGCGTCGCGCTCGCCGGCCGCTTCGCCGGCATGCTGTGCGCGATCGCTGTGCTCCTGGTGCTGCCGGGAAAGGACAGCTTCGCGGTGCTGTTTTCCGCCGGCATCCTCTTTGCCGTCGCCCTCAGCCTTGCCGGCTTTCGGCTGGCGCTGACGCGCGGAGCACTGGTCTCCATGGGCTTCATTTCCGGCCTCATGGGGACCATCACCTCCGTCGGCGCGCCGCCGATGGCGTTGATCTACCAGGATGTGAAGGCCGACCACGCTCGGTCGACTCTGAACGCGTTCTTTGCCATCGGCGCGGCGGTCTCGCTTTTCGGGCTGATCGCCATCGGCCGGGTGCACTGGAGCGATGCGGTGCTGATCGCCGTGCTCGCGCCGGTGATGCTGGTGGCGAGCTATTTCGCACCAAGGCTCAATGCCCGCGTCGCCCGCCGCTACCGGCCGGTGGTCCTGGCGTTGTCCGCCGTCGCCGCGATCAATCTCCTCGCCCGCGCCTTCCTGTGGTAGGCCTCACGCCCCGTCCTGCTGTTTCATATGGGCGTTGACGACGCTGCCGAGGGCTGCCGAGGCGAGCCGGGCCGCCGGCGGGTCGGCGCGGCTGGTCAACAGGATCGGCACCTTGGCGCCGAGGACGAGCCCGGCCGCGCAGGCGCCCATGAAATAGACCATCATCTTGAAGAGGGCATTGCCGGAGACGATGTCCGGCACGATCAGGATGTCGGCATTGCCGGCCACCGGATGGTCGACGCCCTTGATGCGCCCGGCATCGGGCGAGACCGCGAGGTCGAAGGCGAGCGGCCCGAACACCTCGGCGTCGGCGACGTTCTCGCTCGCCCAGTCTGACAGTCTCTGTGCCTCGATGGAGGAGGGGATGGTCTCCGTCGCCTCCTCGGTCGCCGACAGGATCGCCACATGCGGCCGCTGGTTGCCGAGGGCGCGGGACATCAGAACGGCGTTCTTCAGGATCGACTTGCGGGTCTCGAAGTCCGGATGGACATTGACCGCGCCGTCGGAGATCAGCAGCGAGCCCTCCCGGTCCGGCGCCGTCATGTGGAAGACATGGGTGTAGCGCGCGCCGGTGCGCATGCCGGAGGCCTTGGAGACCATCGCCCGCATGAAGACGTCGGTGTGGATATGGCCCTTCATGACCATGCCGACATCGCCGCGCCCGCCCCAGGCCGCCGCCTCTTTGGCCGCGTCCGCCTCGTTGTCGGTCGCGACGATGCGGTAGCCGGAGATGTCCCAGTCGAGTTCCAGGGCATGGTGGGTGATGGCGTCCGGATCGCCGAAGAACACCGGCTCGATCAGGTTGAGGCGGGTGGCATCGTGGGCGCTCAGCATCGCAAGCTGGGCGCCGGCATTGACGATCGCGGTCGGCGTTGCCGGCAGCGGTTCGGCGAGTTCCAGGAGCGAGGGCGGGCAGGTGACGGCCTGTCGGCTGAGCATGGCTGGAGTCCTTGTTGTCTTGTCCGAGGCGGCCCGTTTTTTCGTTTTCGTGCGGCAACGGTCTTGGGATGCCGGTGCCGGAAGCCGGTGCGAACGCCCCGGCTTAGGGGAGAGATACCGTCATCGGAAGCGATCGCAAATGCGAGTAGGTCCAATTCGCAGGATTCGATAGGGCCAGACGGGCTCTCAAACGCCGCTCAGGCCTCCTGCGCGGCCGCCTGGGGCGGCAAGATCTCTGCGCCGCCCTGCCGGGTTTGCCGCGTGGCGAGCTGGCCCTCGATCAGCCGCGCAAGGATCGCGATCCCCGGTTCGATCCAGTCATGGGCGATGGAGGAAAAGCCGAGCCGGAAGCAGTTCTTCGGCGCCGGCTGGCGGGCGAAGTTGACGCTGCCGGATTCGATGACGACGCCGTGGGAGAGGGCGTCCTCGCGCAGGAGATCGGCATCGAGGTCTTCGGGGCCGGCGACCCAGTAGCTGGTGCCGCCGAAGCTCGGCACCGCGCCGGCATTCGGCAGGTGCCTGTCGAGCGCGCGGCCGAGCTCCTCCCAGCGCCGCCGGTAGACCCGGTGCAGCTTGCGGATCAGCGCGTCGTGGTGGCCGAGGGCGAGGAACAGGGCGACGGTGCGCTGATTGTTGCTCGGCGGGTGGCGCACCATCAGCCGGCGCAGCGCCCGCGCCTCGCGGATCAGTTCCTTGGAGCCGACGAGGAAGCCGAGCCGAAGCCCCGGAAACAGCGTCTTGGAGAGGCTTCCCACATAGACCACCCGGCCGCGCGTATCGATCGACTTCAGCGCCGGCGTCGGCTCGGTGACGTAGTTGGTCTCGAACTCGTAGTCGTCCTCGATGATGACGAAATCGTGCGTCTCCGCCGCCTCAAGCAGCGCCGTGCGGCGTGTCCGCGACAGGGTCGCGGTCGTCGGAAACTGGTGGCTGGGCGTGACGAAGACGACGTCGCAGGCCTTCACTTCCGGGCCGACCTGGATGCCCTCGTTGTCGACGGGGATCGGCACCATCCGGTCGGAGTGGATGCGGATGATGTTGCGGGCATCGGGATAGCCCGGCTCCTCCATGCCGACCCGCGTGTCGCGGGACATCAGCAGCGTCGCCAGCAGGAAGAGCGCGTTCTGGGCACCGAGGGTGACGAGGATCTCCTCATCGTCGGCAAGGATGCCCCGCCGCGGCAGGATGCGCTTGCGGATCTGCTCCACCAGCATCGGATCGTCGAGGTCGCGCAGATCGTCAGCCCAGACGTCGAGCCACTGCTTGCCGAGCGCCTGTCGCGAGCATTCCCGCCATTCGGAGATCGGAAACAGCGACGGGTCGATCTGGCCGTAGATGAACGGGTAGGGGTATTGCCGCCAGTTGGCCGGCTTGGAGATGTTGCGCATGGTGGCCGGGCGGACGGTGAGGGGACCCTTCCAGTCCGGCCGGTCGCCGGCCACCGGCGCCGCCTCGCCGTCGCTCGCCGCATAGCCGGCCGCGGTCCGGCCGTTGACGAAATAGCCGGAGCGTTCGGAGGCGATCAGGAATTCGTCGTCGATCAGGCTCTGATAGGCGAGCATGACAGTGTTGCGCGAAACGCCGAGCGAGCGGGCGAGCTCGCGGCTCGACGGCAACCGCTCGTTTTCCAGGAGGTGCCCGGCCAGGATGGCGGTGACCAGCGTCTCGCGGATCTGCGATTGCAGGCTGACGGAGGAGGACCGGTCAAGCTGGAAGAGGATGTTCGACACCAACTGGCCTCATGAAAACCACGTATCTGGTCCTATAACATGGTACCAGCGGCAGCGTACCGTTCGGACCAATCAAAAACAAGGAACCGCGCGGGTAGCCGGACCGATCGTGACCGGCCATGACAGCGCCATGGCCGTTCGCCTTTCGGGTCGCCAGGCCCGTCAATTGAGGACATGCGACTAATGAATATCGCGGCCAATTCCCTCGAGCATCACTGGATGCCCTTCACTGCCAACCGGGCCTTCAAGTCCGACCCGCGCCTCGTCGTCAAGAGCGAGGGGGTCCATCTGTGGGACCACCGCGGCGGCCAGCTTCTCGACGGCTCGTCGGGCCTGTTCTGCGTTGCCGCCGGGCACGGCCGGACCGAGATCGCCGACGCGGTCCACGCCCAGCTCCAGACCAACGACTACATGTCGCCGTTCGCCTCCGGCACGCCTGGCTCGTTCGAACTGGCGCGCAAGCTCGCCGCGATCCTGCCGGAAGGCATCGACCACGTCTTCTTCGTCAATTCCGGCTCGGAGGCGGTCGATACCGCGCTGAAGGTCGCCATGGCCTATAACCGCGCCAGGGGCGAGGGCCAGCGCATCCGGTTCGTGTCGCGCGAGCGCGCCTATCACGGCGTCAACATCGGCGGCGTGTCGCTCAGCGGCATGGTCAAGAACCGCGAGACCTTCCCGGTGGTGATGCCGAACGTCGTCCTGATGCGCCACACCTGGTCGCCGAACGAGCGCTTCGTGCGCGGCCAGCCGGAAGGGGGCGCGGAGCTTGCCGAAGACCTGCAGCGCATGATCGACGCCTACGGCGCCAGCACCATCGGCGCCTGCATCGTCGAGCCGATCGCCGGCTCCACCGGTATCCTGGTGCCGCCGAAGGGCTATCTGGAACGCCTGCGCGAGATTTGCGACACCTACGGCATCCTTCTCATCTTCGACGAGGTCATCTGCGGCTTCGGACGCACCGGCAAGGCGTTCGCGTCCCAGTCCTTCGGCGTCACGCCGGACATCATGACCATGGCCAAGGCGCTGACCAACGGTGCCCAGCCGATGGGCGCGGTCGCCGTCAGCGACAAGGTTTACGACACCATCGTCGATGCGGCGCCGGAGAACGCCATCGAGTTCTTCCACGGCTACACCTATTCCGGCCACCCGGCCGCCTGCGCCGCCGGCATCGCCACCCTCGACATCTACGAGAACGAGAAGCTGTTCGAGCGCGCCGCGGCGCTTTCGGACTATTTCCTCGACAAGATGTTCGAGCTGCAGGACATCGACCTGATCACCGATATCCGCGGCTACGGCCTGCTCGCCGGCATCGACCTGGCGCCGGGCGCCGCCCCGGGCCTGCGCGGTTCGGAAGTGCAGACCAGGCTGTTCTGGAACGGCCTGCACGTGAAGTTCACCGGCGATTGCGGGATCATTGCTCCGCCGCTCGTTGCGGAGCGCTCGCATGTCGACGAGATTTGTTCCATCATCAGAAAGACACTGGAGGAAACCGGCCACTGAGAGAGGGCCCACATTCGCTTGGGGAACAGCGCATTGCCCGGACAGTCCGGCTGCCGTAGCTTCGGCGGCGTAATGGACGGTTCGCAATGACAGGAACGCCGCACCGATGGCAAAGAACCACGGGTGGCATCATGCAAATCAGGAGAACAACATGTTGAAACGTGTAATCGGTTCCATCGCTGCGGTCGCGACCGCCGCCGTGCTGTCGGCCGGCGTCGCTTCGGCCGCCGACAAGGAGGTAACCATCGGCTACCAGACCATCTACAATCCGTGGAAGGTCGCCATCGCCGATGGCAAGTTCGAGGAAGCGACCGGCTACAAGATCAAATGGGCCAAGTTCTCGTCCGGCGCCAAGGTGATCAACGCCATGGCCTCCGGCGACGTGCAGATTGCGCTTGCCGGCTCCAGCCCGATCGCCGCGGGCGTCTCGCGCGGCCTCGACATCGAGCTGTTCTGGATCACCGAGGACATCGCCTCCGCCGAGGCGCTGGTCGTGCGCGACGGCTCCGGCATCACGGCGCCGCAGGACCTGAAGGGCAAGACGCTCGGCGTGCCGTTCGTCTCCACCACCCACTTCCACACCCTGTTCGCGCTCGAGCAGTTCGGCATCGACCCCTCCGAGGTCAAGATCCTCAACATGCAGCCGAACTCCATCGCCGCCGCCTGGGAGCGCGGTGACATCGACGCCGCCTTCATCTGGGATCCGGCCCTCGGCCGCATCAAGGAGAGCGGCAAGGTGCTGATCACCTCCGGCACCCTGTCGAGCTGGGGCAAGGCGACCTTCGACGGCATGGTCGTCAACAAGACCTGGGCAGGCGAAAACAAGGACTTCATGACGACCTTCGTGAAGACCATCGCCGACGCCGACGAGGCCTATCGCAGCAATCCGGACGCCTTCGGCGCCGATTCCGAGAACGCCAAGAAGATCGTCAGCCTGGTCGGCGGCGAAGCCGCGGACGTTCCGGGCGTGCTCGCCCTTTACGGCTTCCCGACGCTCGAGGAGCAGGCCTCCAGCCGCTGGCTCGGCGGCGGGGCGGAAGGCGGTGCCGCCAAGGCGCTCTACTTCACCTCCGAGTTCCTGAAGGGTGAGGGCAAGATCGACAAGATGCTCGACGACTACGGCACCGTGGTGACCGACGAGTTCGCCAAGGCCGCCCTCGGCCAATAAGACTGGCAGAAAAACACGCCCTTGGCGGGCCGCGGCCTCAGATGGCTGCGGTCCGCCGGGGCATTTCGGGCATCGGCGCCAAAGGGGACGCGCCGGGGCGGACCGCAATTCCTCCCGTTGCGGCGCCGCCCGATCGGGGCTCCATTCCAAGGAAAACAGCCGGTTCGCCGCGTTTTTTTGAGGCTGGACTGCCGGGCAATTCCGGCCTCCGGCCGACGCCGCCGTCCTTTCCGAGCCGCGGCGTCCTCGATTTTCGCTGCGGCCGCGCCGATGCGGTGCTACTCAACGGACTCCCGGACCATGCCAGCGAAAGGGGCTATCATGGCAGAAACACAAGGTGCAGCTCCCGTACCTGCTGCCAGCAAGACGCTGAAGGCAGAGGACGTCACGGTCATCTACCCGACAAAGGGTGGCGGCGACGGCGTTCATGCCCTGGAAAAGGTCTCTCTCACCATCCAGGACGGCGATTTCGTCGTCGCACTCGGCGCCTCCGGCTGTGGCAAGACCACCTTCCTCAACCTGCTCGCCGGCTTCATCCAGCCGAGCTACGGCACCGTCACCCTCGGCGGCAAGCGGGTGAACGGCCCCGGCGCGGACCGCGGCGTGGTGTTCCAGAAGCACGCGCTGATGCCCTGGCTGACGGTCCTGAAGAACGTCACCTTCGGCCTCAAGCTGCAGGGCGTTGGCCAGACCGAGCGCCGCGAGATCGCCCGCAAATACCTGAAGCTGGTGGGCCTGGAGGATTTCGAGACCCGCAACATCTACGAGTTGTCGGGCGGCATGCAGCAGCGCGTCGGCCTTGCCCGCGCGCTGACCTCCGATCCGGATGCGCTCCTTATGGACGAGCCGCTCGGCGCCCTCGATGCGCTGACCCGCGAGTCCATGCAGGAACTCATCCTCGACGTCTGGCGCGAGACCAACAAGATGGTCTTCTTCATCACCCACAGCGTCGAGGAGGCCCTGTTCATGGCGACGCGGCTGATCGTCATGTCGCCGCGTCCGGGCCGTATCACCCACGAATACGAGCTCGATTTCTGCCACCGCTTCTTCGAGACCCGCAACGCGCGGGCCGTGAAGTCCGATCCGGACTTCATCGCCATGCGCGAGAAGATCCTGTCGATCATCCACGGCGACGAAATGGGCGGAGGCGCCAATGTCTGACCAGTCCCGATCCAATGGCTTTTCCGGCTCAATCGGCAACATCTTCGGCGCCGGCCCGGTGCAGCCCGGCGAGTCCTACGGCGCACCCGGCTCCGGCCGCAGCCTCAGCATTTCCATCGTCACAGCGATCCTCATCCTCGGCCTGTGGTGGGTGGCCTCCAACTACGAGTGGGTGAAACCGCTGTTCCTGCCGACGCCGGAATCCGTGTTCCACCGCTTCATCTCCATCTCGCAGGAGCCGTTTTCCGGCGGCACCCTGTGGGATCACACCTCCCAGAGCCTGATGCGAGTGTTCTCCGCCTTTTTCCTCGCCTGCATCACGGCGATACCGGTCGGCCTTGCCATGGGCATCAACCGCATCGCCCGCGGCATCTTCGATCCGCCGATCGAGTTCTACCGGCCGATCCCGCCGCTGGCCTATCTGCCGCTGACCATCATCTGGCTCGGCATCGACGAGAGCCAGAAGATCTCGCTGATCTTCCTGGCCATCTTCGCGCCGATGGCGCTGGCCGCAAGGGCCGGTGTGCGCTCGGTGCAGATCGAGCAGATCCACGCGGCCTATTCCATGGGCGCCTCGCGCTTCCAGGTCATCTGGCACGTCATCTTCAAGGCGGCGCTGCCGGAGATCCTGACCGGCATGCGCATCGGCATCGGCTTCGGCTGGACGACCCTTGTGGCGGCCGAAATGGTCGCCGCTCAGGTCGGCCTCGGCCACATGGTGCTCGACGCCGCAGAGTTCCTGGTCACCGAGGTGGTGTTCATGGGCATCATCGTCATCGGCGCCATCGCCTATATCTTCGACCTGATGATGCGCCTGGTCGAAAAGAAGCTGGTGCCCTGGAAGGGGCGGTAGCACCAGGTAAGTTCCGAGAGGCTGGCATGGCGACAGTGCTGTGCCGCAAGAACAAGGCCCGGGATGGCGATCGACCGTCCCGGGCCTTTTCGGTTTTTCATGCCCCTGCCTGGCGCAGGAACATCGCGCGTGGTGCTACATCAGCCCGTTGATGAGGATCGCCAGGATGGCGACCGGTGCCACGAAGCGCAGGATGAAGATCCATACCGTCAGCAGGATGCCAGGATGCTCGCCGTCCATGGTCACCTCGTCGGCGGCCCGCGGCCCCATCACCCAGCCGACGAAGATCGCCAGCATCAGGCCGGAGACCGGCAGCATGATGTTGGAGGTCAGGAAGTCCAGGAGGTCGAGGAAGCCCATGCCGAAGAGCCTGTAGTCGGCCCAGATGCCCTGTGACAGCGAGGACGGGACGCCGAGCAGGAAGGTGACGCAGCCGATGGCGATCGTCGTCGGGACACGGCCGAAGCCGCGGTCCCGGAACAGGGCAACGAGCGGCTCCAGCAGCGAGACCGACGAGGTCAGCGCCGCGATCAGGAGCAGCACGAAGAAGGCGGGCCCGAAGATCGCGCCGCCCGGCATTGCCTGGAACACCGTCGGCAGGGTGATGAAGGTCAGCGCCGGCCCGGCCTTGGGGTCGAGGCCGAAGGCAAAGACCGCCGGCAGGATGGCAAGGCCGGCCAGCACCGCCACCATCGTATCGAGGGAGACGATGTACCAGGCCGAGCGGCCGATGCGCGTGTTGCGGTCCAGATAGGAGCCGTAGGTCAGCATCGCCGCCATGCCGATGGACAGCGAAAAGAAGGCCTGGCCGAGGGCGGCCATGAAGACGGCGCCGTTGATTTTGGAAAAGTCCGGCGCCAGGAAGAACCTGAGGCCGGCTTCCGCGCCCGGCAGGGTCAGCGAGCGGGCGACAAGGGCGATGAGGATGAAGAACAGGATCGGCATCAGGATCTTGCTGACCCGCTCGATGCCGGAGGCGACACCCTTCAGCACCACGAAGACGGTCAGGACGACGAAGATCGCCTGGTAGATCACTGGCTGCCAGGGGTTTGAGATGAAGTCGACGAAGGAGTTGCCGATCGCGCCGATATCGAGGCCGCTGAAGGCGCCGTCCGCGGACTTGATCACATAGGCGATCGTCCAGCCGGCAATCACCGAATAGAACGACAGGATGAGGAAGGCGACGGTGAGGCCGATCGCGCCGACCACGGTCCAGCCCCTGTGGCCGAGCACCTTGAAGGCCGAAAGGGCATCGGTCTGGCCGGCGCGGCCGACGGCGACCTCGGCCAGCAGGACGGACAGGCCGATGGTGAAGACGATGGCCAGATAGAGCAGGAGGAACGCCGCGCCGCCGTTCTCGCCGGTGATGTAGGGAAACTTCCAGATGTTGCCGAGGCCGACGGCGGAGCCGGCAGCGGCGACGACGAAGCCGATGCGGGAATGCCACTTTTCTCGCGGTGCGTTCATGAATCGATCCTGTGGAGTGTTTCGCATGCCAACCGGCCGTCGCATGGCCGGCCTCGATGCGGTCGTGTGGTGGATACCGGCGCAGGGGAGGGAGTGTCGTGCGACCGGCTCGGGCTGCCGGCCTTAAAACCCGGTCCGGGACCGAAAGTCGATGATCGAGAACAAAAAAAGGGCGTTCATTGCCGATTTTATGGGCATCTGAGCAACTTCGCCACATGTCGGCACACCCGATGCCCCCAATGGCGGGCGTTGCCGACGCCGCAAGGGCAGGGCATGGCGACACTGCCGCCCCGCAAATGCACGTCCCGGGATGGAGATTTTCCGTCCCGCACGTTTTGCGTCGTCATTCCCCCGCTTGCCCCAGCAGCACGGCGCCCGTGCCGTGGGTGGCCAGTTCGTCGGACGGGTTGCGGAGCGGGCACTCGGTGAGCGACAGGCAACCGCAGCCGATGCAGCCATCGAGCTTGTCGCGCAGCTCCGCCAGATCGTCGATGCGCTTTTGGATCGCCAGACGCCAGTCGGCCACCATCTCCTTGACGTCGGCTGCGCTCGGCGACTGGCCCTCCGGGATCGGCTTCAGCAGCGGGGCGATCTCCGCCAGCGAAAAGCCGAGATCGCGCGCCACCCGGATGATGGCGATGCGGCGAAGGATGTCGCGCGAATAGCGGCGCTGGTTGCCGCGGGTACGGGCCGCCGAGATCAGCCCCTTGGCCTCGTAGAAGTGCAGGGCCGAGACCGGGACGCCGCTGCGCTCGGAAACCTCGCCGACCGTAAGGAATGATCCGGGCTGTGCCATTTTGTCCGGGGCTGTTTTCTTGACCTCAACCAAGCTTGAGGTTTTATACGCAAAGACGGTTTGCCGGCGCAAGCCCTTCGGTTCTCCTCCCGGCCGAAGTGACTTGCCGGAGTCGATGCGCGTGCACCTCCGGCCCATTTGGAGCAAACGTTGACATGGAAAACAGCAAACTGATTGCGCTCGTCAGCGGCGGCAATCGCGGCATCGGCGAGGCCGTGACCGTTGCCCTCGCGCGCCAGGGCGTACACGTGCTGATGGGCTGTCGCGACGTCGCCCTCGGCGAGGCCGCCGCCGCCCCGATGCGGGCCGAGGGGTTGTCCGTTCAGCCCGTCCAACTCGACACCACGGACGACGCCAGCGTCGCCGGCCTTGCCGCCCTCATCGAGCGCGATTTCGGCCACCTCGACATCCTCGTCAACAATGCCGGCGTCGGCCTCGACTACGACCCGACCCTGACGGTGCTGGAGAAGCTGGAGCGCACGCTTGAGGTCAATGTCGTCGGCACGGTGCGCGTGACCGAGGCGATGATCCCGATGCTGTCGGCATCGAAGGCCCCGCGCATCGTCAACGTCTCGTCGGAACTCGCCTCCTTCGGCCTGCACTTCACGCCGGACTGGGAACACTCCGACAAGAAGATGCCGACCTACAAGGCCTCCAAGGCGGCCCTCAACTCCCTGACCCTCAGCTACGCCGACCAGCTCCAGGACAAGGGCATCAAGGTCAACGCCATCTGCCCGGGCTACACGGCAACCGCCGCCACGAATTTCGGCCCCTCCCGCACCCCCGCCGAGGCCGCCGTCATCGTCGTCCGCATGGCGCTTCTGGACAATGACGGCCCAACGGCGAGTTTCCACAACGACGTGTGTGAGTTGCCCTGGTAGGGGGCGCACAGACCGCCTGAGCATCCTTGCAGGCACAAGAAAAACTAGCGGCGCGGGAGTGGGCCTTCCGCGCCGTTTTCAGGTGGTCCTGCCGCAATTGACCAGCTGCAAATCAGACGGTCCCGGAACCGGTCGATTGCCTCAGCCGTCCTCGGAGAAGAAGTCCTCGTCGAGGCGCTGGACCTGGATGGTGCGGTGGGGACGGGTTCCGACGCCGTGTTCGATCATCAGATCGGCGAGCCGGTTGCCGTCGATCAGGATGACCCGCTGTGGCAGATTCTTGGCGTAGCTGACGGCGCCGCTGGAGAAAGTGGAGGCGGTGACGAAGACACCCTTGGTGGCGCCGAAACCGACCAGCGAGCCGACGAAGCCCTGAACGGCCGGCCGGCAGATGGTGTTCTCCTCCGCATAGCGCTTGGCCTGGACGTAGATGCGGTCGAGGCCGAGCCGGTCCTCGTTGATGACGCCGTCCACACCGCCATCGCCAGAGCGGCCCAGTTGCTCGGCCGCGTTCCGGTGCGAGCCGCCATAGCCCATGGCGACCAGCAGATCGACGATGAGCTTTTCGAAGAAGGCCGGGGAGTTCTCCCGGATGCGGTCGAGGAGGTCGGCCCTCAGCGCCGCGTTCAGCGAGCGGTAAGCGGCCTCGATCTGCTCCTCGGGTGTCTCGGTTTCGTCCACGACGATGGCGGGTTCTTGGTCAGGGGATCGATCGCTGCCGCTGCCCTTGCTGTGGCTGTTCTCGTAAAATTCCAGGAACCCCGGATAGTCCATCAGCATCCGGGTATCGAGGCGGGTGGGGTCGGTTGCGAGCAATGCCCGGCCGGCCTCGGATGCAAGGAAACGGCCGCGCGCCGGGCTGTCGATCAGACCGGCCTTGGTCATGTAGAATTTCGCCCAGTGGATGCGGTTGTGCAGCACCCGCTGGCGCCCGCTCGGCAACATCTCCTCGCGCTCGTCGGGTGCGAGCCCCAACTCGTCGGCCATCTTTTCGGCGACCTCCGGCACCCGCGTTTCGCCCTTAGCGGCAATGCGCAGCACGGGAAGCATCAAGGTCTGGTAGTCCGGGATCGCCATGTCGCTCCAACTTTGCCTCTGGGTTCCGCCGCGGTCGAACCGCCAGGAGGCGTGACCGTCATCGGGAGAGCGTAGTTGCCTGCGTCTCACTCTTCAATTGAGAGCTGGGTCGCACAAAGAGTCAGATCGGTCGGCTTCGGTCCTCGTGCAGCCACCCATTGTGAGACCTTTGCTTGCTGCTGTCCCAGGCAAGCATTAGGTCGAGCCGCCGGAAAAACGGGGCTTACGCGGCGAATGGAACATTGATGCGTGTCACTCGACTTGGAGTCACCGGAGGCGTCGAGCGAAGCGAGACTGTCGTGAGCGAACTAACGAACCGTCAGGTTCGCAAGCACGACCGTGCGCCGGCCGGTCAGGCCGCCCCGCCGGAGGCGATGAGCGCAGCGAATTCGTCGTGAGGCAAAAAATGGCGCTCCCTAGGGGAGCCCAATATCCGTCCGTGGCCGTTCGCCAGCGTTCGCGATGCCTCTGAATCCTTGCCTTCTTTTATCGTTTTGTGTTCATTGACGTTCGCAGCCGTTCGCTGCAATCCGCGTCGGATGTTAGGGTATTTGTTAGGGTGCTGGCAGCCCCGGAAGATGCGTCCACTGCTTCGGTTCGACGGTCATCAGAAAGTCGCAACCAGGCCATGGGGCCACCATCCACGCCCAACATCCGGGATATGCCCGGTGGCGCTTCCATTGCGCGATGACAATTCCCCCCTCTACTTCAACGACGATTTTGGTGCCGTCCGTTGGCGCGCTGTCCATTGACCGCCAAGTCGTTTCCATGATTGCTTCCGTTACCATTTATTCTCGATGCCTTTCCAGTTGAAGCCCCCGCCCCGCCGTGGTTCCATCCTCACATGGTGAGGCAGGTCAAAAAGCTCTCTGCCCGGTTTGTGGCGTCCGTCGCCGGGCCGGGGCAGTACAGCGACGGCGGAAATCTCTATTTGATCGTGGACGCCAGCGGCGCGAAGCGCTGGACGTTCATCTTTCGGTGGCAGGGCCGGCGCCGGGAGATGGGCCTCGGCGGCACCGACACAATTTCCCTCGCCGAAGCGCGAGAATTGGCCGCACAGGCGCGAAAGCAGGTATCCGCGGGTGTTGATCCGATCCGGACGCGCCGGGCCGCACGGACCTCCCAGGGCGCTGTCACGTTCGGTGATTTCGCCGACCAGGTGTTTGCCGATCTTCTCCCGAGCTTCAGGAGCGAGAAAAGCCGGCGAAGCTGGGAATGGACGATGGCCGAATACGCCAAGCCCATCCGGGGAAAGCCGATCGACGCCATTGAGACAGCGGATATCCTGTCCCTGCTGAAGCCTATATGGCTGGCGAAGGCGGAAACGGCATCCCGCGTTCGCGGGCGGATAGAACG
Organism: Rhodobium gokarnense; assembly: GCF_025961475.1. Taxonomy (NCBI): domain Bacteria; kingdom Pseudomonadati; phylum Pseudomonadota; class Alphaproteobacteria; order Hyphomicrobiales; family Rhodobiaceae; genus Rhodobium; species Rhodobium gokarnense. Next base: position 1,137 of record NZ_JAOQNS010000016.1, on the reverse strand, counting down.
CATCCTGGACGCGGCCAAGGCGACGGGCCTGCGATCCGGCGACAACCCCGCGCGCTGGCGCGGGCATCTTGACCACCTGCTCCCGAAAAGACAAAGGCTGCAGCGCGGCCACCACGCGGCCATGCCTTTTGCAGAGGTTCCGGCGTTCATGGAGCGACTGCGGGGGCTGGACAGCGCGTCGGTGCGGGCGCTCGAATTCACGATCCTCACGGCCTGCCGATCGGGCGAGGTTCGGCTCGCCACATGGGATGAGTTCGACCTTGACGGAGAGGTGTGGACGATTCCCGGTGGCCGGATGAAGGCGGGCAGGGAGCATCGCGCTCCAATCACCCCGCGCATGGCCGAAATCCTCACCAGCCAACGGGGCGCGGCGCCCTTTGTTTTCGAGGGAGCGAGGTCCGGCCGGCCGCTCTCCAACATGTCCTTCACGATGGTCCTGAGGCGTATGGGGCATCCCTACACCGTGCATGGCTTCCGGTCCTCTTTCCGCGACTGGGCCGGCGAAACCACGTCGTTCGCCAGAGAGGTCGCCGAGGCCGCGCTTGCCCACACGGTCGGAGACGAGACCGAGCGCGCATATCGCCGGGGCGATGCGCTAGCAAAGCGCCGCCGGTTGATGCTGGCGTGGGAGCGGTATTGTCTCGGCGAAGAGCGCGGCAAGGTGGTTTCCATCACTCGGTAGCCTGTGGCAGGCGTTCCAAAAACCCTTCCAGATCCCGCCTCAGTATCAGCGTCTTTGTGCCCAGCTTTCGGGGCGTTAGATGCCCCGCCTTGATCGCCGCATAGAGCGTCGTCTTTCCGATTCCGCACGCGCGACAAGCCTCCTGCACCGAATAGGCGAGGGTGTCGGCTTGGTCTCTGCGGGCGGCTTCGGCCATCGGTTAGTCGGCCTTGTTTTTCATCGTCGGCCCAGGCAGAGGCGAATGCTTCGGTTTGGCGGCCTGCTTGGCGCGGATCTGGTCGATCTTTGTCCATACCCGCTTCAGTTCTGCGTCTCCTGCAGCCGTCATATCGATCTCCACGGCATTGCAAAGCGCGGCAAGGGTAGTGTCTCAGTTTGAAAATCAATGAGCTTGACGTCTCTTCCGACCTTGCCCACCTCTAGTGAGCATGCTTTTCGCTAAGCATGTCGATTTG
>NZ_JAOQNS010000015.1 GCF_025961475.1 Rhodobium gokarnense | reverse complement strand
GTTCCGTTCGATCGTCCGGTCATAGCTGTTGTCGCGCATGGGTCGCTCCTTTCCGCGATCCCATCACCGAATATCTGAACTCGCACAATTGCGAGGAGGCCGACAGGCCGACGCGGCAATCCAGAGGCCCTGTACTCCGACGCCGGCGGTAAGACACCCTACTCCCCGAGACTCGGTCCTGGCACGCCGATCCGTTCCGGCGTATCGGCACAGTCGAAAGACCCCGCGAGCCGGTCCGCCGCATCCCGCGCCAAGGCATTCGCATCCGGATTCGAGCGCACATCCACATAGGCGATGTGGCAGGTGGCGCCGGGCTGGATCTGGCTGACCACCAGCACCTCGCCCTGATCCTGGTCCTCGTCCAGCGAGGTGCGGTAGCGCAGGATCGTTGCGAAGGGCTGCCAGTCCCCGCCGACCCGTCGCACCCGCCATTCCAGCGTCTCGCCGATGGTGTTGAACGGACCGAGCGTCTGCGAGCGCAGCGGCTCCTCGCTCTCCTTGTCGTCGAACCAGACGAAGAACCGGAGATCACCCTCGCCGACGAACACCGGCCGGCCGCGATAGCCCTTACAGCGCACCAGCGTCCAGGAGCCCTCCTCAAGGTTCTGCTCGATGATCGGGCAGGCGTTGAGGTCGAGCTTCGTATAGGCGCTGTCGATCTCGGCAGCCTCGGCCCCCACGGCGCCTGCGAGCAACGTGATTGGCAGAGCAAGCAAGCGAAGCACCCGGTTCGCAATGTTTCCCGTCACTGGCCTTCTCCTCCTGGCAATCCCGGTGTCATCTGCACCCTAAGCCTTTTGTTGCACTGCACAACAAGCGCTTGCACCCATTCACTCTAGCGTTTATGACCCCCTGCAACGAAGCACAAAACCTCGTTTCGGCGCCAGGACAGCGACAATCGTGCGCTTGCTCCGGCCGGGACGATCCCCGCCCGGCGGCGGCCGCCGGACGACCAAGGAAAGGCCAGACCCCATGCGCATCGACGCGATCTCGATCGGCAACAACCCGCCCCACGACATCAATGTCATCGTCGAGGTTCCCGTCGGCGGCGAACCGGTCAAATACGAACTCGACAAGGCCTCCGGAGCCCTCGTCGTCGACCGCTTCCTCTACACCCCGATGCGCTATCCCGGGAATTACGGCTTCGTGCCCCACACCCTGTCCGACGACGGCGATCCGATCGACGTGCTGGTGCCGAACCAGCGCCCGATCGCGCCGGGCGCCATCATGAACTGCCGGCCGATCGGCGTCCTGATGATGGAGGACGAATCCGGCCATGACGAGAAGGTCATCGCCGTTCCCGCCCACGCCCTCACCAAGCGCTACGACCGCATCAAGTCGGCCACCGACCTGCCGGAAATCACGCTGCACCAGATCGAGCACTTCTTCGAGCACTACAAGGATCTGGAGCCCAACAAATGGGTGAAGATCGTCGGCTGGGAAGACGCTGCCTCGGCCGAACGGCTGATCATGGAAGCGGTCGACCGGGCAAACGCGGCCGGCTGACGCCCCTCAGTTCTTCCGCTCCGCAATGAACCGCGCGGCGGCGGCAAGCACCGCGGCCTTGTCGCCGAACGGTGCCAGGCACGCATCGGCCGTTTCGATCAACTCGCCCAGCCGTCTGTGGGCGGCATCCACGCCGAGCAGCGAGACCAGCGTCGCCTTGCCCCGCTCCGCGTCCTTGCCGGTCGCCTTGCCCATGTCGGCCGCTTCCGATTCCACGTCCAGAAGATCGTCGGCGAGCTGGAAGGCGTTGCCGATCGCCTTGGCGTAGCGGTCGAGCCGCTCCTTCGTCTCCGCATCCGCCCCGCCGAGGATGGCGCCGAGGGCAACGCCGGCGCGGATCAGATATCCGGTCTTCATCGCCTGCATCTGCAGGATTTCCTGTTCCGACAGCGCCCGCCCCTCGGCCGCCAGGTCGAGCATCTGGCCGCCGGCCATGCCGCCGAGGCCCGACGCCCGGGCAAGGCAGAGGACGAGGTCGGCGCGCACCGCCGCGTCGTCATGGGTCGCCGGGTCGGCGAGGATATCGAAGGCGTAGGTGAGGAGCGCGTCGCCGGCAAGGATCGCGGTCGCCTCGTCGAACGCCTTGTGGACGGTCGGCCGGCCGCGCCGGAGATCATCGTCGTCCATCGCCGGCAAATCGTCATGGACGAGGCTGTAGCAGTGGACGCATTCCAGCGCCGCAGCAGACCGCAGCACGCCGGGGCCCTCGACATCGAACAGCCTCGCCGTCTCCACCACCAGGAACGGCCGCAGCCGCTTGCCGCCGTCGAGACTGGCATGACGCATCGCCGCCAGAAGCCGCTCCGGCCGCACGATCTCGCCGGCAAGCGGCGTGGAGCCAAGCAGCCCTTCGAGCGTTTCTTCCATGCGGTCCGCGACCGCGGTCAGTCGTGCGACAAATTCCATGGCGACCTCGTCGATGGTCGGCGGCAAGGGTGCGAAACCGCTCGCCTCCGCCCCGTCCGGTTTGGTAGGAAAGACAGCCATAAGCCCCCGCGGGCGCCGCCCGCGACCCGGCATATGGCACAGGACCAGCGCCCAAGGGAAGGCCGACCCGCATGCGACTGAAGCCCACACGCCGCCTCCTGAAACGCATTGTCCTCGTCGTCGCGGTCCTCGTCCTGCTGCCGTTCCTGCTGATCCCGCTCTACCGCTTCGTCAATCCGCCGGCCTCCACCCTGATGCTGCGCGACTGGGTGACCGGCGGCAGCGTCGCCCGCCAATGGGTGGCGCTCGACGACATCTCGCCGAACCTGGTGCGTGCCGTGGTGATGTCGGAGGACGCCCGCTTCTGCGAGCACGACGGCATCGACTGGGAAGAGGTCCAGAACGCCCTGGAAGACGCCGAGGACGGCAAACCGCGCGGTGCCTCCACCCTCAACATGCAGCTTTCCAAGAACCTCTTCCTGTGGTCCTCGCGCAGCTACCTGCGAAAGGTCGTGGAGGCGCCGCTGGCGCTCTACATGGACGTGGTCCTGCCCAAGGACCGCATCGTCGAGCTCTATCTCAACACGGTGGAATGGGGACCTGGCGTTTTCGGCGCCGAGGCCGCTGCCCAGCGCTATTTCAAGCGGCCGGCGGCAAAGCTCACCCGCAACCAGGCCTCGTTGATGGCCGCCGCCCTGCCGAACCCGATCGCCCGCAATCCGGCGAGCCCCGGCCAGGGCCATGCCCGCCTCGCCCGCCGCATCGCCGGCCGCGCCGCCAAGTCCGGCGCCTACCTGGAATGCGTCCTTGGAAAGAAATAGGCGGGCCGGCGCGCCCCGCCAAAAAAACCGCGTTGGCAGGACTGGTCAAGCGCACCACATGCCTGTATAAGGCGCCCGATCAAGAAATGCCTTGCGCACCGCGCCGGGAGGTATCCCGGCGTGTTTTTGTGTGTTGAGATTTTGGAGACCTGACATGGCTGTCCCGAAGAGAAAAGTGACGCGGATGAAGCGCGGCTTCCGCCGCTCCGACGACGCGCTGCGCCAGCCGACCTATGTGGAAGACAAGGAGTCCGGCGAGCTGCGCCGGCCGCACCACATCGACCTGAAGACCGGCATGTATCGCGGCCGTCAGATCCTGGAGCCGAAGGAAGACATCTAAGGCTTCCGGCTTCTTGCATCCGACAAAACGCCCCAAAAACCCCCGGCCGTCCGCGGCCGGGGGTTTTCTTTTGCCCGGCATCGGGACCACGTCGCGCATGGACGCCGCCCCGCCGGCGGGTTACTAAGAGTGGGGACCGGGAACACTCCCGTCAGGATACGGATTTCAATGCGGCAGGCGACGCGGACCGTCGCCCTTGAAGGGTTTTTCCGATGCTGGTCAACATTCCCCTCACGATCATCCCCCTCATCGTCTACAACATCATCGCCTTCGGCCTCCTCGGCGCCTTCCCGGGCGACCCCTGGGTGGCGCCGGTGTTCACCGTGGAGATGATCTCCGATGCGCGCTGGACCATGGTCATCGGCGACCTGGTGGTCGCGGTTGCCATCGTCTTCCTGTTCTTCGAGATCCTGAAGGCGACGCGCACGACCTCCGGCTCCATTATCGACCACGGGCTCTCCACGCTCGTCTTCATCCTCTATCTCATCGAATTCCTGTTGGTCGCATCCGCCGCCCATTCGGTGTTCTTCATCCTGACGGTGATCGCGCTGGTCGACGTCGTCGCCGGCTTCAGCATCACCATCACCGCCGCGCGCCGCGATTTCGGCTGGGGCGGACCCAACGGCGGCATGTAAGAAAAAGACCTGCGCAAACGGACCGGCGCTCCTCAGAAAAACGCGCCGGCGGGAGGAAACCACATGACCGGCGCGACGCTTCGCGACTTCCATCAACCCGGCCGCTCGCCCGCCTATGCAACGGGGGCCATGGCCGCGACCTCCCACCCGCTGGCGACCGCAACGGCGCTCGACGTTCTCAGGCGCGGCGGCAACGCCGTCGATGCGACGATCGCCGCCGTCGCCGTCCTCGGCGTCGTCGAGCCGCACATGACCGGCATCGGCGGCGACTGCTTCGCCATCCTCTCCGACAAGGACGGCAAGCTCACCGGCCTCAACGGCTCCGGCCGCGCGCCCATGGCGGCAAGCCTCGACCGGCTGCTGGAAGAGGGCGTCACGGAGATCGGTCCGGATTCCGTCCATGCCGTGACGGTTCCGGGCGCCGTCGCCGCCTGGCAGAAACTGCTGACGGAGCACGGCACCTGGAGCCTGGCGGACGCGCTGGCGCCGGCCATCGCCTATGCCGAAGACGGCTTCCCCGTCACCCCGCGCGTCGGTGCCGACTGGGCCGGAGAGGCCTCGCGCCTTGCCCGCGACAAGGGTGCTGCAAAACATTTCCTCGTCGACGGCGCCGCCCCGACGGTCGGCTCGGTGCACCGCCTGCCGGCCCTTGCCGAAACCCTCCGGCGCATTGCCGAAGAGGGCCCGAAAGGCTTCTACGAGGGCCCGGTCGCCGAAGAGATCGTCGCCACCCTTGCCGCCCGCGGCGGCTGGATGCGCCTCGACGACCTCGCCGCCATAGAGCCGACGGCGGAGGTGCCGATCACGTCGGATTACCGGGGCTACACGGTCGCCGAACTGCCGCCGAACGGCCAGGGGCTGACGGCCCTCATCCTCCTCAACATCCTTCAGCACTTCGACCTGGATGACCTCGACCCGCTGGGGCCGGAGCGCTTCCACCTGGAGATGGAGGCGGCGCGCATCGCCTATGCCTGCCGCGACGCCTATATCGCCGACCCGGCCGCCATGACCGAGACGGTCGAGGCGCTGCTGGCGCCGCGCTATTCGGAGCGCCTCGCCGACACCATCGACCCGGGACGGCGCGGCGAACGGCCGGCCGCCAGCGACCTCGTCCCCGACGCCGACACGGTCTATCTCACCGTCGTCGACAGGGACCGCCGCGCGATCTCGCTGATCAACTCCGTCTATCACGGCTTCGGCTCGGGCATCGTCACGGAAAAGTCCGGCATTGCCCTGCAGAACCGCGGCGCCTGCTTCGTCGTCGAAAAGGGCCACCCCAACACCATCGATGCCGGCAAGCGTCCGATGCACACCATCATCCCCGGTTTCGTGCTGAAGGACGGCGCCCCCTTCATGAGTTTTGGGGTCATGGGCGGCGCCTACCAGCCCTGCGGCCACGCCCATTTCCTCACCAACATGATCGACTACGGCATGGACGTGCAGGCCGCCCTCGACTTCCCGCGCCTCTTCTGGGACGACGCCAACGGCCCGCTCTCGGCGGAAACCACGATCCCCGAGGCAACGCTGGAGGGCCTCGCCGCGCGCGGCCACGAGGTGACGATGGCCGAAAGCCCCCATGGCGGAGGCCAGGCCATCCGCATGGACGGCAACGTCCTCATCGGCGGCTCGGACCCCCGCAAGGACGGCTGCGCGCTGGGGTTCTGATCGGGCACGACGTGCGGCCGGCATGTCCTACGATGGGGAATCGCGAATAGCTTGGGGACGCGGCTTGCACACGACAGCGCCGGACCACATCTGAAAGGCTCACGGGGAGCGCGCCGCACCGGCGCACCGATGGAGCGTTTTTCGGCATGCGTATTCTTCACCGCGTGGGCGGCCTGGCGGCCGTGGCCGCGCTGGCCGTCGGCCTTGTCGCTTCGACGGCGAGTTCCGGACATGCGACGCAATCATCGGCCTACAATGCCGGCGTCACCCGCCTCTCCCTTACCGGTTCGCGACAGCTCGACACCCTCGTCTGGTATCCGACGAAAGACGCCGAGGTGCCCTTCAAGGCCGGACCGTTCACCGTCCCCGCGACACGGGACGCAGGTGTCGCCGATGGCCGCTTTCCGGTCGTGCTGCTGTCCCATGGCGGCGGGCCGACCGGCGGCAGCCCGATGATCCTGAAGGAGCTTTCCGCCGCGCTTGCCCGAAACGGCTTTCTCGTCATCGCCCCCATGCACCGCGATACGCCGCTGCTGGCCCGGCCGGCGCAGGTCGCTGCCGCGCTCGCGGGCGTCACCGCCGATCCGCGCTTCGCAGGTCACGCGGACGCGGAGCGTCTCGGCATGGCCGGCTTTTCCCTCGGCGGCGCGGTCACCATTGCCCTTGCCGGCGGGGTTCCGAACCCCGCGGCGCTCGCCGCCTATTGTGAGAAACACCCTGAGGACATCCGCTCCTGCGATGCCGGCCCCGGCAGCCGGGGCGGCAAGGCGGGCAACAGACCGAAGACCGGAACGAGCGGAAAGCGCCCGCCGCCGCCACACCTGCCGGTCAAAGCGCTGGCGCTCCTCGATCCGTTCGGCGTGCTCTTTGATGAAAAGGGGCTTTCCGGCGTCGCCGCGGCCACGCTGCTGATCCGCCCGCAGGACAGCTCCCTCGGCATTGCGAATACCGAGGTCCTTGCCGCCGGCATCGATGCGGCACACCGCGAGACAATCCCCGGCGGCCATTTCGTCTTCACCGACGACTGCCCCGACGCCCTGAAGGCCGACGCCGAAGGGCTCTGCACGGACCCACCCGGCATCGACCGCGCTGCGATACGGACCGGGATGGCAAAGACCGTCGCTGAGTTTTTCAGAAAAACGCTCTGATCGCGCCGACAGAGGCGCACCGGAAGGTCAGGAAACCACCGCCATCAGCCGGCCGGCCTCGGGGATCGTGCGGGCCTTGCGCGCATCGCCATAGGCGGCGGCGGCATCGCTTGGCTCGGCGCGCCGGCGGGCGCGGGTCTGTGGCAAGTCCTGCTTGGTTGCGATGAGCTGGGCAAGGGCCGGGGCATAGGGCCGGTACAGCCAGGCGGTGGGGCCAGTCTCCTTGCGGCGGCGGCTGTGGTCCGGCCGTGCCGGCACCAGCGCCGTTCCGGTACGCTTTTCGGCCGGCTGCTCGCGGCGCTCGTCGCTGCGGATGGACTGCGAGGCCTCGACGCGGCGCCGGGCGTTGCCGACGTCGTTTCGTACCGAACCGCTTTTTGCGATACCCGAGATCATTGGTTGCCAAAGCCTTACGCTTTGTCCCTGAACGGGACGGTTTCGACTGTAACGCCGAAAACCGCGCAAGCGCCATGCCAGACGATCACGTTTTGTTAACCAAAAAATGGTGTGGTCGGGAGAAAATACGCGACATACGCCGCGTTCCGGGCCGCGCGGCGTTCCTCGGGCGGTACTATCTGCCGCCACGAAATCTGGGGATATGCGCCATCTGCCGGCGGGCATGACGTCACCCGGCGACAGATCAGGCTTTGAGCCCGCAAGGGGTGGGTCGGAATGACCGATAAGAAGACACCGGATGCCGGCGCCGCACCGAACGATCCCTCGGACCCCGCCGAACTGAATGCCGAAGAAATCCTGACCGCCGTCGGCGAGGCCGTCTACGAATGGACGCTCGGCGACGACCGCGTCCGCTGGAGCGGCAACGCCGCCGAGGTGCTGCCGGTCAAAAATCCGGCCGCGCTCCAGGAGGGCCGGCGCTTTGCCGCCCTCATCGACCCCGACAGCCCGCTCACCCGCTTCGACGCCGTCGCCGGCAGCGGCAAGCGGGACCATGGCGGCGGCCAGCCCTATTGCGCCCGCTACTGCCTGAAGGGAACGGCGACGACGACCGGCGCGGCGATCTGGATCGAGGATACCGGTGTCTGGTTCGGCGACGGTGAAGGCCTGCCGGCCCGCGCCCGCGGCATCGTCAGGAAGGTCACCGAGCGCCACGCCGCCGAGGTCGAGCTCAGCTTCCTGTCCCAGCACGACGCCCTTACCGGGCAACTGAACCGCGCCCATCTGATGAAGCGCCTCAATGAGGCGATCGCCACCGCGCGCGACCAGTTCGCCTCCTGCGCCTTCCTGATCGCCGGCATCGACAACCTCGCCATCGTCAACGACACCTATGGCTACGAGGTCGCCGACCGGGTCATCGCCACCGTCGCGACCCGCCTGCAGCGCCAGTTGCGCAGCGGCGATTCCCTCGGCCGGCTCTCCGGCAACAAGTTCGGCATCGTCCTCAACGCCTGCTCGGAAGCGGAAATGGAGGTCGCCGCCGAGCGCCTCCTCGATGCCATCGCCTCCGAAGTGATCACCACGGAACTCGGGCCCGTGAGCGTCACCATTTCCATCGGTGGCGTCTCCTCGCCGCGCCACGCCGCCTCGGCCACCAAGGCGCTGGGCATGGCACATGAGGCCCTCGACCACGTCCACCGGCGCCAGTCCAACGGCTTTGCCATCTACCAGCCGAGCGAAAGCCGCGCCGCCGCGCGCCGCCGCAACGTCGAAATGGCGGACGCCATCGTCACGGGCCTCAACGAGCGCCGTTTCCGCCTCGCCTACCAGCCGATCGTCGAAGCGGCGACGGGGACGCCCGTCTACCACGAGTGCCTGCTGCGCCTCGACACCGCCGGCCCGGTGGAGGAGAGCGGCGCGCTGATCGCCGCCGCCGAACGGCTCGGCCTGGTGCGCCTCATCGACCACCGGGTGCTGGAACTGGCTGTGGAAACGCTCGCCCGCTATCCCGCGGCGCGCCTGTCGATCAACATTTCGGCGGAATGCATCGGCGACCGGAGCTGGATGCAGAAGCTGGTCGCCACCCTTGCCCGCCGGCCGCAATTCGGCAAGCGGCTGGCCGTGGAACTGACCGAGACCGCCGTCGTCAGGAATGTCGGCGAGGCCGCCCGCTTCATCGCAGACCTGCGCGATCTCGGCGTCAAGACCGCCATCGACGATTTCGGCACCGGCTATTCGTCGTTCCACATCCTGAAGGAACTCTCCGCCGACCTCGTCAAGATCGACGGCTCCTTCATCACCACGCTGCTCACCGACGAGCGCCACGAGGTCTTCGTCACCGCGCTGGTGGAGATCGCCAAGACGTTCCACCTGGAAACCGTCGCCGAATGGGTCCGCGACGCGGAGACCGCCGCAAGGCTGCGCGCCCTCGGCGTCGACTATTTCCAGGGCGAACTCTACGGCCTTGCAGCCTCCGAAGCGCCCTGGCCGGAGGACGAGAGCCTCAAGGCCTCGATCGGCAACGCCGCCGCGGCGCAGCGATAGACCTGCTGCCCGCAGCGATCAGCCCCGGCTCCGGCTGGCGGCGATCTCTTCGGCAAGGGCCCGCGCCGCCGCTTCCGGGTCGGGCCGGCCGCAGATCGCCGAAACCACGGCGAGCCCCTTCGCCCCCGCCGCAAAGACCTCGGCCACATGCGCCGCCTTCAGCCCGCCGATGGCGACGGCCGGGACCGGGCTCGCGGCGACCTGCGCGGCAAGACCCTCAAAGCCTACCGGGCGTTCATGGTCCGACTTGGTCGGCGTCGCAAAGACCGGCCCCGCGCCGACATAGTCGACCAGCGCCGGGTCGACGGCGGCGGCAAGCTCCGGCGTCTCCACCGACAGGCCGAGGATCGCCTGCGGGCCGACAAGGGCACGCGCCTCGGCAACGGACATGTCGCCCTGGCCGACATGGATGCCGTCGGCGCCGATCTCGGCGGCCGCCGCCACGTCGTCATTGACGATGAGGAGCGCCCCGGTGCCGGCGAGGGTCGCCTTCAGCGCCCGCCCGGTCTCGATCATCTGGGCCGTGCCGCCCTCCTTGTCGCGCAATTGCACCATGGTCGCCCCGCCGGCAACGGCCCGGCGGGCGGTTTCCACCATGCCGATGCTGGCGCAGAGCTGCGGGTCGAGCACGAGATAGAGCGACAGGTCGAACGCCGTCATGAGGTCACCTCGGCGACGTTGTGGATGACGGCCTCGGCATCGAGGGCCTCGGGCGTGACGGCCTGCAGCGCATCGAGGAAATGCGGCGCGAAGGTGCCCGCGCCCTCCGCCTTCTCATGCGCCCGGGCGCCCGCCGCGGCGAAATGCGCCAGCGCACCGACGGCGGCATCGAATGGATCGCTGGAAACCGCCGCATAGGCGCCGCACAGGCACGTCAGCGAACAGCCGAGCGCGGTGTTCATCGGCATCAGGGGCGAGCCGCCCTCGATCCGCACCGCACGCGCCCCGTCGGTGACGAAATCCGTTTCGCCCGTCACGGCGACGACGCTGCCGGACTCCTCGGCGAGCCTGCGCGCACCATCCTCGGCGACGGCAACGGGATCGCGCCCGTCGACGCCCTGGCCGCTGCTCGCCTCGCCGGCGAGCGACAGGATCTCCGAGGCATTGCCGCGGATGATGGTCGGTTTCAGCGCGACGAGGTCGGCCGCGACCCGGCGCCGATAGGACGTCGCCTGGCAGGCCACCGGATCGAACACCCAAGGGTGACCGGCAGCGCTCGCCCCGGCGATGGCCGCCTTCGCCCCGGCAATGAAGGGCGGCGACAGCGTGCCGATATTGACCGTCACCGCGCCGGCAATGCCGGCGAATTCCTCCGCCTCTTCCACGTCGGCGACCATGGCGGGGCTGGCCCCTGCCGCCAGCACCACATTGGCGGCGATGTTCATGGCGACATAGTTGGTGAGGCACTGCACCAGCGGCGGCTCGGCCCTGAGCGCGGCCAGAAGGGTTCCCGGCGTCTCGGTCATCGTGCGTCCTCCATCGGAACGTAAAGGGTTCCGCCCTCGCGGAATTTTTCCGCCATCTTCGCCATGCCCTCCTTCTGCGCCTCGGCGCGGATGTCGTGGGAGATGCGCATGGAGCAGAATTTCGGTCCGCACATGGAGCAGAAATGCGCCACCTTGTGCGCCTCCTTCGGCAGCGTCTCGTCGTGCATCGACCGGGCGGTATCCGGGTCGAGCGCTAGGTTGAACTGGTCCTCCCAGCGGAACTCGAACCGGGCGCGCGAGAGCGCGTCGTCGCGGGCCCGGGCCGCCGGATGCCCCTTGGCGAGGTCCGCGGCATGGGCGGCGATCTTGTAGGTGATGACGCCGGTCTTGACGTCGTTGCGGTCCGGCAGGCCGAGATGCTCCTTCGGCGTCACATAGCAGAGCATCGCCGTGCCGAACCAGCCGATCATCGCCGCCCCGATGCCCGACGTGATGTGGTCGTAGCCCGGCGCGATGTCGGTCGTCAGCGGCCCGAGCGTATAGAACGGCGCCTCGCCACAGACCTCCAATTGCTTGTCCATATTGGCCTTGATCTTGTGCATTGGCACGTGGCCAGGCCCCTCGATCATCACCTGGCAGTCCTTCGCCCAGGCGATCTGGGTCAGCTCCCCGAGCGTCTCCAGCTCGGCGAACTGGGCGGCGTCGTTGGCATCGGCGATGGAGCCGGGCCGCAACCCGTCGCCGAGGCTGAACGAGACGTCATAGGCCCGCGCGATGTCGCAGATCTCGTCGAAATGCTCGTAGAGGAAGCTCTCGCGGTGGTGGTGCAGGCACCACTTGGCCATGATCGAGCCGCCTCGGCTGACGATCCCCGTCACCCGGCCCACCGTCAGCGGGATCATGTGCAGCCGAACGCCGGCATGGATGGTGAAATAGTCCACCCCCTGCTCGGCCTGTTCGACCAGCGTGTCGCGGAACACCTCCCAGGAGAGATCCTCGGCGATGCCGCCGACCTTCTCCAGGGCCTGGTAGAGCGGCACGGTGCCGATCGGCACCGGGCTGTTGCGCAGGATCCAGTCGCGGATGTTGTGGATGTTGCGCCCCGTGGAGAGGTCCATGACCGTATCGGCGCCCCAGCGCGTCGCCCAGACCATCTTCTCCACCTCCTCGGCCATCGAGGACGTGACGGCGGAATTGCCGATATTGGCGTTGATCTTGACGAGGAAGTTGCGCCCGATGGCCATCGGCTCGGCCTCCGGGTGGTTGATGTTGGCGGGAATGATCGCCCGGCCCCTCGCCACCTCGTCGCGCACGAATTCCGGCGTGATGAGGTCGGGGATCTCGGCGCCGAACGCCTCGCCGTCGCGCGCCGGCGCCTCTTTCGCCGCCTGCCTGCCGAGGTTCTCGCGGATCGCGACGAACTCCATTTCCGGCGTGACGATGCCGGCCCTTGCATAGGCCATCTGCGTCGCCGCCCGTCCCCCTGTCGCCCGAAGAGGCCGATGGCGGACGGGGAATTCCGGCGTCAGACGCGCACCGTCGGCAAAGCCGTTGTCCGCGGGCGTCACGTGGCGGCCGTCATAGGCCTCGGTGTCGCCGCGCGCGGCGATCCAGCCGGCGCGCAGGCGCGGCAGGCCCTTGTCGATGGCGATCTCGGCCTCAGGGTCCGTATAGGGACCGGAGCTGTCATAGACGGTGACGGGCGGCTCGCCAGCGGTGGGATGCAGGTCGATCTCGCGCATCGGAACGCGAATGTCGGGGTGCACGGCGCCCCTATGCCAGACGCGGCGCGAGGCGGGCAGCGGGCCCGTGGTGACGGTGGGGGTATGGTCGGTCATCGGTCGGAGCCTCCAGAGCTCGAAGCGTTGGAGACCCAGTTCCGCGTTGAATGGAGAAGGACCGCGAGGACGTCGCCTCAGGACGATTCGGCCGAAGCCGCGCAGCCGGTGCACCATCCCTACGCCAGTATGAACTGGATCAGGTTCGTCGGGTCACTGCGCTGCGCCGGGCGGCGCCATCAGCATCTCAGCCCCTTGTCGGGACCCCCCGGGTGAATGGACAGAGACTGCGCGCCGGCCGGGGCCTTGTCAATGGCCGCTCCCGCCGGGTGCCCGTCCGGCTCCCGCAATGACCGTCGCCAAACGCGCCGGGTTCAGTCCTCGTCCTTGCCGGAAAGCGCGTCGAGCTGCTTCTGCATCTGGGAAAGCTGCTTCTTGAGGTCGGAAATGTCGGAGGGTTCCTCCGGCCTGGCGTCGCCGCCGGCGCCCGTGCCGGTACTGCCGGCACCCGTTGTGCCCGCGCCCGGTCCGCCGGTGCCCGGTCCGCCAGTGCCTGTGCCGCCAGTGCCTGTACCGACACCGCCGGCACCGAAGGGCAGGAACATGCGCATCGCCTTTTCGAACATGTCGGTGTTGCGCCGCACCTGGTCCTCCAGCGCCTCGAAGGCGGTCTGGCCGATCGAGGCGGTCATCTGCTGGCGCAGCTTTTCCTGCTCCTTGGCGAAGGACGACATGGAGAATTCCAGATAGCTCGGCACCAGCGTCTGCATGGAATCGCCGTAAAACCGGATGAGCTGCCTGAGGAAGGCGATCGGCAGGAGGTTCTGGCCCTTGTTCTCCTGCTCGAAGATGATCTGGGTCAGCACCGAACGGGTGATCTCGTCGCCGGATTTGGCATCGAAGACGACGAAGTCGTCCTCGTTCTTGACCATCTCGGCGAGGTCTTCGAGCGTCACATAGGTGCTCGTCCCGGTGTTGTAGAGCCGCCGGTTCGCGTATTTCTTGATGACGGTCGGTTTTTCTGTTTTCGCCATCCGTTCCCTGCCCCTTGGATTCGCCTTGTTGTTTTTGCGAGCGGCCGCACTGCACAACCACTTGCGGCATCCTATGCGCCGAAAACGGCGCCTCGCAAGGAATAGATTTGGCCCGCGACGGAAACCGGGCGGTTTCGGCCGCCCCGAAAGGCTCCTCGCGGCCCCGGAATCCTTGCCGTGGTGCAGCATCCTCTACGTCGACGGGAACATCCGCATCACCGAATAGTACGGTTGACTCAACCGGAACCGATAGGTCTATTCCGTGTATCCGGCATCGGGCGCACGGGTTTTAACCCGCAAAGACAAGCCCTCAAATGCATGCATGCTCAAGACCAGACACCCGGGAGGAACGGATGGGTCAGACCAGTGAAGTTGTAATCGTCAGCGCCGCGCGCACACCCGTTGGAAGCTTCAACGGCTCGTTTTCCAACACCCCTGCGCACGAACTCGGCGCGGTCGCCATCAAGGCCGCCCTGGAGCGCGCCTCCGTTGCCCCGGAAGACGTCGACGAGGTGATCTTCGGCCAGGTGCTGACCGCGGCACAGGGCCAGAACCCGGCGCGCCAGGCCGCAATCGCCGCCGGCCTGCCAAAGGAGGCAACGGCCTGGGTCGTCAACCAGGTCTGCGGCTCGGGGCTCAGGACCGTCGCCCTCGGCATGCAGCAGATCCTGTGCGGCGATGCCGACGTCATCGTCGCCGGCGGCCAGGAAAACATGACGCTGTCGCCCCACTGCGCCAACCTTCGGGCCGGCCACAAGATGGGCGACTACAAGATGATCGATTCCATGATCAAGGACGGCCTGTGGGACGCCTTCAACGGCTATCACATGGGCAACACGGCCGAGAACGTCGCCACCCAGTGGCAGCTCACCCGCGATGAGCAGGACGCCTTCGCCGTCGCCTCCCAGAACAAGGCCGAAGAGGCGCAGAAGGCGGGCCGGTTCAAGGACGAGATCGTGCCCGTGACCGTCGTCGAACGGCGCAAGGAGCGGGTCGTGGAGGACGACGAATATATCCGCCTCGGCGCCACCATCGACGGCGTCGCCAAGCTGCGCCCGGCCTTTACCAAGGACGGCACGGTGACCGCCGGCAACGCATCGGGCATCAATGACGGCGCCGCCGCCATCGTCCTGATGTCGGCCGCAGAAGCCGAGAAGCGCGGCCTTGAGCCGCTCGCCCGCATCAAGTCCTGGGCGACCGCCGGCGTCGATCCGGCGATCATGGGCACCGGCCCGATCCCGGCCTCGCGCAAGGCGCTGGAAAAGGCCGGCTGGTCGGTCGACGACCTCGACCTCGTGGAGGCCAACGAGGCCTTCGCCGCCCAGGCCTGCGCGGTCAACAAGGACATGGGCTGGAACACCGACATCGTCAACGTCAATGGCGGCGCCATCGCCATCGGCCACCCGATCGGCGCTTCCGGCGCCCGGGTGCTGGTGACGCTGCTGCACGAGATGAAGCGCCGCGACGCCAAGAAGGGCCTTGCCACCCTGTGCATCGGCGGCGGCATGGGCGTCGCGCTCTGCGTCGAGCGCTAGGAGAAGGAGCAATCACGCCCGCGGCGGTCGGCCCGCCGCGGGCTTTCTATTTCGACGGGCCGGAGAAGTCACAAGCAAAAGCACAAACACAAAAACGAACAGTGAGGAAACAGATATGGGTAAAGTTGCGATTGTTACCGGCGGCACCAGAGGCATCGGCGCCGCCATTTCCAAAGCCTTGAAGGATGCCGGCTATTCCGTCGCCGCGACCTATGCGGGCAATGACGAGGCCGCCTCCAAATTCCACGAAGAGACCGGCATCCCGGTCTACAAGTGGAACGTCTCCGACTTCAATGCCTGCGCGGAAGGCATCGCCAAGGTCGAGGCCGATATCGGCCCGGTCGACGTGCTGGTCAACAATGCCGGCATCACCCGCGACGGCATGTTCCACAAGATGACGCCCGAGCAGTGGTCCGCCGTCATCGACACCAATCTGAACGCGCTCTTCAACATGACCCGCCATGTCTGGGAGGGCATGCGCGAGCGCAGCTTCGGCCGCGTCATCAGCATCTCCTCCGTCAACGGCCAGAAGGGCCAGATGGGCCAGTCCAACTATTCCGCCGCCAAGGCCGGCGAGATCGGCTTCACCAAGGCGCTGGCCCAGGAAGGCGCCCGCAAGGGCATCACCGTCAACGCCATCTGCCCGGGCTATATCGGGACCGAGATGGTCCGCGCCGTGCCGGAAAAGGTGCTGGAGTCCATCATCGGCATGATCCCTATCGGCCGCCTCGGCGAGCCGGAGGAGATCGCCCGCTGCGTCGTCTTCCTCGCCTCGGAAGACGCCGGCTTCATCACCGGCTCGACGCTCTCGGCCAATGGCGGCCAGTACATGGTCTGACCGCCGGCGACAAAGCTTTGTAACATCGAGCGGGAGCGGCCCCGGCCGCTCCCGTTTCTTTTTGGCGGCATCGTTTGGCGGCTGGCGACATCCTCTGGCCATGTTATGAAGAGCCGGATTTCCAGAACCGACGGATCCCGCCATGCGACACCGGCCGCTCTATCCCCCCATCGAGCCCTACGCCTCCGGCATGCTTCAGACCGGCGACGGCCACGAGGTCTACTGGGAGGCCTGCGGCAACCCGGACGGAAAGCCGGCGGTGTTCCTGCATGGCGGCCCCGGCGGCGGCTGCAATGCCCAGCAGCGGCGCTATTTCGACCCGGAGCGCTACAACGTCATCCTGTTCGACCAGCGCGGCTGCGGCCGCTCGAAACCCCACGCCTCGCTGGAGGCCAACACCACCTGGCACCTCGTCGCCGACATCGAGGCGCTGCGCGAGATGCACGGCATCGACAAATGGCTGGTCTTCGGCGGCTCCTGGGGCTCGTGCCTCGCGCTCGCCTATGCCGAAAGGCACCCGGACCGGGTCAGCGAGCTGATCCTGCGCGGCGTCTTCACCCTGCGCAGCTCCGAGCTCGCCTGGTACTATCAGGAGGGCGCCTCCTGGCTCTTCCCGGACTACTGGGACGACTTCCTCGCCCCGATCCCCGACGACGAGCGGAGCGACCTCCTTGCCGCCTATCACCGGCGCCTTACCGGGTCCGACCGTACCGCACAGCTTGAGGCGGCAAGAGCCTGGTCGATCTGGGAGGGCCGCACCATCACGCTCCTGCCCAACGCGGATTTCGCCGCCGACTTCGGCGAGGAAAATTTCGCCCTCGCCTTTGCCCGCATCGAGAACCACTACTTCGTCAATGCCGGCTTCCTGGACGAAGGCCAGCTCATCCGCGACGCGGGACGCCTCAAAGCCATACCCGGCGTCATCGTCCAGGGCCGCTACGACGCGGCGACGCCCATGCGCACGGCCTACGACCTGCACAAGGCCTGGCCGGAGGCCGAGTTCACCGTCATCGACGATGCCGGCCACGCCTTTTCCGAGCCGGGCATCCGCTCCGCGCTGATCGCGGCGACCGACCGGTTCGCCGGGTAAACCCTGCCATGACCGTCCGCCTCGCCACCCTGATCGGCTTTACCGCCGTCCTGATGTGGGCGCTGCTCGCGCTCTTCACCGCGGCAAGCGGCAAGGTCCCGCCGTTCCAGCTCCTGGCGCTGACCATGGGCCTCGGCGGACTGATCGGCGTCGTCTCCTGGACCTGGAGGCCCGGCGCCGCCGGTGCGCTCATCCAGCCCTGGCCGGTCTGGCTCCTCGGCGTCGGCGGCCTCTTCGGCTACCACTTTTTCTACTATACGGCGCTGAGGAACGCCCCACCGGTCGAGGCCGGCCTCATCGCCTATCTCTGGCCGCTGCTGATCGTCGTCTTTTCCGCGTTGCTGCCCGGCGAACGCCTGCGCTGGTTCCACATCGCGGGATCCCTTCTCGGCCTTTTCGGCACGGCGCTCATCGTCACCGGCGGCAGGGGTTTTGCGTTCAACGCCGAATACACCACCGGCTATCTGGCGGCCGCCGTCTGCGCGCTGACATGGTCGACCTATTCCGTTGTCTCGCGGCGCTTTGCGGGCGTCCCGACCGACGCCGTCGCCGGCTTCTGCCTTGCCGGTGCCGCCCTCAGCGCTGTGTGCCATCTCCTTTTCGAACAAACCGTCTGGCCGGCCGATGCGGGCGAGTGGCTTGCCGTTGCCGGCCTCGGCCTGATGCCGGTCGGCGCGGCCTTTTATGTCTGGGACGTCGGCGTGAAGAAGGGCGACATCCAGGTCCTCGGCGCCGCCTCCTACGCCGCCCCGCTTCTGTCCACCCTGATCCTCATCGCCTTCGGCTTCGGCGTCGCCTCCTGGCCCGTCGTCATCGCCTGCCTGGCCATCACCGGCGGCGCGGTCCTTGCGGCAAAGGACATGCTGCGACGGCGATCGGATGTCCGGGCGATAGAGCATCCATAGTCATGCATCATGCATGTTGACGGACGAGATTCTCCCCTCCGTAGTCATGTCATATAGGCTGATAGTCTGCGGGTCGGGGGTCTGGCCAGCACCAGCCTTTAAGGCTTGGCGCTCCCGATTGGTCCGCTCCAGCTTTATTGCCGCACCGGCCCGACAGGGATCAGCCCCCACTTGCGCACCCCGGGATCCACCCACTCCGCGTCATTGCCGTGCTTGACACGGCAATCCATGATGCCTTTCGGAACAACCCATTGGGCCGGTTCTTGCCGCGCCTCATCATGGACCACCGGATCAAGTCCGGTGGTGACGCAGAGCGAGGGGAGAGGCATCCTCGAACCGGCAGCCGCAAACGGCCATACGGCGGAAAACAAAAACCGCGCCCGGCGGACCGGGCGCGGCGTGGTCTTGGCGATGAAAATCGGGCCGGAATTACCCGAGCACCTTTTCCTTCAGCTTGCCGATGTCGAGGAGCTGCAGCACGACCTTTTCGTAATAGGGTTCGGTCGAGCCCTTGCGCACCTTGCGCAGGAAGTACTTCTCGAAGGCGATCTTGGCCAGGTGCACCCAGCGCCCGCTCGACGACCAGTTGACGTTGCGCGGCGGGTTCTGCGGAAGCGCCACGAAGGCGATGCCGGTGTCGCCGAAGTCGGCAAGGCAGATGGCGTTCCACGACGCCTCGTGGGTCGGCTGCTGGCCGGCGATGATCTCGCCGATGTTGAGGGCGGTCGCCGTCACCATGCTCTCGATCATGTAGCCGGTCTTCGGCACGCCGACCGGAACCGCCGTCGCCTCCAGCGGCGCGATGGCGATGCACACGCCGACGCCGAAGACATTCGGATATTTCGGGTTCCGCTGGTGCTTGTCGACGACGATGAAGCCGCGCGGATTGACGAGGCCCTCGATGTCGCGCACGGCGCCGATGCCGCGGAACGCCGGCAGCATCATGGAATACTTGAAGGGCAGCTCGTGCTCCTTCTTCACCGAGCCGTCGTCATTGTGCTCCACCACATGCATGGTGCCGTCTTCGACCTTGGCGACCTTGGCGTTGCAGATCCAGCGGATGTGCCGCTCGCGCAGGCCGGATTCCAGGAGGCCCTTGGTGTCGCCGACGCCGCCGAGGCCGAGATGGCCGACATAGGGCTCGGCCGTGACGAAGGTCATCGGCACCTTGTCGCGGATCTTCCTCTTGCGCAGGTCCGTGTCCATGATCAGCGCGAATTCGTAAGCCGGGCCGTAGCAGGACGCGCCCTGCACGGCGCCGCAGACGATCGGGCCGGGATCGGCGCAGAACTTGTCCCAGGTCTCAGAGGCGGAGACCGCATGGTCGACGTCGCACACCGACTGGGTGTAGCCGCCATGGGGGCCGAGGCCCTCGATCTCGTCGAAGGCCAGTTCCGGGCCGGTAGCGATGATCAGGTAGTCGTAGGAGACGTCCGCGCCGTCTTCCAGAACGATGCGGTTCTCCTCCGGCAGGAGCTTGGCGGCCGGATTGCAGATGAAATCGATGCCGTGCCGCTTCAGCACCGGCTCGAGCTCCACGGTGATCGCCTTCTTGGTGCGCCACTTGACGGCGACCCAGGGATTGGACGGGGTGAATTGAAAAAAGGAGTTCTTGGAAACGACGGTAACCTTGTGCTCCTTGCGCAGGGCCTGGCGAACCTCATATGCCGCCGAAACACCGCCCAAGCCTCCTCCCAGGACAACTACATGTGCCATTTTTTTCTCCGTTATCAACGCGGCACCCTTTTCAGCGGGTGCGACTGCCGACATCCTTGTCGATAAACGGGAAGAAAACCAGCAAGACGTTTGTCCCGAGGCCATGCGGGACCCCGTCAGTTGAAACAGGTATTTCTAATATTCGGATGTATGCCGCGGTTTTCCGCGCCCGCCTATGTCAAAATGTCGCAGGCGAAAAAAGAGCGGAAATCCGGCGGAAATCGCACTTGCCTGCGGTGGATTGACGCTGTCCACCGTAGTTTCAACGATTACGTTGACGTCAACGATATAAGCAGTTTACCGGGCGCTCGGGGCCCGCGGTTCGGGCCGCCAGTCCGGCGGCGCCATCTCGAAGCCTTCGAACAGGAACCCGGGCGCCACCGTGCAGCCGACCAGCGTCCAGGCCCCGAGCGAGGTCGCCGTCTGCCAGGCATGGCGCGGCACCACGATCTGCGGGCGCTCGCCGTTCGCGATGTCCGCGCCGAGATGGGCGGCGGCCGCGTCGTGGCCGTTTTCCGAGATCGTCAGCACCAGCGTCGCCCCCGCGTACCAGTGCCAGACCTCCACCGCGTCGACCCGGTGCCAGGCCGAGACGTCGCCGGCGCCGAGCAGGTAATAGATCGCCGTCGACTGCGCCCGCCCGTCCCGCTCCTCAGGGTCCCGGAACGTCTCGCGGAAGAAGCCGCCCTCCGGGTGCGGCGCCAGATCGAGCATGCGGGCGACGTCTTCGGCAGAAAGCTCGCGATAGGGATCGGGAGTCATTTTGGTCCTTTTGATCTCACGCCGGTTCGCTTCGCTCACGGCTCCGATGGGGCGGCCTGACCGGCCGGCGCCCTTCGGGCTTGCGAAGCCTGCGGCTTCGGTTGATCTCACGCCGGTTCGCTTGGACGCGGGGACGGAGCGTTACGCATTGTCCTTGCGCGAGCGGATTTCCGCAAAGACCGCCGCGTCCTCGGCGGAGGCCATCTTCAGATGCGAGCGGATCGCCGGATCGTCGGCGCGAAGGAACGGGTTGGTCGCCTTTTCCGCCGCCATCGTCGTCGGCAGGGTCGGCGCGCCGCGCCCGCGCAAGTCCTCGACCTCCGACAGCCGCTCCTTCAGCGCCGCATTGTCCGGATCGACGGTGACGGCGAACCTGGCGTTGGCGAGGGTGTACTCGTGGCCGCAATAGATCTTCGTCTCGTCGGGAATGCGCTGCATCAGCCGCTGCATGGATCCCCACATCATCGGCGCATCGCCTTCGAAGACCCGCCCGCAGCCGAGCGAGAACAGCGTATCGCCGGTGAACGCAACGCCCGCCTCCGGCAGGTAGTAGGAGATCTGCCCGAGGGTGTGGCCCGGCGTTGCGATCGCCCTGACCTCGATGCCGCCCGGATGGATGACGTCGCCGTCGCCGACTGTCTCGTCGAGGGTCTTGATCTTGGCCTCCTCGGCGGCCGGGCCGATCACCGTGCAGCCGGTTTCCGCCTTCAGTGCCGCGATCCCTTGGGTGTGGTCCCAGTGGTGATGGGTGACAAGGATGTGGGTCAGCGTCCAGCCCGTCTCGGCCAGCGCCGCGCGGACGGGCCCCTCCTCGGGCGCATCGATGAGGAGCGTTGCCGCCGTTGCCGGATTGTGAACCAGCACCGCGTAATTATCTGACAGGCACGGAAACTGGTGAACCTCGATTGCCGGCATCGTCGCCCCCTTCGTCGCTGTTGGTGAGGGCGCCATGGTGACCTGCGCCCGCCAGACTGTCCACCTCTTGCGCGGTCGGGCCTGCCGGGTAATGTCGGGAAGTTTCAGGGAGCGGACGATCCAGCGATGTATGTCGATGTCCTGCACATGAAGGGCTTTTACGACCAGCCGCTCGGGCGCATGGTGCGCTCGGTGGTGAGCGCCCGGCTGCGGGAAATCTGGCCGAAAGTCGCCGGCGACCGGGTCCTCGGCATCGGCTTTGCGACGCCGTATCTGCGCCCGTTCCTGGCCGAATCGGAACGCATCCTCGCCTTCATGCCCGCGCCCCAGGGGGTGATCGCCTGGCCGCCGGAGGGCCCGAACGTCGCCGGCCTCGTCGACGAGGACGCCTGGCCGCTGCCCGATGGCTCCATCGACCGCATCATTGCCGTGCACGGCCTGGAGATGGCCGACAATCCGGGCGCCGTGCTGCGCGAGGCCTGGCGCGTCCTGGTGCCGGGCGGGCGCCTGCTGATCGTCGTGCCGGCCCGCCGCGGCCTGTGGGCGCAGACCGAGGGCACGCCCTTCGGCTATGGCCGCCCGTTCAGCAGCGGCCAGCTCACCGCCTTCCTGGAAGACGCCATGCTGACGCCGGTCGCCTGGAGCGAGGCGCTGCATTTCGCCCCGTCCTCCAGGCGCCTGCTGTTGCGCTATGCCCGCACCAGCGAACGGCTCGGCCAGAAGCTCTGGCCCGCCCTTGCCGGCGTCCTCGTCGTTGAGGCGGAAAAGAAGGTGATGAAGGGCATCAAGCTGAAGCCGTCCCGGGCAAAGGCGGTGTTCCGTCCGGTCTTTGCGCCCCAGGCCGCGCCCCGCAGCGCCTCCCGCACGCAAGGCTGAGCGCGACCGGAGCGCCTCCCGCGTCGGTTTTTTTTGATTTTCCGCGCGCATCTGCCTATGACTTGGCGCTTGGCGGCGGCCTCGTCCCCGCCCGTCCCTTCACCCCCAAGAACGGCAACGATTCCGGCAAGGGATCGCCGCGAACCGGTTCCATGAGCGACGACACACGCGATACGGCATCCGCCACCGACCGCCAGGCGAACCTGGCGCGCCTGCGCGAGCGCATCGACACCCTCGACGCCGAGATGCACGATCTCCTGATCGAGCGCTCCTCGATCATCGACGAACTGATCGTCACCAAGCAGGGCGACCGCAAGGGCGCCGCCTTTCGCCCCGCCCGCGAGGCCGCGATGATGCACCGCTTCGCCGGACGCCACCGCGGCACCCTGCCGCTGATCACGGTGGAATATCTCTGGCGCGAGATCATCTCCACCTTCACCTACCTGCAGGCGCCCTTCCGACTGCACATCCCGACCGACCGCCGGCCCAACGACCTGCGCGACGTCGCCCGCTTCTATTTCGGCTTCAACGTGCCCCTGCTGGAGGTGAGCGATGCCGATGCGGCGATCGGCGCCGTCGCCACGTCTGAGAACGATCTCGCCCTCGTCCCGCTGGTCGACGGCGAGGCGCCCTGGTGGCAGGCACTGACCCAGCCGGACGGCCCGCGCATCATCGCGCGGCTTCCCTTCTTCACCTCCAGCGACCGGCCGGCGGACCTTCCCGCCGTCGTCATCTCCAACCCGCTCGACGATCCGACGCCGCCGGAATGGCGCTGCTATGTGACCGCGGCCGGGCCCGAGGTGCTTGACGCCTTGTCCGGTGTCGACATCCTCGCGACCGCACCGGCCGGCACCCTCTTTGCGCTTGCCGCCGACCGCGACCCGAAGACCTTCGCGGCGGACGCCGGCCTTCCCCCGCTCGCGGCCGCCGGCGGCTTTGCCGCACCCCTTTCCATCGACGGCGACCCGAGCCAGAAAAAAAGCCAGACCGAATGACCACCGCACCCGACCGCTCCCGTCCGGCGCCACGCCCCGGCGTCCTGGACATCGCGCCCTACGTTCCCGGCAAGTCCAAGGGCACCGGCAAGACGCTCTACAAGCTCTCCTCCAACGAGACGCCGCTCGGCCCGAGCCCGGCCGCCGTCGCGGCCTACAAGGCCTGCGCGGAGCACCTGGAGCTCTACCCGGACGGCGCCTCCACGGCGCTGCGCGAAGCGATCGCGGATGTCCACGGCCTCAACCCGGACCGCATCGTCTGCGGCGCCGGCTCCGACGAGGTCCTGAACCTCCTCGCCCAGGCCTATCTCTGCCCCGGCGACGAGGCGATCCACACCGAGCACGGCTTCCTGGTCTACCCGATCGCCACTCGCGCCGCCGGCGGCGTGCCCGTGGTCGCGCCGGAAAGGGACCTGACGACCGACGTCGACGCCATGCTGGAACGGGTGAGCGAACGCACGAAGATCGTGTTCCTCGCCAATCCGAACAACCCGACCGGCACCTACCTCCCCTTCGACGAGATCCGCCGTCTCCATGCCGGCCTGCCGGGCAACGTCATCCTCCTCCTTGACGCGGCCTATGCCGAATTCGTCCAGAAGAACGACTACGAGGCCGGCATCGAGCTCGTCGGCAGTGCCGAGAACGTCGTCATGACCCGCACCTTCTCCAAGGTCTACGGCCTTGCGGCCCTGCGCATCGGCTGGCTCTACGGCCCGGCCGCCATCGTCGATGCGGTCAACCGGATCAGGGGTCCGTTCAACCTCGGCGCCCCGTCGATCGCCGCCGGCGTTGCCGCGATCCGCGACCGCGCCTTCACCGAGGCCGCCATCGAGCACAATGCACGCTGGCTGCCCTGGCTGACGGCGGAGCTGGAAAAGCTCGGCCTCACCGTCACGCCGAGCGTCGGCAACTTCATACTCATCCATTTCCCGGACGAAGCCGGCCGCACCGCCGCCGATGCCGACGCCTACCTCCTCGCCGAGGGCATCGTGCTGCGCCGTGTCGACAACTATGGCCTCGCGGATGCCCTTCGCATGACCGTCGGCAGCGAGGAGGCCAACCGGGCCACCGTCGCCGCCATTGCCGCGTTCCTCGAACAGACGGAGCGGTAAGCGATGGCAGAGCCCCTCTTTGACCGCCTGGCGCTGATCGGCATCGGCCTCATCGGTTCGTCCCTAGCCCAGGTCGCACGCCGCGAGGGCCTGGTGCGCGAGATCGCCATCTCCACCCGGTCCGAAAAGACCCTTGAGCGCGCCCGGGAACTGGGCCTCGGCGACGTCTACACCCTCGATCCGGCCGAAGCTGTCGCGGACGCCGACCTCGTCGTCCTCTGCATCCCTGTCGGCGCCTGCGAGGCGACGATGCAGACCATCGCCGACAGCCTCAAGCCCGGCGCCATCCTCACCGATGTGGGTTCGGTCAAGATGTCGGTGATCGACCAGATCGCCCCGCACGTTCCGGACACGGTCCACTTCATCCCCGGCCACCCGATCGCCGGCACCGAGCATTCCGGCCCCGACGCCGGTTTCCCGGACCTGTTCCAGAACCGCTGGTGCATCCTGACCCCCGACAAGAGCACCAGCCGCGACGCCATCGACAGGCTGACCGCCTTCTGGCGCGGCTGCGGCTCGGACGTCGACACCATGGAGCCCGGCCGCCACGACCTGGTGCTGGCGATCACCAGCCACCTGCCGCAGCTCATCTCCTACAACATCGTTGGCACGGCGGACGACCTGGAGACGGTGACGAAGTCGGAAGTCATCAAATATTCCGCTGGCGGCTTTCGCGACTTCACGCGCCTCGCCGCATCCGACCCGACGATGTGGCGCGACGTCTGCCTGCACAACAAGGACGCGATCCTGGAGATGCTGGCGCGGTTTTCCGAAGACCTCTCGGCCATGCAGCGGGCGATCCGCTGGGGCGACGCCGGCGCCTTGTTCGACCTCTTCTCGCGCACCCGCTCGATCCGCAAGTCGATCATCGAGGCGGGCCAGGAGACCCCGGCGCCCGACTTCGGCCGGCCGCACAAGAAGGGCCGGGATTGAGGCAATAAATTACCGGCCGCCCTTCGGCCCGGCCGCCCGTTCCGCAAGGCTCGCCTGCCGGTCGGCCTGGGGCGAGCGGCCGTAGAGTTCGCGGTAGCATTTGGAAAAATGCGAGGCCGAGACAAAGCCGCTGGCGATCGCCACGTCGACGATCGCCATATCCGACTGCAAGAGGAGCTGGCGCGCCCGGTCAAGCCTCAGGTCGAGATAATAGCGCGCCGGCGAGCGGCCGAGGAGCTGGCGGAACAGCCGCTCCACATGGCGCCGCGACAGCCCGGTGCGCCGGGATATCTCGGCCAGCGACAGGGGCTCGGCGAGGTTCTGCTCCATCACCTCGATCATCGCCAGGAGCTTGGAATTGTGCACGCCGACCCGCGCGTTGAGCGGCAGTTTCTGGCGGTCGTTCTTGGTCCGCACCCGGTCGACGAGGCACTGCTCGGAGATCCACTCGCTCGCCTCGTCGCCGATGTCGTCGGCGATCAGGTCGAGCATCATGTCGAGCGAGGCGACGCCGCCGGCGCAGGTATGGATGTTGCCGTCCACATCGAAGAGGTCCGGCTGCACGTCGACGTCGGGGAAGCGCTCGGCGAAGGTGTGCAGCAGCTCCCAGTGGATCGTGCAGTGCCGGTCCTCAAGGATGCCGGAGCGGGCAAGGAACCAGGACGACGTGCAGATGCCGGCGATCCGCGTGCCGTTGCCGGCGAGCTTCCTCAGATAGGCGGAGAGTTCCGCATTGGAAAAACTCTCCACGTCGATGCCGGCGCAAACCACCAGCGTGTCGACCTTGTCGAAATCCATCCGCCCGAGCCGGAGGTCGCTGAGCGAGCCGTCGGGCCGGACCACGAGCCCGTTGCTGGCGGCCACGACGTTGCCGTCGCAGGTCACACAGCGCCAGTCGTAGATCTTCCTGCCGAAATAGCGGTTGGCGAGCCGGAGCGGCTCGATCGCCGCGGAAAAAGCGACCAGCGTGAAGTCGGGAATGAGCACGAAGGCGAAACGCTTCGCCGAGGTGTCGCTGTCGGCCACGTCGTTGCGCGCTTTCTCGAAAACGGCGCCGCAGCATTGGAGGGCCGGCGGACGCCTTGCTTAACCTGCTCAAAAACGACACTTACTTTTCCGGCGCGGCGACGGCAATCAAAACTTTCATTCAGCGGGCAAGGTTTCCCGTTTCGACCTGTTTCGCAGCGCCGGTGTCGCAGGTAAGACAGGTTTGGTCGAACCGGGCCGCGTGCCCCGGCCGGCCGGCCGCCATGGTCGGGCGCGCCCGGATAGGGCGCGCTCAATCGGCCGACGAGAAAGAGAGCCGGGAGCGACACCGAGGAGGAACGCCTGTGCCCGCAACGCCCGTCAAATCCGACATCGAGATCGCCCGCGCCGCCGACAAGAAGTCGATCTGGGAGATCGGCAAGAGGCTCGACATTCCCGGCGAGTCCCTGCTGCCCTTCGGCAACGACAAGGCCAAGGTCTCCGCCGGCTTCATCGAGGGCCTGAAGGACCGGCCGAACGGCAAGCTGATCCTCGTCACCGCGATCAACCCGACGCCGGCCGGCGAAGGCAAGACGACGACCACGGTCGGTCTCGGCGACGGCCTCAACCGGATCGGCAGGAAGGCGATGATCTGCCTGCGCGAGCCCTCGCTCGGCCCCTGCTTCGGCATGAAGGGGGGGGCGGCCGGCGGCGGCTATGCCCAGGTCGTCCCGATGGAGGACATCAACCTCCATTTCACCGGCGACTTCCACGCCATCACCTCGGCCCACAATCTGCTGTCGGCGATGATCGACAACCATATCTACTGGGGCAACGAGCTGGACATCGACCAGCGCCGCATCACCTGGCGCCGGGTCCTCGACATGAACGACCGGGCGCTGCGCGAGGTGGTCGCCGCGCTCGGCGGCGTCGCCAACGGCTTCCCGCGCCAGGGCGGCTTCGACATCACGGTCGCCTCGGAGATCATGGCGATCCTCTGCCTGTCGAAGGACCTGAAGGATCTGCAGCAGCGCCTCGGCGACATCGTCATCGGCTACCGCCGCGACCGCAATCCCGTGACCTGCCGCGACATCAAGGCCGACGGCGCCATGACCGTGCTCCTGCGCGACGCCATGCAGCCGAACCTGGTACAGACGCTGGAGAACAATCCGGCCTTCATCCATGGCGGCCCGTTCGCCAACATCGCCCATGGCTGCAACTCCGTCGTCGCCACCACGACGGCCCTGAAGCTCGTCGACTATGTGGTGACGGAAGCCGGCTTCGGAGCCGATCTCGGGGCCGAGAAATTCTTCGACATCAAGTGCCGCAAGGCGGGCCTCCATCCCGATGCCGCCGTCGTCGTCGCCACCATCCGCGCCCTGAAGATGAACGGCGGCGTCGCCCGCGAGGATCTTGCCGCAGAGAACGTCGCCGCCGTCGCCGAGGGTTGCCTCAATCTCGGCCGCCACATCGCCAATGTGAAGCAGTTCGGCGTGCCGGTGATCGTCGCCATCAACCACTTCCTTGGCGACACCGGGGCCGAGATCGCCGCCGTCAAGGAATTCTGCGCCGAGGAGGGGACCGAGGCCGTGCTCTGCCGGCATTGGGCCGAGGGCTCGGCAGGCATCACCGAGCTGGCCGAAAAGGTCGCCGAGCTCGCCGACGAGGGCCATTCCCAGTTCGCCCCGCTCTACCGCGACGAGATGAGTCTGTTCCAGAAGATCGAGACCGTCGCCAAGCGCATCTACCGGGCCGACGAGGTGCTCGCCGACAAGACGATCCGCGACCAGTTGCACCAGTGGGAGGCGGCCGGCTACGGCCACCTGCCGGTGTGCATGGCCAAGACCCAGTATTCCTTTTCCACCGACCCGAACCTGCGTGGTGCGCCGACCGGCCACGGCGTGCCGATCCGCGAGGTCAGGCTCTCCGCCGGCGCCGGCTTCGTCGTCGTCATCTGCGGCGAGATCATGACCATGCCCGGCCTGCCGCGCCAGCCGGCGGCCGAGACCATCGGCCTCAACGAGGACGGCGAGGTCGTCGGCCTGTTCTGACCCTGCGGGCAGGCGGCCGAACGAAAACCGGGCGGGAAATCCCCGCCCGGCTTGATCGGTGTCGAGGCTGTCGCAACCGCAAATCAGGCGGCGCGAACGCCCCGCAGGAACTGTTCCACCTCGGCCTTCAACTGCAGCGACTTGGCGTTGAGGTCGCCGGCAACGCCGGTCACCTGGGTCGCCGCCGCGCCGGTCTCACCGGCGGCATGGGTCACCTCCACGATGTTGGAGGAAACCTCCCGCGTGCCGATCGCGGCCTGTTCCACGTTGCGGGCGATCTCCTCCGTTGCCGCATTCTGCTGTTCCATCGCCGAGGCAATGCCGGTGGTGATCTGGTTCATCTCCTGGATGGTCGCCTCGATCTGCTGGATCGCGCCGACGGCCTCCTCGGTCTCCGTCTGGATGCTGAGGATCTGGGCGCGGATGTCGTCCGTCGCCTTGGAGGTCTGGTTGGCCAGTTCCTTGACCTCGGCGGCGACCACGGCAAAGCCCTTGCCGGTCTCCCCGGCCCGGGCCGCCTCGATGGTGGCGTTCAGCGCCAGGAGGTTGGTCTGTTCGGCGATTTCCGAGATCAGGCTGACCACCTCGCCGATCCGCTGCGCGGCCTCGGCGAGATTCTGCACCTGGCCGTCGGTATGGTCGGCCTGCTTCACCGCCCGTTCGGCAATCTGGGACGATTCGGCCACCTGGCGGACGATTTCCTGGATCGAGGAGGAGAGTTCCTCGGTCGCCGACGACACCGTCTGCACATTGGTCGAGGCTTCCTCCGCCGCGCTGGCGACAGTGGTCGCCCGCTGGTTGGTGCCGTTGGCGATTTCCGACATGGAGGCGGCTGTGTTCTCCATTTCCGTCGAGGCTGCGCTCAGCGATTGCAGGAGTTCGGAGACGTTGCGGTCGAAGTTCGAGGTCATCTCCTCGATCTCCTTGGCCCGTTTCTCGCGGACCTTCATTGCTTCCATCTCGCGGGCGGCCATCTCCTCGTTCCGGATCATGTTCTCCTTGAACACCTCCACCGCGCCAGCCATCGATCCGACCTCGTCCTTGCGGTCGAGACCCGGGATCTCGACGGTCTTGTCGCCGTCGGCGAGCGTGCGCATGACGCCGGTGATCGCGGTGATCGGCCGGGAGATCCCGGTGCCGATGAGCCACGCGGAAATGAGGCCGAGGACGACGCTGATCGTCCCGACGGCGGCCGTGATGTAGACCGCGTTTTCCATCATCCGGCTGGTTTCCGGGCCGATCGTGTCCTGCTCGGTCTCGATCGCCGTCTTCAGCTCTTCCATGTCCGAAGCGATCTTCGGGCCGATCGTATTGAGCGTGTCGCCCACGATCGCGTTGCGGGCCATGGCAGTCTCGTGCACCTCCTTGAAGGCCGTCTCGTAGCTCGTCTGCAGGGCCGCGACCTGCCGGACCTGCTCGCGCCGCGCCGGGATCCCAAGCGTCGACATCAGCCGGTCCGAAACCTCGCGCGCGGCAGCCGCCTCCCGCATTGCACCGTCAAAGGAGGCCTGCTCGTTGTCGTTCAGGAATTTTGCCACGTTGAGGCGCATCGACATCAGGTGCCGGCGAACCTCGTCGGCCAGGAACGCGGCATTGCCGTCCTGGTCCACCCGGACCTGCCGCGCGATCTCCGTGAGCTGGTCTTCGATCTTCGGCCCGACGTCGTAGAGCGTGTTGCGAACCAGGTCCTCGCGCCGCTGCTGCAGCCGTACCGCCTCCTCAAAGCCCTCCAGAAAGGCTTTCAGTTCGGTCTTCGCCGCGGTGATGATCGCAACCTTCGAAGCGCTGTTGACGAGATCGTCGAACGCATCGACGAGCCGGACCGTCTCCTCCGCCCGCTTGCGGGCATTGGTGAGCCGTTCCTCCGAC
The DNA here is from genome assembly GCF_025961475.1 of Rhodobium gokarnense. Taxonomy (NCBI): domain Bacteria; kingdom Pseudomonadati; phylum Pseudomonadota; class Alphaproteobacteria; order Hyphomicrobiales; family Rhodobiaceae; genus Rhodobium; species Rhodobium gokarnense. Next base: position 57,718 of record NZ_JAOQNS010000015.1, on the reverse strand, counting down.
GGATCTTCCAGATAGCGCAGCGCCCAGAGCTGGGTTTCCAGGAGATTGTCCCGGACCGCACCGGCATGCGTCGTCTGATCGGTGATGTGCCGATAGCGCCGGAACCCGTCATTGCTTTGCAGCAGGCTGAAACCGGCGGTGAGGCTGATCAGTAGGAGAAAGGCTAGAACAACGGCAAATCCGCCGAAGACCTTGGTTGAGATCCTGAAGTTCTTGAACACGGCAAATGTCCCGGTTGGCGTGTGCATTCGACGTGTCGGCAGATCGCATGACTTCGCGATTTTTATTACTGCGTATTTGATTTTATACACAGAAAAGACTTGCCGACGACATATCCGTTCTGGAAAAACACGGTTAACGGGACGTTAACGATAAACTTTACCGTGCGCTCCGAAGTAGTCGATTTCAGCGATCGATGGTCGGAAATCATTCAGGAAAAACCAAAAAGTACCGCCTAAAAAAAATGTTAAGAGGGGCGCGAAAATAGGCATCGCACACCCTCGCAACCAGGGCGCGACCGCGACATCCCCGAAAACCGGCGACTCAGTTCGCCGTCCTGTCCAGGGGAAGACGCCATGGACGCAGCTCCCTCCGGCGAAAAGAAAACCGGGCGGGGAAGCCCCGCCCGGCGTCGCATTCTCTTTTTCCGGCGCGTCGATCAGGCGGCGCGGACGCCGGCCAGGAACTGCTCCACTTCCGACTTCAACTGCAGCGACTTGGCGTTGAGGTCGCCGGCGACACCAGTGACCTGGGTCGCCGCCGCGCCGGTCTCGCCGGCCGCATGGGTCACCTGGACGATGTTGGAGGAGACCTCCTGGGTGCCGATCGCGGCCTGCTCCACATTGCGGGCGATCTCGTCGGTCGCCGCGTTCTGCTCTTCCATCGCCGAGGCGATGCCGACCGTGATCTGGTTCATGTCCTTGATCGTGGAACCGATCTGCTGGATCGCGGCGACGGCATCCTGGGTCTCGGTCTGGATGCCGAGGATCTGGGCGCGGATGTCGTCGGTCGCCTTGGCGGTCTGGCTGGCCAGTTCCTTGACCTCGGCCGCGACCACCGCGAACCCCTTGCCGGTCTCGCCGGCCCGGGCCGCCTCGATCGTGGCGTTAAGGGCGAGGAGATTGGTCTGTTCCGCGATCTCGGAAATCAGGCTGACGACCTCGCCGATCCGCTGTGCGGCCTCGGCGAGATTCTGCACCTGACCGTCGGTGTGGTCGGCCTGCTGGACGGCCTTCTCGGCGATCTGCGAGGACTGGGCCACCTGGCGGGCGATCTCCTGGATCGAGGAGGAGAGCTCCTCGGTCGCCGACGACACGGTCTGCACGTTGGTGGAGGCTTCCTCCGCGGCGCTGGCGACCGTCGTTGCCCGCTGGTTGGTGCCGTTGGCGATTTCCGACATGGAGGACGCCGTGTTCTCCATCTCGTTGGCCGCCGCACTCAGCGCCTGCAGCAGCTCCGAGACGTTGGAATCGAAGCCCTTGGTCAGGTCCTCGATCTTGCGGGCGCGCTCCTCGCGGGCCTTGCGCTCCTCGGCCTGGCTGGCGGCCAGTTGGTCGGCCTTGATCATGTTTTCCTTGAACACTTCGACGGCGCCGGCCATCGACCCGACCTCGTCCTTGCGGTCGAGACCCGGGATATCGACAGTCTTGTCGCCGTCGGCGAGCTTGCGCATGACGTCGGTCATGGCGCTGATTGGGCGGGAGATGCCGATGCCGATGAACCAGGCGGCGAGGATGCCGAGGACGACGCCGACCAGCGCCACGCCGGCGGCGACGTAAACGGCGGTCTCCATCGCCTGGCTGGCCGCCGGACCGAGGGTTTCCTGCTCGTTCTTGATGTCGAGCTTCAGCTTGTCCATCTCGGCGGCGACCTTCGGGCCGATCGTATTGAGGCGGTCGTTGACCAGCGCGTTGCGCTGAAGGATCGCCGCATGCATGCCCTTGAAGGCCTCCTCATAGGCCGAGTGCAGCTCCACAACCTCGGTGGCGAGGCGCCGCCGCATCGGATTCTGCAGCTCGCCGAGAAGGGATTGCAGGTTCTTGGTCGTCTCGGCAGATTCCGCGACCGTGCGCTCATAGGCCGCCGCGTCGTTGCTCTCGATGAACTTGAGGAGATAGAGCCGCATCAGGAGGAGATTTCGCTGCACGGCCGCCGCATGGTAGGCCGCCCCGGCATCGTTGTCCTGATAGGCGCTCTGCATGATCTTGGTCAGGTTGCGCTCCATCTGCGGACCCTTGACGTTCAGCACATTGTTCAAGAGGTCGTCGCGCGTCGCCTGGTACTTGGTCATGTCCTGGAAGGCGGCCAGGTAGGTGGTGAGATCGGTCCCGGTGGCGGCGATGAGCTTCTTCTTGTCATCGCTGTTGACGAGGGTGTCGAACTCCTCGTTGAGGGCCAGTGTCCGCTCTGCCCGCTCCTTCACGGCGGCGATGTTTTCCTGCGACGCGTTGCGCAGGAAGTTGAGAACCGCGACCCGCGATTCCAGGAGGTTGGCCTGCACCTGGCCCGCCTGCGCCGTCTGCAGCGCAATGTGGCGATAGCGCTTGAAGCTGTCGTTGCCGTCCATGAGGTTGATGGCGCCGGTCAGGCTGATCAGGACGAGAAGGGCAAGGACGATGGCGAATCCGCCAAAGACCTTGGTGGAAATCTTGAGGTTCTTGAGCACCTTGTTATCTCGCTTGGGTTTGAGAGGTGGCCGGTTGTTTATTTTGTTGGGCATCTAACTCAAAAACGGGGTCCCAACCGCTTCGCTTGGCGTGTGCAGAATTCGGGCCTTCTTCCGCCTGCTAAAACTGCGTAGTAACAATCGCTCCGAATGGATAATGAACCGTTAACTACGTATTTAATATCAGGCGGTGGGCTTGGGCCCGCGGGCGCCGATCAGCCGCCGGACATCACTGCCAATCGCACCGCGTGAACGGCATTAATGAATTGATTTGATGATGATATCTGTCCGGGCGTGGGTCGCGGTGAAGACAGGCCCGGTCACCCGCGACGGCGTCCGATCCTGTTGCGCGGGCCGCGACGCCCCTGCGACAGCTCGACGCATTCACATATATGCATTGCATACATTGACAGATGGCAGCCTCGAAACGAATCACTCGACATAACCAGAAAACTAGTGATATCGTTCTTTCACACCGAGACCGCCACGCTGTCGTGGCCCGGCCTCCCGTTTTCGGACCGTCCCATGCCCGCCGATTATTCCGAAAAGAACGCCGCCGACGCCTTTGCCGCCCTCGGCAACCGCACACGGCTCCGTCTTGTCCGCCTGCTCGTCAGGGCCGGCCCGGGCGGCCTTGCGGTCGGCGCGATCCAGGAGCGGCTGAAGGTGCCGGCCTCGACGCTCGCCCACCATTTGGCAACACTCGCCCGCGCCGGCCTGGTCACCCAGCAAAAGGCCGGGCGCGAGGTCCGCACCACGGCGCATTTCGATCGGCTTCGCGGCCTCGGCGACTTCCTGTTCGAAGCCTGCTGCCGCGGCTTCGATGTGGACGACGCCGACACCAGATCCGACGACGTCGCCTGACGGCGACGCTGCCCGTCATTTCTCCGCTCAAAGGCGGAGCCCGACCGGAGACAGAAAATGTCCAATGGCACCGAAACCGTCCGCCGTCCCCACGGTCCCCTCGCCCGCTTGCCCCACATCGACAGGGTCTGGCTGGTGCTGGCCGCTGCGCTCGCCCTGCTTGCCCTCATCGACAGCGACCAGGCCGCCCGCTCGCTTCGCTTCACCGCCGATGCGCTGCTCGGCGTCGCCGTCTTCCTCGCCCTTTCCATCGGCGTTGCCGCCTTTGCCAAGGCCTCCGGCGCCGACAATCTGATCGCCCGCGCCTTTTCCGGCCAGCCCGCCTGGATGATCCTTGCCGCAGCGCTGATGGGCGCGCTCTCGCCCTTCTGCTCCTGCGGCGTCATCCCGCTGATCGCCGCGCTTCTGGCCATGGGCGTGCCGCTGCCGGCGGTGATGGCCTTCTGGCTCGCCTCGCCGATCATGGATCCCTCCATGTTCGTGTTGACCGTCGGTACGCTGGGGACCGGCTTTGCCGTCTACAAGACCTTTGCCGCCGTCGCCATCGGCCTTCTCGGCGGCTTCGGCACCTGGGCGCTGCTCTCCGCCGGCGCGCTCCAGAACCCCTTGCGCGAAGGCGTCGGCAATGGCGGCTGCAGCGCAAGGGTCGTGCGCGCGCCGCAACCCGTCGTCTGGCGCTTCTGGCAGGAGAGGGACCGGCGCGAGAAATTCCGCACCAACGCCCTCTTCAACCTCAATTTCCTCGGCAAATGGCTGGCGCTCGCCTTCTTCCTGGAAAGCCTGATGGTCGCCTACATCCCGGCCGACACCGTCGTCGGCCTCGTCGGCGGCGAGAGCGTTCTGCCGGTCGTCATCGCCACCCTCGTCGGCGTGCCCGCCTATCTCAACGGCTACGCCGCCCTGCCGCTGGTCGGTGGCCTCATCGACCAGGGCATGGCGCCCGGCGCCGGCATGGCCTTCATGCTGGCCGGCGGCGTCACCTCGATCCCGGCGGCGGTCGCCGTCTATGCGCTCGCCCGCCCTCCGGTGTTCGCCGCCTATCTCGGCTTTGCGCTCGTCGGCTCGCTCGGCCTCGGGCTGCTCTTCAACGCCATATATTGACCGGCGCCTCCGGTCGCGCCGCGCTATGCGGCGCGCACGGTCTTCAGGAAGGTCTCGACCTCGGCGCGCAACTGATCCGACTTGGAGCCGAGATCGCCGGCAACGCCGGTAACCTGCGTTGCCGCCGCCCCGGTCTGCCCGGCCGAGCGGGTCACTTCCAGGATGTTCGACGACACCTCGCGGGTGCCGATGGCGGCCTGCTCCACATTGCGGGCGATCTCGTTCGTCGCCGCATTCTGCTCTTCCACGGCCGAGGAGATGCCGAGCGCGATCTCGTTCATGTCCTTGATCGTCGCGCCGATCTGCTGGATGGCCGCGACGGCCTCCTCCGTTTCGAGCTGGATGTCGCTGATCTGCTTGCGGATGTCGTCCGTCGCCTTCGCCGTCTGACCGGCAAGCGTCTTGACCTCCGCGGCGACCACGGCAAAGCCCTTGCCGGTCTCGCCCGCCCGCGCCGCTTCGATGGTCGCATTCAGCGCCAACAGGTTGGTCTGCTCGGCAATCTCCGAAATCAGTGCGATGACCTCGCCGATGTGCTGCGAGGCCGAGGCCAGGCGCTGCACCTGCGCATCCGTCGTGTCGGCCTGCGACACCGCCTTGTCGGCGATCTGCGAGGACTGCGTCACCTGGCGCGATATTTCGTGGATGGAGCTTGAGAGCTCCTCGGTCGCCGCCGACACGGTCTGCACATTGGTCGAGGCCTCCTCCGCCGCGCTGGCGACGCTCGTCGCCCGGTCGTTGGTGGTGTGGGCGATCTCGGACATCGACGTGGCCGTGCTTTTCATCTCCTCCGAAGCGTTCGCAAGGCTGCCGAGGAGGCCGGAGACCGCGGCGTCGAAGGCCCGCGTCACCTCCTCGATATGCCGGGCGCGCTCTTCGCGGGCGGCCAGTTCCGCCGCCTCGCGGGCCGCCAGCTCGTCGGCCTTGATCATGTTCTCCCGGAACACTTCGACGGCACCCGCCATCGACCCGACCTCGTCCTTGCGGTCCAGGCCCGGAATGTCGATCTCCTTGTCGCCGCCGGCAAGCCGGCCCATGGCCGATGTCATCGCCCGGATCGGCCGGGCGATGCCGGTGCCGATCACCCAGGCCGCAACGAGGCCGAGCAGGATGCTGACCACCGCGACCGCGATCGTGATCATGACCGCCCGGTCCATCGCCATGCTGGCCTCCGGTCCGAGCGTGTCCTGCTCGGTCTTGATCGCGAGCTTCAGGTCTTCCATCGAACCGGCGATCGCCGGGCCGATGACGTCGAGGCGGTTCTTGATGATGTCGTTGCGCGTGCCGATCGTGTCGTGGACCTTGCGGAAGGCGGCCTCATAGGTGGCGTGCAGCTCGCCGACCTCTTCGGCAAGCTGGCGCCGCCCCGGATTCTGCAGTTCGGCCAGCATCGCCTCGTGGTGCTTCGCCATCTCCACCGATTCCTGCAGCACCCGGGCATATGCCTCCTCGCTGTTCTCCAGCAGGAACTTGACGACATAGAGCCGCATCAGCAGCAGATTGCGCTGCACGGTGCCGGCCTGGTAGGCGGCCATGACGTCCTTGTCGCTATAGGCGCTTTCCATGATCTCGGTGAGCTTGCGCTCCATCTGCGGGCCGACCTTATCGAGCGTGTTGATCACCAGATCCGACCGTTCCGCCTGCAGCCGCACGACCTCTTCGAAGTTCGTGCCATATGTCGCCAGATTGTCGCGAACGTCGCCGACGACCTGCTTTTTTTCCGCGCTGTGAACCAGCGTGCCGAGGGTGTCGTTGAACTCGCGCGTCTTGCCGGCGCGGTCATTGAAGACCGCAATGCTCTCCGGCGACGGCGCGATGATGAAATTCTTCACCGCCAGCCGTGCCGTCAGAAGGTTTGCCTGCACGCGGCCGGCCTGATTGGTCTGCAGCGCGATCGCCCGGTAGCGCTTGAAGCTGTCGTTGCCCGCGTTGAGGTTGAGGGCGCCTGTCGCACCGATGACGATGAGCAGGATGAGGACGATGGCGAAACCGCCGAAGACCTTGGTGGAGATCGCGAAATTCTTCATCTTGAAGTGTCCCGAATCCGCGCCCGGAAAGGCAGCGTTGAGTTGTTGCGCGAACAGCGGCCTGCGGACCGCCATCTCAAGATCTGCCCGGCAGAGCCGCCGGGAGACTTACGGGGACAAGATATACTAGATAGTATATCTGTGACTCGATATAGAGATCGTCACAAAGAACCAATAACAAGATGTTAAGTACATTTATCGGCTCACATGAATACATTGGATTACTAAACTCGGTCGCGTCTCGGCATCCGGATGCGACATCGTCCGGCATTCCCGATCGCGGGCCAGCGGCGACGCGCCGCAGCCGAAAAGGCGCCGAAAACCCGCTGAATGCATGTCGCAATTAGAAAGGCCGATGTCTGCAACCGGATCGATCTGGACGCCGCCTGCGGTTAATGTCATGACCGACAGGGGCCGGAGACCGCCGGCGCCTTCCAGCATGAGCAGGGGTCGGCGCGATGGGCAACTATTCGCTGTTTTCCATTGTCCGCGAGGGACTACGCGGCAACACGGGCTGGACGCCGGCCTGGCGCGATCCCGACCCCAAGCCGTCCTATGACGCCGTCATCATCGGCGGCGGCGGCCATGGCCTCGCCACAGCCTATTACCTCGCCAAGCTGCACGGCATGAAGAACATCGCCGTCGTCGAAAAGGGCTGGATCGGCGGCGGCAATTCCGGCCGCAACACCACCATCATCCGCTCCAACTACCTCTACGACGCCTCCGCCGCGATCTACGAGCACGCGCTGCAGCTCTGGGAGGGCCTTTCCCAGGAGCTCAACTACAACATCATGATGAGCCACCGCGGCGTGCTCAACCTCGCCCATGACGACAACGAGGCGCGGCAATTGAAGCGCCGGGTCGAGGCCAACCGGCTGAACGGCGTCGACGCGGAATATCTCGGCCCCAAAGAGATCAAGGAATTCTGCCCGATCCTCAACACCTCGCCGGACATCCGCTATCCGGTCATCGGCGCCACCCTGCAGCGGCGCGGCGGCACCAACCGCCACGACGCCGTCTGCTGGGGCTATGCCCGCGCCGCCGATGCCCTCGGCGTCGACATCATCCAGAACTGCGAGGTGACGGAAATCCTCACCGAGCGCGGCGCGGTCACCGGCGTGCGCACCTCGCGCGGCGACATCAGGACGGAAAAGGTGGCGAGCGTCACCGCCGGCCACACCAGCGTCATCGCCGGCATGGTCGGCGTCCGCCTGCCGATCGAGAGCCACCCGCTGCAGGCGCTGGTCTCGGAACCCCTGAAGCCGATCAATCCGTGCGTCGTCATGTCGAACGCGGTGCACGTCTACTGCTCCCAGTCCGACAAGGGCGAGCTCGTCATCGGCGCCGGCATCGACGGCCACACCTCCTACACCCAGCGCGGCTCCCTCGACATCATCGAGCACCAGATGGCGGCGATCATCGAGCTGTTCCCGATCTTCTCCAGGCTCCGGATGATGCGCCAGTGGGGCGGCATCGTCGACGTCTGCCCGGACGCCAGCCCGATCATATCGAAGACCGAGGTCGGCGGCTTTTACGTCAATGGCGGCTGGGGCACCGGCGGCTGGAAGGCGACCCCGGGCTCGGGCCACGCCTTTGCCGACCTCGTCGCCAACGACACCCCCAACGCCATTGCCGCGCCCTTCACCCTGGAGCGCTTCGTCACCGGCGACCTGGTCGCCGAACACGGCGCCGCCGCCGTCGCCCACTGACCCCGTCTTAAGGCATCCGCCATGTTCGTCATTACCTGTCCCTATTGCGGCGAGCGCGACCAGAGCGAGTTCGCCCATGCCGGCGAAGCCCACATCTCGCGCCCGACCGAAAGCGAGACCATGACCGACGCGGAATGGGCCGAGTTCCTGTTCATGCGCGACAACACCAAGGGCATCCACGCCGAGCGCTGGATCCACGCCGCCGGCTGCCGCCGCTTCTTCAATGCGCTGCGCAACACCGCCACCGACCGCTTCCTCGCCTTCTACAAGATCGGCGAGAAGCCGCCGGAGATCGACGACGTGGTGCCGGCAACGCCCTGCGGCGAGACCGTCGGCTCCGGCAACGACGCGGTCAAGGTCGAGCGCCCGCCGGAGGCCGGCCGATGACCCGCCAACCCTTCCGTCTCGACGAAGGCGGCTCGATCGACCGCAGCCGCGAGATCTCGTTCTCCTTCGACGGCAAGAGCTATGCCGGCCACCCGGGCGACACCCTCGCCTCGGCGCTGATCGCCAACGGCGTCCACATGGTCGCCCGCTCGTTCAAGTACCACCGCCCGCGCGGCATCGTCGGCGCCGGCGCGGAGGACCCCGCCGGCCTCGTCCAGATCGGCTCGGGCGCCGCCGCCGATCCCAACACCCGCGCCACCGAGCAGGAGCTCTGGGACGGCCTTGAAGCGCACGCCCAGAATTGCTGGCCGTCCCTGAAGCACGACCTCTATGCCGCCAACGACCTCGTCTCGCGCTTCTATTCGGCCGGCTTCTACTACAAGACCTTCATGGGCCCTCCGGGCAACTGGATGACCTTCGAGCCGATCGTCCGCTTTGCCGCCGGCATCGGCAAGACGCCGGACGGACCCGATCCGGACGCCTATGAGACCATCAACCGGCACTGCGACGTGCTGATCGTCGGCGCCGGCCCGGCCGGCCTGATGGCGGGCTTGAGCGCGGCGCGGAGCGGCGCCCGCGTCATCCTTGCCGAAGAGACGGCGGAGGCCGGCGGCCAGCTCCTGTCGCTGCCGCAGGCCGGCGACGGCGCCATGACCATCGACGGCAAGGCCCCGCGCGACTGGATCGCAGAGACCCTTGCCGAACTTGCCGCCAACGACCGCGTCACGGTGCTGACCCGGACCTCGGCCATGGGCTACTACGCCGACAATTTCGTCGCCCTTTGGGAAAAGGTCTCGGACCACCTGGCGCCGAAGGACCGCGACCCGCTCCTGCCGCGCCAGCGGCTGTGGCGGATCAGGGCAAAAGAGGTCGTGCTTGCCACCGGCGCCGTGGAACGCTCCCTCGTCTTCCATGAAAACGACCGACCCGGCATCATGCTGGCGAGCGCCGCGCGCACCTATCTGCACCGCTACGGGGCGCTGGGCGGGCGCTGCGCGGCCGTCATCGCCAACAACGACGCGGCCTGGCGGACGGCCTTCGAGCTTCAGGCCGCCGGGGCCACCATCTCCGTCATTTCCGACAGCCGCTTTCAGCCGGACGATGCCCTGGTGCGCAAGGCGGCCGAGCGCGACATCCCGGTCCGCCTCGGCAACCAGGTCGCCAGCACCGGCGGGCGCCACCGGGTCAAGGAAATCACCGTTGAAAGCGAGACCGGCAACATCGAGGGGTTCGATGCCGACCTCGTCGCCATTTCCGGCGGCTGGATGCCGAATGTGGCCCTGTTCTCCCAGTCCCGCGGCCAGCTTCGTTATGACGGCGACCTTGCCGCGTTCCGGCCCGGCTGGCACTGGCAGCGCACCCATGTCTGCGGCAGCGCCGACGGCGCCATGACCACGGCGGCCTGTTTCGAGAGCGGCGCCCGCGTCGGTGCCTGGGCGGCCGAGGCCGCCGGCTTTTCAGCCAATGCCGCACCGGTGCCGGAGCTTGCGGATATCGCGCCCGAGCCGACCGGCATCTCGCCGATCTGGCAGATGGTCACCACCGAGGGCGGCAAGAAGGCCTTCGTCGACCTGCAGGACGACGTCAAGGCGAGCGACCTGGAACTGGCCGTGCGCGAGGGCTACCGCTCGGTCGAGCACGCCAAGCGCTACACCACCGTCGGCATGGGCAACGACCAGGGCAAGATCTCCAACCTCAACGCCTTCGGCATCATCTCCGGCGCGCAAGGAAAGTCCCTGCCCGAACTCGGCACCACCACCTTCCGCCAGCCCTGGAAGCCGGTGACCTTCGGGGCCATTGCCGGCCAGTTCGTCGGCGCCGATTTCGAGCCGCGCCGCACGACCCCGATGCACGACTGGCACGTGCGCGCGGAAGCGGTCTTCGAGCCCGTCGGCGACTGGCTGCGCGCCCGCTCCTATCCGCGCCCCGGCGAGACCTTCGAGGACGCCGTCCAGCGCGAGGCGAAGGCCGCCCGCACCGACGTCGCCGTGCTCGATGCCTCGACGCTCGGCAAGATCGACATCAGAGGCAAGGACGCCCGCACGTTCCTCAACCGCATCTACACCAACGCCTGGTCGAAGCTCGCTCCGGGCCGCTGCCGCTACGGCCTGATGCTCGGCGAGGATGCCATGGTGTTCGACGACGGCGTCACCTCCTGCATCGCCGACGACCACTTCCACATGACGACGACGACCGGCGGCGCCGCGCGCGTGCTGACCTGGCTGGAGGACTATCTCCAGACCGAATGGCCGGACCTCGACGTCTTCCTGACGAGTGTCACCGAGGAAACCGCGGTCGTCTCGCTGTCGGGCCCCAAGAGCTACGACGTCATCAAGGCGATCTGCGACAATGCCGGCGACGGGCTCGCGCCCGACGACTTCCCGTTCATGAGCTGGAAGGAGGCCGCGATCGACTGCGTTGCCTGCCGTATTTTCCGCATCTCGTTCACCGGCGAGCTCTCCTACGAGATCAACGTGCCCGCCAGCTACGGCCTGTGGCTGTGGGAAAAGGTGATGGAGGCCGGCGCGCCCTTCGGCATCACCCCCTATGGCACGGAGGCGATGCACCTGCTTCGCGCCGAAAAGGGCTTCATCATCGTCGGCCAGGACACCGACGGCACCATCACCCCGTTCGATCTGCGCATGGACTGGATCGTGAGCCAGAAGAAGGGCGACTTCGTCGGCAAGCGCTCGCTCTATCGCTCCGACACGGTGCGCACCAACCGCAAGCAGCTTGTCGGCCTTATCACCGAGGACCCTCAGACCGTGCTGATGGAAGGCGCCCAGATCATTGCGACCCCGGACGAGCCGGCCCCGCCCGTGCCGATGCTCGGCTATGTGACGTCGAGCTATCTGAGCCCCAATCTCGGCCGCTCCATCGCAATGGCGCTCGTGGAGTCCGGCGGCGCGCGCATGGGCGAGACGGTCTACATCTCGCGCAATGGCGCAAAGCCGCTGGCCGCCACTGTCACCGACACCGATTTCCTCGCCCATTTCGCGGAGAAGGCCGATGGCTGACGCCCGCCGCCGCTCGCCCCTTGCCCACCGCCGCCCGCTTGAAGCAGACGGCGGCGCCTTCGGCCTTGCCGAACGGCCGCTCCTGGCAAAGCTGATCCTGCGCGTCGACCCGGAAACGGGCGGTGCCGCTGTGAAAAAGGCGCTCGGCGTGCCCCTGCCGGGCGCTTCGAAGATCGCCGCCACCGGCGACATCTCGCTGCTCTGGCTCGGCCCGAACGAATGGATGGTCGTCGGCGCCCCGGAGACCGAGGCCGACCTTGCCGGCCGTCTGGAAGAGGCTCTCGGCGAGACCCCGCACCAGGTCGTGCGCATCAGCGACTACTACACGACCATCGCCATTTCCGGGACCGGCGCACGGCAGGCGCTTTCAAAACTCACCACCCTCGACCTCGACCCCGTCGCCTTCAAGCCCGGCGAGGTGCGCGGCTCCAACTTCGCCAAGGCCGTCGCGGTGCTGGCACTGCCGGAAGGCGGGGAAGAAGTCTTCGACCTCCACATCCGTGCCTCCATGGCCGATTACATCTGGTGCCTGCTCACCCGCTCCGGCCGCGAATTCGGCGTCCCCCAGGACGTCCCCCGCAGCGGCGAGCGTCTGGTGGTGTGAGGGGCGGCGCGGTCTCGCCACCCCGGCTCGACAGTTTGGCGCTACCCGGCCGCATTCTCGCCCGGTCGCCCTTGGCCACAAGCAGGGAGGCGCCATCGCCATCCAATCGGCACGGCCGAACTGGATTGCTTCGCTCCGCTCGCAATGACGTTTTCCTCAATAGTTTCAGCGTCATTGCGAGGAGGCCGATAGGCCGACGCGGTAATCCATAGGGCGTTGGCAACAAGCTCCGCATTCGTTTGAACCCGCTCCCGCTGGCCAAAACACTCCGTCGTCACCCCGGCCCCCGAGCCGGGGCCTATTGCCCCCGTCCACCCGGTATGCCCTGGGTGAGGAGCCATGGACAATCGCGACGGGGCAGACAGGAGCCGCGACGGCATACCGTGCCGACATGGGCAAGGGGTCCCGGCTCTCCGCTTCGCTCCGGCCGGGATGACGACTGAGAGTGACGCAAGGACAATCGCGCCCAACGGGCTCGCAAGGCCGAACGGCCGCCGGCGCCTTTGCGCCGCCCCGTCGGAGGCCAGCGAGCGATAGCGAGCGCACGGCCGTGAGACATAAAAAGGGCGACGCTTCGACCAGCGCCGCCCTCAAGTCGTTCCCTTCTGGTTTGAAACCGTCAGCCGGGCCGCGTCGCCTCGCTACTTCACGATCACCTTGGCGCCGATATCGACGCGGTTGTAGAGGTTGATGACGTCGTCGTTGAGCATGCGGATGCAGCCCGAGGAGACGGCACGGCCGATCGACCAGTCCTCGTTGGTGCCGTGGATGCGGTAGAGCGTCGAGCCGATATAGAGCGCGCGGGCGCCGAGCGGGTTCTTCGGCCCGCCGGGCATGAAGCGCGGCAGGTCCGGCTGGCGCTGGATCATCTCCGGCGGTGGCGTCCAACTCGGCCATTTCTTCTTGCGGCTGATCTTTTCAACGCCCGACCACTCGAAACCCTCGCGGCCGACGCCAATGCCGTAGCGCACCGCCCGGTTGTTGCCGAGGATGTAGTAGAGGTAACGGTCGTCGGTATCGATGATGACCGTCCCGGGCGCCTCGTGCGACCGGTAGTAGATCGTCTGGCGCTTGTATTTCTCGCGGGCGATCGCCCCCGCCGCTTCCGGCGAGATCCGGTAGCGGACCCATTGCTTGGACACCGGATCGAAGAACTTGTCGGTCGGCGGCAGGGCTGCGGCCGGAAGGGCCATGGCGATCCACAACAGGATCATCCAGAACGCACGGTGCATATGCATCCTCCGGGTGTCGACCGGCGCCGGCGCTCCCGCGAGCCGACGCGGTCGTAGACGATCGACACCGCCCGGGTCGTTGCCCCGGTTTCCGGCCGATGCGCTCGTCCGTCCATCACTTGGAAGCGGTCAGCCCCTTCGCCCGACGGCGTCCGCTCCCATGAAAAGGGGTCGATGGCGCACAGCGCCACCTACCGCAGTTCATCCCATCCTGCGGCATACGTCAATTAACGTATTTGCGAAAAATGCGGCGGCGCGCGTGCCGCGCCGCGTCAGACCGGCTCGGCCGGCTGCCAGACCTCGCCGATATGGTCCACCGCCTGTTCGTGGGCGGCGCTGTCGTTGAGCGCATCGGCGGCAAAAAGCCGGCCCTCATGCATGTAGTAGACGACGAAGCGGTCGTCCTCGGGCCGGCCGACGATGCGGGTGTCGTCGTAATATTGCGACAGGCCGGCGATCTCCAGCTTCTTGCCGTACTGCACCGAGGTGAAGCAGGGCACCGGATCGTAATGGACCCGCTGGCCGAGCATGCCGGCCGCCGTCACCTTCGACTGCTCCATGGCGTTCTGAACGCTTTCCACCCGGATCTCGCGGCCGTAGCGGGCCGAGAAGAAGCGGGCGCAGTCGCCGGCGGCAAAGATGTCCGGCGCCGTGGAGTGGCCCATGGCGTCGACGATGATGCCGTCGTCGGTGGCAATGCCGGCCGCCGTCGCCAGCTCGTCGTTCGGCACCGTGCCGGTGGCGATGACGACGAGGTCGGCGGCGATCAGTTCGCCGCTCTCCAGCCGCACCGTCTCCACGCTCTTGCCGCCGGCGAACCGGCGGATGCGGGTCTGCAGCCGGACGTCGACGCCGTTGTCGCGGTGCAGCGCGACGAAATAGTCCGAGACGAAGGGCGACGCGATCCGCCGCATCACCCGGTCGGCGGCTTCGACCACGGTCACCTCGGCACCGAAGGCGCGGGCGACGGCCGCCACCTCCATGCCGATATAGCCGCCGCCGACGATGACGACCCGCCCGCCTTCCTTGATCCGCGGGCGGATGAACTCCGCATCGCCGATCTTGCGGAGCGCGACGATGCCGGCAAGGTCGCGGCCGGTGAGGTCGAGGAAGCGCGCCCGGTTGCCGGTGGTCAGCAGCAGCTTGTCGAAGGCGAGCGTCGATCCGTCGGCAAAGCCCAGCGTCTTTTCCGCCGCATCAAGGGCGGTAACGCGCGTTGCGGCACGAAAATCGATGTTGAGGTCTTCGAAGAAATCCGCGCCCTTGAGGGCGATATCCTCGCGCGTCGCCTCGCCGGAAAGGAACGACTTCGACAACAGGGTCCGCGCATAGGGCGCCTCGGCCTCGTCGCCGATGAGCACCAGATCGCCGTCATAGCCGAGCGCGCGCAGCGTTTCCGCCGCATTCCCGCCGGCAAGTCCGGCGCCGACGATCACGATTGGTTCGGCCATGCTCTCCCCGCCTTGTCGTTTTGGGGGCCCCCGCCGGGAGACATCCGCACAGGCGCCCATCGAAGTCCATTAGCATGAATTTATGCTGCAATGCACCTAAAACAGCGTCGCAGCCCCCGCGTGTATACAGAAAATGCGTTGTCGCGCAGGAAGCAATTGCGGCGGTCCTCTGAAGCCGATAGGAAGGCCGGATGTCCGATCGCTCGCCGCCACTTTTTGCCGCACTTGCCCCGGCCGTTTTCGTCCTCCTGTGGTCGACCGGCTATATCGGCTCGCGCATGGGCGCGCCCTATGCCGAGCCGCTGACGTTCCTGTTGATCCGCTTTTCGATCGTGACGGTGCTGATGGCCGGGCTGGCGCTCGCCTTCCGCGCGCCCTGGCCGAACCGGCGGGGAGCCCTCCACGCCGTCATCGCCGGCATCCTTATCCACGGGCTCTATCTCGGCGGAGTGTTCTGGGCCATCGACGGCGGCATGCCGGCCGGCGTTGCCGCCCTCATCGTCGGCCTGCAGCCGGTGCTTACGGCGATCGCCGCCGGGCCGCTGCTCGGCGAGCAGGTCGGGCTGAGGCACTGGATCGGCCTCGGCGTCGGCCTGGTGGGCCTCGGTCTGGTGCTCGGCCCGAAGCTCGACATCACCGATTCCGGCATTTCGCTCGCCACCATCGGCCCGGCCGTCTTCGCCACGGCGGCGATCACCCTCGGCACCATCTACCAGAAGCGGTTCGCGACGGCGACGAGCCTGCTTGCCGGCGGTGTCTACCAGTATCTCGGCGCCGGCGTCGTCGTCGGCCTCGGCGCGCTGATGGTGGAAGATTTCGAGATCGTGTGGAGCGGCGAGTTCGTCTTCGCCATGGCCTGGCTGGTGCTGGTGCTGTCGATCGGCGGCGTCACGCTGCTGATGATGCTGATCCGCGCCGGCGCCGTCTCGCGCGTCGCCTCGCTGTTCTATCTGGTGCCGGCGCTGACGGCGCTGATCGCCTGGCTGCTGTTCGGCGAAACGCTCACCCTCGTCCAGCTCCTCGGCATGGCGATCACCGGCCTTGCCATCGCCCTCGTCGCCCGCAGCGGGAAATAGCAACGCATCAGCCGACGATCTGCACCCGGGCCGGGCGGACCCTTGCCCGCGCCGCCCGGAAGCGCAGGATCGCGGCATTGAGCTCGGCCCCGAGGATGAACAGCGCCGCCACGAGGTAGAGAAACACCAGCGCCGTCATCACGCCGGCAAGGCCGGCATAGGTCGACACGTAGTTGGCGAACCGTTCCAGATAGGCGGCAAAGGCCGAGCCGGCGACCAGCCACAGGACGAGCGTCGTCAGGATGCCCGGCCAGAGCTGGGTGATCGGCCGCCGCCCGGCCGGCAGGAATCCATGACTGATGAAGAGGCCGGCAAGCAGGATCACCGTCGCGACCCCGAACCGGATCAGCGTGAACGACGCGGTCGCCGGCTGCAGCCAGGGCGCGATCTTGATCGCGGTCGCCCAGGCGAGCGGCGCCAGCACGACGAGGAAGGCCAGCGCCAGCATCGCCGTCGCCCCGAAGATGACGAAGAAGATCGATTGCAGCCGAAGCCGGAAGATCGAGCGGGTTTCCTTCATCCGGTAGGCCCGGTTGAGCGCCGTCCGAAGCGCTTCGACGCCGTTGGAGGCGAACCAGATGGCGAGCAGGATACCGACGGTGACGAGGTCGCCACGCGGCACGGTCAGCACCGTGTGGATCTCCCGCGACAGCACCATGGCGATGCGCTCCGGGATTGCGTTGAGGAGGAGCGAGGCCGCTTCTTCGGCGAGCGAAGCGCTGCCGAGCGTTGCCGCGGCAAGCGCTGCGACGAAGATCAGGAACGGAAACAGCGCCATCAGCGAGGTCATCGCCACATGGCTGGAAATCGCCCAGCCGTCGTCATTGTTGAAATGCCCGAGCGCGTCCTTCAGCACCCTTCGAATGACGACGATGGTTCGCCGGGCAATCCGACCCACGCTGTTTCCCCCTTCCTCCGCAATCCGCCTGCCGACGTCCGGCAGGCGCCGGGGGCGGAAATCGTCGATCTCCACCGGCCGTCGCGTCGCCGGGTTCAAGATCGCCCGCATCATTGCATAAATGCCATGAAACATCCTGCGTCTGCGAGCCATGGGACCGGGATCCTGGGTTGCCGCCCCGGAGGGAAGGGGCGCGGAGCGAACGGGTGCGCGGGGCGCTGATGGCGGCCGGGTCTGTTCTCTCACCCGGAACCCAACGCCGTTCCGGCGCCCCTTGTTCCCGCCGCCGGCCGGCGCCGGGGCGAACCGCCGCTCGGCCGAAAGGCGGAGTTGCATCGCCCCGCCGAATTGCGCATGTTGCACTGCAAACCAGAAGAAAAACATACCAACACCCAGGATGAAACGCCGGAGCCAGCCATGACAACTGCCGATACTGCGCCCCTTTCCTTCGACGTCTTGACGTCCAAATGCGGCGATGCCGTCGCCGCCGCCGACGGCTTCCTCGCCCGCGCCAAGGCCGCCGTCGGCGACAAGGTGATGGAAGACGGCCGCGTCTCCGGCGCCCTCGTCACCAAGGAGCAGCGCGCCTGCCACGGCCTTGCCTGGGCCGCCACCTATGTGGAGGCGCTGCGCGAAATGGCCGGCTATGTCGACCGGTTGCAGGACCATGGCAGCTTCGGCGAGATCGAGGCGCTGATCGTGGAGATCGCCTTCGGCGAATACCTGTCGGAGCTTGTCGGCGGCATCCCGATGAGCCAGGGCGAGATCGTCCGCCCGGTCGACCTCGGCCTTTCCCGCGACGACGTTGCGCTCCTTGCCGACGTCCCCGCCGTCGCCTGGTTCCTCGACAACGGCAACACGGCGGAAAACCGCGCCGCGCTCGTCGAGCATATGCAGAAGGTGGAGGGCGTCCACACCATCGGCGATTGCGCCCTCGACGAGACCTTCGAGGCGTTCCGCGAGGAAATGCGCCGCTTCGCCGAGGCCGAAGTCCTGCCCCATGCCCATGAGTGGCACCTGGCGAACGACTACATTCCCCTCGACGTCGTCGCCAAAATGGCCGAGTTCGGCGTCTTCGGCCTGACCATCCCCGAAGAGTTCGGCGGCCTCGGGCTCGGCAAGGAATCCATGTGCGTCGTCTCCGAGGAGCTGTCCCGCGCCTATATCGGCGTCGGCTCGCTCGGCACCCGCTCCGAAATCGCCGCGGAGCTGATCCTCGGCGGCGGCACCGACGCCCAGAAGGAAAAGTGGCTGCCGCTGATCGCCGCCGGCGAGGTTCTGCCGACCGCCGTCTTCACCGAGCCGAACACCGGCTCGGACCTCGCCAGCCTCAAGACCCGCGCCGTCAAGGACGGCGACGTCTATAAGGTCACCGGCAACAAGACCTGGATCACCCACCCTGTCCGCGCCGACCTGATGACGCTGCTGGTGCGCACCAACCCGGAGGAAAAGGGCTACAAGGGCCTTTCCATGCTTCTCGCCGAAAAGCCGCGCGGCGACGACGCCAATCCGTTCCCCGCCGAGGGCATGAGCGGCGGCGAAATCGAGGTCCTCGGCTATCGCGGCATGAAGGAATTCGAGATTGCCTTCGACGGTTTTGAGGTGAAGGCGGAAAACCTTCTCGGCGCCGAGGAGGGCCAGGGCTTCAAGCAGCTCATGCAGACCTTCGAGAGCGCCCGCATCCAGACCGCGGCCCGCGCCATCGGCGTTGCCCAGTCGGCCCTCGACCTGGGCCTGCGCTACGCCCAGGAGCGGGTGCAGTTCGGTGAGGCCCTCGTCAACTTCCCGCGCGTGGCCGACAAGCTGGCGATGATGGCCGTCGAGATCATGATCGCCCGCCAGCTCACCTATTTCTCCGCCCGCGAAAAGGACTCCGGCCGCCGCTGCGACCTGGAGGCCGGCATGGCCAAGCTCCTAGGCGCCCGCGTCGCCTGGGCCGCCGCCGACAACGCCCTGCAGATCCACGGCGGCAACGGCTTTGCCCTCGAATACGCCATCTCCCGCGTCCTCTGCGACGCCCGCATCCTCAACATTTTCGAGGGCGCCGCGGAGATACAGGCGCAGGTGATTGCAAGGCGCCTGCTTGAGGGGCGGAATTAGGGGAACGGGGACGGCTGAGCCCGACGATTTAGGCGGGTCCTGGCCCTTCCGCCATGCTCAACCGACGCTGCATTGCCGCGTCGGCCTGATGAGGCTCGTGGCACACGCTGCTCCCCGTCCTGCTCGTCTCGCAATAAAGGTGAATTCATTCGGAAATCCACCTCTCACCGTCATTGCGAGCGCAGCGAAGCAATCCAGGGCGACCCGCTCGGAAAATGCGGCCCCGAGCGCCTCTCAGCCCGCCAATTGCACCATGTGGGCGTCGCCGCGACAGAGGCGGCGTAACCACCTCCCTCGCCACCAACTCTCCCCGTCATCCCGGACGCGCCGCAAAGCGGCGTGAGCCGGGACCCATTGCGCACCTCGACACGGTATGTCCACCGCGGCTCCTGCCCGCCCCGCCGCAACGGCCGGCGGCTCCCCGCCAACGGCATACCGCGCGGTGAGGGGCAATAGGCCCCGGCTCGGAGGCCGGGGTGACGGGGAGAGTGTTGGGCGCGGCAGTGCCAAGAGCCGACGCATGCGCTTGCGCGGACGGGAAAAGCGGTTGAGACTAGCAGCAATCCACAACCCGATTACCCTGCCCTCTCAACCTGCCACATCCCGAACCATCATGTCCGACGACCACAATCCTGAACCCGACCCGCCCGAACGGCCGGACGACTCCCCCAAAGGCGTCCGCAAGCGCATTCGCGACCGCACCATCGCGCGATGGACCGACTGCGAAGCGGAGCGCAAAGCCGCCCTCGACGCGGGCAAATCGGAGGACGAGGCCCACGAGGCGGCCAAGGCCGTCTGGAACGGCTGGGCGGAACAGATGCTGGCCGACAAGGAAAAGCTAGTCGACGAAAGGAAATGGGCAGTCGGCGCCGGTCAGACTGTTTTCGGCTTCTGGGGTGAGGTGGGCACTAACCAAGGCACCCAAGATTGGCTTGAGAAGGCGGCAACGAGCTTCCACTCCGTCCGGCTGCGGTCGGCATCAGGGGAGGATCGGCAGGAGGGAGAATCCGCAAGCAGGCAATCCACGTCTGCAAATACACTTTCGTGTGTTGGCGCAATCATCCGTTTCCAGGATTTCCTGTTTCCAGGACAGACAGATTTCGGCAGCGCGAAGTTCAGCGGCGACGCTCACTTCTACAGCGCGAAGTTCAGCAGCGTCGCTTCGTTTGACAGCGCGACGTTCAGAAGCAACGCTTCCTTCGACAGCACGACGTTTAGCGGCAACGCTTGGTTCGACAGCGCGACGTTCAGAAGCAGCGCTTCCTTCGACAGCACGACGTTTAGCGGCAACGCTCAATTCTACAGCGCGACGTTCAGGGACATCGCTTCGTTTAACCGCGCGACGTTCGGCAGCAACGCTTGGTTCGACAGCACGACGTTTAGCGGCAACGCTCACTTCTACAGCGCGACGTTCAACGACGTCGCTTCGTTTAACAGCGCGACGTTCGAGGGCAACGCTTGGTTCGACAACGCGACATTCAGCAGCATCGCTTGGTTCGACAGCGCGACGTTCAGAGGTAACGCTTTGTTTGGCCTTTCCGGTTTTGACGGCAACACAAGCTTCGATGGTGCCAAATTTGCTGGTGAAGCCGACTTCGGGGCGATCGACGCTTCCCGCGCGTTCAGCCTCGCCGATACGCGCTTCGAAACCCGCGTTCCAGGTTTCATTCAAGCCCATTTCACCGAAGCGCTGCGGCTCGACAACGTATCGGTGCCAATTCCCAGTCCGTTGACCCATCGCCCCTTTCCCGACACCGACGACCCGGCGCGATACCGCGCCCTTGCCCGGTTGGCGATCCAGGGCCACGACCACGAGCAGGAGATGCTGTTCTTCAAGGGTCTGAAGAGCGCCGAGTTGTTGCTCGAACGGGAACCCTTCTGGTCGCGCCAGTTCAATCGCATCTATTGGATGACGTCGGACTACGGCCGCTCGTTCGTGCGCCCCTTCTCCTGGCTCTTTGCCACCACATGGGCCTTCGCGGGGATCTACTTGTCCAAGGCGAACCCGGCCGGGGACTGCCAGGACGTCGCCTTCGCCAAGTCCGCCTTCCTCGCCCTCGCCAACGCCCTGCCGGCGATCAGCGGCGCCCAGCGCCAGAGCATCCTCAAGGCCTATGCCTGCCTCTATCCAGCGAAGGTCGACCCGGCGAAGTACCCCGACGCGGCAACGATGGAAGCCGCCGTACGACACCTGCCGCCGGACATCCCCGTCGCCGTCGCCTATCTCGGCGTCTTCCAGACCCTGTTGTCGGTGACCTTCCTGTTCCTGATCGCGCTGGCGCTGCGCAACATGTTCCGGATCAAGTGAGCGGCCGAACCACGCCTCCGCCCCATCCTCACGGATGCGCCGCGAAGCCGTGTGAGCGCAGACCTTGCGTTCAAGGCAGGACGGCGCCGGATATCGCCGGCCGCGTCAAAGGCACCGCCCAAGCGGACACGCCGAACGCCGGGAGCCTGCCAAAAAAAGCCTGGAAGAATGGTGCCGCATGACGGATTCGAACCGCCGACCCCATCATTACGAATGACGTGCTCTACCAACTGAGCTAATGCGGCTAAGGGGCGAGGCTTCACGCTAAAAAAGACCCGCCGAACGGTCGAAACGCTTTTCCCGCGAAGGATCGCAACCCTTCCAGGACGGCGTTTCGACCGCCCTCTGATAACGGCAGAGGCCCGGTATTTCAAGCGCCATTCTCGCCGCCCCGCCACAGCCTGCAACGGGATGCAGACGACGGACCGGACAAAAAACCGCGCCGCTCCCTTGTGCGGAGGCGGCGCGGCCTTTCTTGCCATTGCGACCGGCGGAGCCGTCAGGTGTACGACTTATAGCCGTTCCTGTCGGCGCCGTTGCCGCGCGGTCCCGGATCGTCCGGTGCCCGGCCGAGCGGATAGGCGACCGTGCTCCGCCGGGTCCGATAGCCGTCGCCCACGGCATCGGGGATCGGCGGCGCGACGGTCTCGCGCCCGGCCGCAGTCGCCGGCTCCGGTTTTGCCGGTTCCGGCTTCGGGGACTTGGCGGCGGCGGCATTTTCCGCCTTCTGAGGCGCCTTTTCGGGCGCCGCGCCTTTCGCGGGATCGTCTTTTGCCGCAGCCGGCGCGGGGGCCTTGGCCTCCGCGCCTGTCTTGTCCGTGTCCGCCTCCGGCTCGGCCGGGCCCTTGCCCGGCGTTGCCGCCGCGTGCGTCGTGGAGGCGGGTGTTTCCGTCCTGGCCGCGGGTGCCGGCGTCTCGCCGGTGCCCGTTCCGGAGCGCGCTCCGTCGGTATTTGATGACGCGGGAACGTCGAAGGCGGCGGTCTTCACCGCTCCCGCGTCAGATTTTCCCGGCGTACCGGCTGCCTCCTCGAGGTTGCCGACCGGTGCCTTGTCGTCTTCCGGCTTCTTCGGGGTAACGTCCCTTGCCGGCTCGATCGCCGCCTTGGCGGCAACCGGCGGACGCGGCTGCAGGAGCTCCTCGTCGATCAGCGGCCCGTCCGAGGGTGGCGCCAGTGCCGTTGGCGGCGTCTTCCACTCGAAGGCGTCGAGCTCGCCGGTGACCGGCGAAATCGGCGCCCAGGTGTCCGAGACGATGCCGTCGGCGACCCATGCCGGATCCTGCGGCGCCCGCACCGCCCGCGACAGCCATTCGCGGACCCGGCCATGATCGCCGTGCTGGCCCTCTTCGACCTCGGCCATCATCAGGCAGGCCCGCTTGGTCGGCGCCGAGCGCAACAGCTTGGTGAGCGCCTCGCGGGCGGTCTCCCAGTCGTTGGCGTCGATCGCCACCCGGGCGAGCGCCAGCGCGCCCTCCGGATGGTTGGCACGGAGCTGGTTGAGGTGGCTCACCCGCTTCTGACGGTCGCGGATGGAATCGCCGGGCCGGATGTGGATATAGGCCTCGGCGATGTCCGGATGCGGGTTCTTCTTCCAGGCCGCCTCCAGGATCTTCGCGGCCCGGCCGAAATCGCCGGAACGCGAATAGAGGCGCCCGGCAACGGCCGCCGCCGGCACCAGGTCCGGTGCCAGGCCATGGGCTTCCTTGGCAAGGGCACGCGCCCGGTCGGGAGAGCCGGTCTCCAGCTCCATCGCCCGCGCGGTCAGGAGCACGGCGCGCTCGCGCCGTGCGGTCTTCTTGTCGACCAGCTTGAACTGGGCGTTGCGCTCCAGGGTGGTGAGCGCCGCTTCCCAGTCGCCTTCCGACGCCTGGAAGTCGAGCATCGCCTTGCCGGCCCAGGGAAGGGCGGGCGAGATGGCGATCGCCTCCTTGGCATAGTGCCTTGCAGCTTCCGTCTCGCCGGCCCGCTGCGCCTCCAGATAGAGGCCGTGCAGGCCGAGGACCTGGGTCGATTCATGCTCCAGCATGCTGGTGAACTGACCCTGGGCCTTGCCGGTGTCGCCGCCGAGCTGGGCGGCCTGGGCCGCCAGCAGCTTGGTCGCCGGTTCCCGGCGCAGCAGCTTCTGGGCGTCCTTGGCGTATTTGCGCGCCCCGGAGACATCGCCCGAACCGACGGCGATGAGGCCGTTGGTGAGGGCCCTGTAGCCCCGTTCGCGGCGACGCGCTCCCCAGAACCGGGCAAAGCTCCGCGGCGAGCGGACCAGTTTGACGATGATCGCCCAGGCGATGAAGAGAACGATGACGAGGACCAGGAGCCCCACCAGGCCGACCATCAGGCTGGTCTGCACCTGGTAGCCCTGCCAGTCGAGCATCACGGTTCCCGGCCGGTCGGCAAGCCATGCCCCGCCAAGGGCGAAGGCGAACAGAACGGCGAAGAAGATTATCAAACGAACCATATCACTACTCCCTCAGCCGATCAGTTGCTCGCCGCCGGGGCGTTGCCCGACAGCATGGTCAACACGTCCTTGGCCGTCTGACGGACCAGGGACTCGGCTTGCAGGCGGGCCTGGACGGCCGCGGCCCAGTCGGCACCGGCGGCCTTGGCGTCGTCCGGCAAGGCATCCATTTCGCCGAGAGCCTCGGCGAGCTTGCCGGCCTTCACCTGGGCCTCCATCCGCGCGACGATCGACGCAACGCTGGTCCCGCCGCTGTCCCCGGACGGCCGCACCTGTACCGAGGAGCGGGCATTGACCAGGAACTTGTCGAGGATGCCGGCGTCTTCCGGCACTTCGCTGGTGGTCGCCAGCATGGCGTCGGCCACCGCATCGAAGCGCTGGACCAGTTCGGCCCGCGTCGGCAGTCCGCTCTCGGCATGGGCCTCAAGCGCGGAAAGGTCGACCCCGTCGCCGAGCGAGGCGGCAACGGCCGACAGCTCGGTGGAATAGGGCCGGCCGGCATCGACCGCATCGGACAGGGACGCGACCGCAAGGGCACGCGCCGCCGTCTCGCGGGCGGTGACGCCACCGAGCTGTTCCTCGGCGGAACCCATCCGCTGGTCGAGCGAGGTGACGGTCTCCTCCAGCGAGCCGACCTTGGTCGTCAACGCTTCCTGACCGGACTGCAGCGCCGACAACTGGCTGGTCGCCGCATCGACGTTCTCGGTCAGCGTCTGGGTCGCCGCCTGCAGTGCCTTGACGTCGGGCCCGAGCGCAACGCCCGCGCCGGACGCGACATCGGCCTGCTGGGCCGTCAGCGCCACCTGCTTGAGCTGTTCCGCCGTATCCGAGGCGGTGCTCTCCGTGGCGGCAAGGCGGCTGTCGATATCGGCCACCTTCTCGGGCAGGCTTGGGTCGCCCGCCGGCTTGTCGGCCAGCGTCGCCACCTGGTCCTGCGTCGACTGCAGGCCGCTCTTCAGGTCGGTGATCTCCGACTGCAGGCTTTCCAGCGCGACGTCCGATCCGGCCGCCCCGGTCGAGACCAGCCGCCGCAATTCGGCGACCTCCTCGTTGAGCGGGGTCAGATCCGGCACCGCCTCGGCGGCCGATTGCGCCGCCGCTTCGGCGGCCGTCAGACGCTCGGCAAGGGCTGCGACCTGGTCGCTGGTGCCGGTGTCGTCCGGCGCCGCTTCCAGCGCGGAGACGCGGGTCGACAGGCCGTCGACGGTCGTCGCCAGTTCGCCACCGCCGGCAATCCGCTCTTCGAGCGCGGCGATCTTGGCCTCAGCCTCGCTGAGCGCCGTCTGCGTGGCCGCGGCCTCCTGGGCACCCGGCAACTGCAGCTTTCCGGTCTGGATCAGGCCATAGGCACCGCCGAGCGCGATCACGCCGCCGAGCAGGGCGGCAACGAAACGACTGCCGGCACCGCTGCTCTGGACCGGCGGCGGCGCCATCTTGGTCGCCCCCGGATCGGCCTTCGGCGCGGCTCCCGCAGCAGCGCTTTTCGGCTTCTCGTCCGGCTTCGGCGGGGCTTTCGGATCCGGCTTTGCGGCGGCCTTGGGGTCCTCCGTCTTGCCGGTGTCTGCCGTCTTTGCGCCTCCCGCAGCGCTTGTCGGCTTTTCGCCCGGCTTGGCGTCGGTCCCGGCGGCTGGCTTGCCCGGATCCTTGTCCTTGTCGCTCGACTCTGTTGCCTTCAGATCGATGGTTACGGGTTGTCGGGGCGGTCGGCTCGCCTGCTTGCGCTCCGCGGCCGAAGGATTCGCGTCCGTCTTGTCCTTTCCAGGGGCATCATCTTGAGGGCCTTGCTTGCCTGGTCCGGTCGCGCCGGGACGATCCTTGTCAGAATTGGAAGCCATGCAACTCCTCTGGTAAGCGTGGGCGATCACCCGACGGTCTGCCCCCGGACCGCGGGTATGCTTCAGTTATACCGGCTTCATTGCATTGGGAGAACACCCATTGCGGTTCGACTTTGCCGCAATGTGGCCTTCAGTCGCTGTTTTTCGGCAGCAACCCCAGCAAATCGGCCCCGTCGGGACGGGCCGGGATCGCTATTTTTTCAAAGCCTGCCGCGGTAAGCGGGGCCGCGGCCTTGGCCGAGATGGCATAGAGGGGCAGTGTTTTTAATGCCTCTGCGAGGCTGTTTTGTCGCACCGCCGCAACGAAGGCATCGGCCGTGCGGGCCGAATAAATCAGCGCACCGTCGAGGCTTTTCGTCCTGAACCCGGCAATCGTCTCCGGGTTGAAGGCCGTCTTGACGACGGTGCGATAGACCTCCGCCACCGCCACGGAGAACCCTTTGGCCCGGCATTTGCCGTCAAGATCGCCGGTCCGCTCCGCACCCGCCGCATAGACGAGGGTGCCGCAAGCCGGGTCGAGGCGCGCGGAGACGAGACCGACAAGGTCGTCGACGGCGCCGTCGGCCGAAAAGGCCCCGGCAAAGCCGGCCTCGCGGGCAAGGCTTGCCGTCGACGCGCCGACGGCGAAGAGCGGCACAGCGGAAATGGCGGAAAAATCGGCCCGTTCGGCGAGCGCCCTGATGCCGTTGGCGCTGGTCACCAACACTGCGGAGAGGCCTTCAAGGGCGATCGGCACCTCGGCGTCGAACACCACATGCATGAGGGAATCCACCAGCGCCTCGTGACCGAGGTCGGCAAGCTGGCGGGCGGTCTCGCTGGCGCCGGGTTCCGGCCGGGTGACGAGGAAGCGCATGGGCACGACCTTAAAGACGGCCGGCGGACGCCGTCAAAGGTGGGCGAAGAAGTCCGGTCCGCCGCGCTCCTTCAGGATCCGGCCGCATTCGGCGCCGATGGCGACGGCGTCGACGACCGGGCCCTCGCGGGCGATGTCGTGGACCTCCGAGCCGTCGGTCTTCAGGATCATGCCCTTGAACGACAGGGTGCCGTCCTTCAGCGTCGCATGGCCGGCGATCGGCGTGCGGCAGGAGCCGTCGAGCTCAAAGAGGAACGCCCGTTCCGCGCCGAGCGCCACCGCCGTGTCCGCATCGTGGATCGGGGCGAGCAGCGCCAGGGTCTCCTGGTCCTCGATCCGGGACTCGATGGTGATCGCGCCCTGGCCGACGGCCGGCAGGAAGTCCTCCAGCTCGATCAGCGAGGTGATGATGTGGGCCATGCCGAGGCGCCGGAGGCCGGCATTGGCAAGGAGCGTCGCGTCGACGACGCCGTCTTCCAGCTTCTTCAGCCGGCTTTGCACGTTGCCGCGGAAGGTGACCACATCGATGTCCGGCCTCAGCCGCTTGATCAGCGACTGGCGCCTGAGCGACGAGGAGCCGACGACGGCGCCCTCGGGCAGCTCCATCAGCGTCTTTGCCTTCGGGCTGATGAAGGCGTCGCGCACGTCCTCGCGCGGCAGGAAGGCGGTCAGCGCCAGCCCGTCCGGCAGCACCGTCGGCATGTCCTTGGCCGAGTGGACCGCAAGATCGATGCGCTTGTCGAGCAGCGCTTCCTCGATTTCCTTGGTGAAAAGGCCCTTGCCGCCGGCTTCCGACAGCGGCCGGTCGAGGATGGCATCGCCCGTCGTCTTGATGACGACGATCTCGATCTCCGGCGCGGCATCGCCATGGGCGGCCTGGATGCGGTCGCGGGTCTCATGGGCCTGGGCGAGCGCCAGAGCGCTGCCTCGGGTACCAATTCGCACAGGTTTCGTTTGCAATAGTCTCGATCCGGAGTTACGGCCTCGGGGATACGCGATCGCGCCGGGACGGGCGGCGATCATGGCAGGATCGACCACCGACGCCCGGACGGGCTATGGTGATAAGCTGAGGGTCAGGACCCGTCAATTGCCTACAGTTTGCCGCACGGAAAAGCCCTTATGATCGTGCTTGGCATCGAGACGAGCTGCGACGAGACGGCTGCGGCCGTCGTCCACCGGGATGCCGAGGGGCGCGGCACCATTCTTTCGGACGTCGTCTGGAGCCAGATCGAGGCCCATGCCGTCTTCGGCGGCGTCGTGCCGGAGATCGCCGCGCGCGCCCATGTGGAGGCCCTCGACCGCATCATCGAGACGGCCATGGCGGAGGCCGACGCCGGGTTCCGGGACCTTTCCGGCATCGCCGCCACCGCCGGGCCGGGCCTTGTCGGCGGCCTCCTCGTCGGCCTGACGACGGCAAAGGCGATCGCGGCGGCGAGCGGAAAACCGCTGATTGCCGTCAATCACCTGGCCGCCCACGCGCTGACCCCGCGCCTCGTCGGCGAGCTTGCCTTTCCGTACCTGATGTTCCTTGTCTCCGGCGGCCACACCCAGATCCTGCTGGTGCGCGACGTCGGCCACTACGAGCGCTGGGGCACGACCATCGACGATGCCCTCGGCGAGGCCTTCGACAAGACCGCGAAACTGCTCGGCCTTGCCTATCCCGGCGGCCCGGAAGTGGAAAAGGCGGCACGCACGGGCGACGCCAAGCGCTTCGATCTGCCGCGCCCGCTGATCGACCGCCCGGGCCTCGATTTCTCCTTTGCGGGCCTCAAGACTGCCGTCAGGCTTGCGGCAAAGGGCGTCGCCCCGCTGACTGATCAGGACGTCGCCGATATCTGTGCCGCCTTCCAAGGCGCCGTCGCCGACGTCGTCCGCAAGAAACTCACCGCGGCGCTGAAGCGCTTTGCCGAGGAATTCCCCGGCTGGCCCATCGGCTTCGCCGCAGCCGGCGGCGTTGCCTCGAACGGTGTGCTGCGCGCCGTCCTCACCGAGGTGGCCGAGACCGCCGGCGCCACTTTCCTGGCGCTGCCGCCGAAGCTTTGCACCGACAACGGCGCCATGATCGCCTGGGCCGGTGCCGAACGGCTTTCCCGCGGCGAGACCGATCCGCTCGGCTTTGCCGCCCGCGCCCGCTGGCCGCTCGATGAAAACGCCTCACCGCTGGTCGGCTCCGGCCGGCTCGGCGCGAAGGTGTGAGGGCGGCCATGGAAACCTTCGACACCATCGGCATCATCGGCGCCGGCGCCTGGGGCAGCGCCCTTGCCCTCGTCGCCAGCCGCGCCGGCAGGAAGGCAATCCTCTGGGGCCGCGACGCCGAGACCGTCGCGTCCGTCAACGCCGGCAACGGCAATCCGCGCTACCTGCCGGGCATCCCCTTCAAGGAACCGATCTCCGGGACCATCGACCTTTCCGAAGCCGCCTCCGCCGACCTTCTCCTCCTCGTCACGCCGGCCCAGACCCTGCGCGCTGTCCTCCGCGACCTTCAGCCGCTGGTCGCAAGCGGTACGCCCGTCGTCCTCTGCGCCAAGGGCATCGAACGGTCGACCGGCCGGCTGATGAGCGAGGTGCTTGTCGAGGAACTGCCGCAAGCCCGCCCGGCGGCGCTCTCCGGGCCGAGCTTTGCGAGCGACGTGGCACGAGGCCTGCCGACGGCGGTGACCATCGCAAGCGCCGACGGCGCCCTGGCCGATGCCATCGCGGACAGCCTCTCCGCGCCCGCGTTCCGGCCCTATGCCGCGACCGACCTTGTCGGGGTTGAAATCGGCGGCGCCCTGAAGAACGTGCTGGCGATCGGTGCCGGCGCCGTTGCCGGCGCGCGGCTCGGCAAGAGCGCCGAAGCCGCCCTCATTGCCCGCGGCTTTGCGGAAATCCGCCGTTTCGCGCGCCGTCGCGGCGCGGAGGCGGAGACCCTGATGGGCCTGTCCGGCCTCGGCGACCTGATGCTGACCTGCTCCAGCGTCCAGTCCCGCAACTACGCCTTCGGCATCGGCATCGGCGAGGGCGCGGCCGTCGCCGACCTCCTTGCGAGGGGCCGTCCGCTCGCCGAGGGAGCGATGACCGCGCTGATCGCCCGCGACCTTGCCCGGCGCGAGGCCATCGACATGCCGATCACCGAGGTCGTTGCCGAAATCGTCGAAGGCCGCCTCCGCCTCGATGCCGCCATCGAGCGGCTGATGCGCCGGCCCCTCAAGCGCGAAGAGGCATAGCGGCGAGATTTCCCGTCATATTCGGTTTTTCTCGGCCCGCCGCACTAGACGCGACGGGGTGCCCCGCCTAATCTCCGCCGCCGAGATTTCAGGGCACCCGCCCCTTACCAAAAATGCCTCCGGGAGACCTTTATGCTTTACGCGCTCATCTGCACCGACAAGCCGCACATGACCGATTTGCGGGCCAACACCCGCCCCGACCACCTCGCCTATCTCGACGCCCTCGGCAGCAAGCTGAAGGCGGCCGGCCCCTTCCTCGACGACGACGGCACCCCGTCCGGCAGCCTGATCATCATCGAGGCCTCCAACCGCCAGGAAGCCCTTGCCGTTTCCGAAGAGGACCCGTATGAGCGCGCCGGCCTCTTCGAGCATGTGGAAATCCGGCCGTGGAGCTGGGCGGTCAAGAACCCGGATTGCTGACATGGCCTACTGGCTGTTCAAATCCGAGCCGGGCACCTGGTCGTGGGACGACCAGGTGAAGAAGGGTGATGCGGGCGAGCAATGGGACGGCGTCCGCAACTACCAGGCCCGCAACAACATGCAGGCCATGAAGCTCGGCGAGCGCGGCTTCTTCTACCACTCGGTCAACGAGAAGAAGATCGTCGGCGTCGTCGAGGTCTCGGCCGAGGCGCATCCGGACTCCACCACCGACGACGAGCGCTGGCACTGCGTTGACGTGCGCGCCCTGGCGCCGCTGAAGACGCCGGTCTCCCTCGACGACGTCAAGGGAACGCCGGAGCTGGAGAACATGGTGCTGGCCAAGAACTCGCGGCTCTCCGTGCAGCCCGTCGAGCCGGAGGAGTGGGACCGCATCTGCCGCATGGGCGGCATCGACCCGGAAACCCTGAAGCCGCTCTGACGGCCTTTTCGCGGGTGGTCCGTCCGGAAAGGGCGCCGATGGATGTCTATCACTGCTTCATCGACCTGAAGCCGGGCGCCTCGGACGTTGCCTTTGCCGACAATCTGGCGACGTTCCTGGACGGCCTGAAGGCCGACGGCAGGATCGCCGGCTGGCGGTTGATGCGGCGCAAGCTCGGCCTTGCGCCGAAGGACCTCGGCGAATTCCACATCGCCATCGAGGTCGAAGGCCTCGCCCAGCTCGATGCCGCCTTCGCCCTCGTCTCCCGCCGCGACGGCACGGTCGAGGCCCGGCACTTTTCGGTCAATTCCATGGTCGAGAAGGCCACCTTCGCGCTCTACCGCGACTTCCCCGACCCTCACCGCCAGCGCGGCGAAGAGAAATTCTGAGCCGTCGATCCTGACCCCTGCCCGGCCTCCGCGCGACTTGACGACAGTCAAGGGGCGCCGGCTCTGCCCGTGTCATGCCTTTGCGAACGATCATCGTTTCCCTCGCAAAGGAGGCCCGCCATGGACGATATGGCGATCGCCCGCGCGCTCCATGTCGTCGGCGTCGTCCTGTGGATCGGCGGCGTCGCCTTCGTCACCACCATCCTGTTGCCGGCGGTCCTGCGCTTCAAGTCGGCCGAGGAGCGCGTCGCCTTCTTCGAGGAGATCGAGGGCCGCTTTGCCTGGCAGGCGCGGGCGACGACGCTGCTCGTCGGCCTGTCCGGCCTCTACATGGCCTGGGCCTGGGACCTCTGGGACCGGTTTCTCGATCCCGCCTTCTGGTGGATGCATGCCATGGTCGCGGTGTGGCTGGTCTTTTCCGTCATGCTGTTCGTCGCCGAGCCGCTCTTCCTCCACCGCTGGTTTCAGAGCGCGGCAAAAGACCGGCCCGAAGCGACGTTCCGGCTGATCCGGCGCCTGCACTGGGTCCTTTTGACACTCGGTCTCATCACGATTTCGGGTGCGGTCGCCGGCAGTCACGGTATGCTGTTCTAGACCCCAACGACTTCCCCGACGCCGACATGGCCAAGACCCCCGGCTGCCTCTACATCGCCCATATGAAGGACGGGCCGATGATCCGCATCCGCCTTCCCGGCGGCGCGGTGACGGCCGACCAGTTGCGCGCGGTCGCGGCCCTTGCCGGCGATCTCGGCAGCGGCCTCATCGACCTCACCAACCGGGCGAACCTGCAGGTCCGCGGCCTCCACGACATCACCTTCGACGTCCTGAAGACCCATCTCGGCGGCGCCGGACTTCTTCCCAAGGCCGCCTGGGCCGACCGCATCCGCAACATCGTCGCCGACCCGCTCGACGGCCGCGACCCGGACGCGCTGTGCGACACGCGCGGACTCGTTGAGGCGCTCGATGCGGCGATCCAGGCGCGCCCGGCGCTCAAAAGCCTCAGTTCCGAAGTCGGCTTCGTCGTCGACAATGGCGGGGCGAGCGGCGTTGCCGGCCTTGCCCACGACATCGGCCTCGTTGCGGAGCGCGCCGCGAGCGGCATCCGCTTCCGCCTGACCCTTGCGGGCACGCCGACGGAACTCGTCGCATCCGAAGAGACCGCACCGCTGCTGGCGATCGCCGCCGCCCGCGCCGCCATCGCGCTTGCCGCGGAAGCCCAGTCGCCGCTGCCGAGGGGCCTTGCCGCTTACGGCGTCGGCGCGAAGACCTGGAAGCAGCCGACAGCCGCCGCCGTCCGGCTCGCCCTTGCCCTCGGCGGTCCCTACGAGAACCGGATCAGGCGGCTGATCAAGACGGTACCGGTGGAGACCATCGTCGAAAGGCTGGAGGACTTCGCCGAAATCCCGCTAGAGCGCGCCGCCGTGGCCGACCCGCTCCCGGTCTTCGATCCCTCCATCGGCATCGTTCCGGAGGCCCGCAGCGGGTTCGTCTCCTGCGGCCTCGGCGTTCCGGTCGGCCGGCTCGATGTGGCGACGACCCGGCACCTTGCCGCCCTTGCCGACCGCCACGGCGACGGCACGCTGCGGCTCGCCCCCTGGCACGCGGTCTTTTTGCCCTCCGTCCGCACGGACGCGGCAGAGGCTCTCCTGGCGGAGGCCGACCGCCTCGGCTTCGTCGTCGACCCGGCCTTCGTGCGCATTCGGCTCTACGCCTGCAGCGGCGTCGAAGGCTGCCGGGGCGGCCGGCTCCACACCAAGGAGAACGGCCGCGCCGTCTTTGCGGCGGTCGCCAAAACCCTCGGCGACGCGCCCCTGCCCGAGCCGCTGACCATCCACGTCTCCGGCTGCATCAAGGGCTGCGCCCACCGCCAGCAAAGCGACATCCTCGCCCTGGAGCGCAACGCCAGCTACGACGTCTTCGAGAACGCCGCCCCCGGCACCGAACCGCCGCCGGACCGCCACCGCGGCTCCGCCTCGGCCGAAACCCTGCCGGACCTCGTCGCGGACCTCGCCAGGGCGCGCTTCGACCGCAACGCAGCCGAGTAGGGCCGGCGCCGGTTGTTCACCTTGCGCGCTGGGTTTGCCGCAGTGCCGGGTCACGCGGCCCGTTCGCGACCCCACGGTCGTCATCCCGGCCGCAGCGCAGCGGAGAGCCGCGACCCAATGCCCGTCTCGATGCGGTATGCCGCCTCGGGTCCTGCCGCAGCCGACGTCCGCGCGATGGCTTCTTTCCGTTTTCCACCGGCATACCGTGTCGATGCGGGCATTAGGCCCCGGCTCGGGGGCCGGGGTGACGACTGAGGTTTGGGCAGGGGGACTGCACACGAGGAACCGTCAGTTCGTCGGCAAACGCCCGCTGGATTGCTGCGTCGGCCTTGCGGCCTCCTCGCAATGACGTTGAAAACACTGGGCAATCGTCATTGCGAGCGGAGCGAAGCAATCCAGGGAGATGGAACGTAGGCGTTCGCAGGTTCAGGCGTTCGCCAAGGACGCGGCCTGTTCCCACCCGGCAACGCGGCTTTTGAAAAAAACGGCCGGAGACCCCCCCCCGGCCGTTTCTTCTTGCAGCGTTTCCCTAACACTCTTCCGCGCCGGCTATGCCCGGTTCTGGCGGTTCTCGATGAGGTCTTCGACGACGCCCGGATCGGCGAGCGTCGAGGTGTCGCCGAGGTTCTCGAAGGCGTCTTCCGCGATCTTCCTGAGGATGCGGCGCATGATCTTGCCCGACCGGGTCTTCGGCAGGCCGGGCGCGAACTGGATGAGGTCCGGCGAGGCGATCGGGCCGATCTCGTTGCGGACCCACTTCACCAGTTCCTTCTGCAGCTCCTCCGACGGCTCCTCGCCCTCCATCAGGGTGACATAGGCGTAGATGCCCTGGCCCTTCAGACTATGCGGATAGCCGACGACGGCGGCCTCGGACACCTTCGGATGGGCGACGAGCGCCGATTCCACCTCGGCCGTGCCCATGCGGTGACCGGAGACGTTGATGACGTCGTCGACGCGGCCGGTGATCCAGTAATAGCCGTCGGCGTCGCGGCGGCAGCCGTCGCCCGTGAAGTACTTGCCCTTGTAGGTGGAGAAGTAGGTCTGCACGAAGCGCTCGTGGTCGCCATAGACGGTGCGCATCTGGCCCGGCCAGGAATCGGCGATGACGAGGTTGCCCTCCGTCGCGCCGTCCAGCTCCTTGCCTTCCGCGTCGACGATCTGCGGCTGGATGCCGAAGAACGGCCGCGTCGCCGAGCCCGGCTTCAGGGCCGTTGCGCCCGGCAGCGGCGTGATCAGGATGCCGCCGGTCTCCGTCTGCCACCAGGTGTCGACGATCGGGCAGCGCTTCTCGCCGACGACGTCGTAGTACCAGATCCAGGCCTCCGGATTGATCGGCTCGCCGACCGAGCCGAGAATGCGGAGCGACGATCGGTCGGTCTTCTTGACGTAATCCTCGCCGGCGCCCATCAGCGCGCGGATCGCGGTCGGCGCGGTGTAGAAGATCGACACCTTGTGCTTGTCGACCACTTCCCAGAAGCGGGACGGGCTCGGATAGTTCGGCACGCCCTCGAACATCAGCGTCGTGGCGCCGTTGGCGAGCGGGCCGTAGACGATGTAGCTGTGGCCGGTCACCCAGCCGACGTCGGCGGTGCACCAGTAGACCTCCGCGTCCTGGTAGTCGAAGACATATTCGTGGGTCATGGAGGCGTAGACGAGGTAGCCGCCGGTGGTGTGCATGACGCCCTTCGGCTTGCCGGTGGAGCCGGAGGTGTAGAGGATGAACAGCGGGTCCTCCGCGCTCATCTCCTCCGGCGGGCAGTCCGGCGAGGCGGCTTCCACGGCCTCGTGGTACCAGACGTCGCGGCCCTCCTTCATGGCGATGTCGCCGCCGGTGCGCTTGACGACGATCACCTTGTCGACGACGGCCCCGTCGCGGGCGGCGACCTCGATCGCCTTGTCGGTGTTGGCCTTCAGCGGCACCTTGCGCCCGCCGCGCAGGCCCTCGTCGGCGGTGATGATGAAGGACGAGCGGCAGTCCTCGATGCGGTTGGCGAGCGAATCCGGCGAAAAGCCGCCGAAGACGATGGAGTGCACCGCGCCGATGCGGGCGCAGGCGAGCATGGCGTAGGCGGCTTCCGGGATCATCGGGAGGTAGATGGTGACCCGGTCGCCCTTCTTGACGCCGTTGTCCTTGAAAGCGTTGGCGAGACGGCTGACACGCTCGTGCAGCTGGCGATAGGTGATGTGCTCGTCGTCGGCCGGATCGTCGCCTTCCCAGATGATCGCGGTCTGGTCGCCGCGGGTCTCCAGGTGGCGGTCGATGCAGTTGGCGGCGACGTTGAGGGTGCCGTCCTCGAACCATTTGATGGAAACGTTGTGGTAGTCGTAGGAGGTGTTCTTGACCTTGGTATAGGGCTTGATCCAATCGATACGCTTGCCGTGCTCGCCCCAGAAGGCGTTCGGGTCGTCGATCGACTGCTGGTACATTTGAAGGTATTTGTCGTTGTCGATCAGCGCGGCCTTCGCCGTCGCTTCGGGCACGGGGTACAATTCGTCGTGCATTACGCTTCCTCCCAGTCATAACTGTTGCGACACCGTTTCACGGTTGTCCGCATTCAATGTGGCATTATGCGTATGCAAGCACAGCAAATCCACGGCTGCCAGATCGAACTTTCGTATGGCGCTGCAATAGCGTGCTAATGCCCTGGGGCAACGCGGATAATTCCATCCTCGACGGTGATCGGCACGGCGCTGAGGGCGCGGCCGAGACACGGACCGGCGACACAGAGGCCGGTCAGGGCGGCAAAGCGCGCGCCATGGGTGGAGCAGACCAGCAGCGAGGGATCGTCGGCGTCGAAAAAGCGCCCGTCGAAGGTCTCCAGCGTCGTCAGCGCGTGCGGGCATTCGTTGAGAAACGCGCGGATGTCCCCGCCGAGCCGGACGATGACGATGTCGATGCGCTCCATACCGGAACCAAGGACGACACTTTCCGCGCCGGGATCTCCGAGCCTGGCCGCCGCGATCAGCGCCGCGCCGCGAAACGGGGCAAGCAGCGATGCCATGCGCGGGCCGACCGCTGCCGGCGCCCTCACCGGTGTTCCTTTCCGGCCGGGCAGCGACATCTGGGCGCGACAGCGGCGCGCGGGCACTGGCGATCCAGCGTTTTTTTCTTGCCTGCGACGATGCGGCAGTCCTGCGGCCAAAGATGTCTTTTGAATGCCGCAATTCTGCCATGTCGCCGCCCCATGGAACCGGCGCGCGGCAGCGCGACCACAGTTTCCAACCCGCGTCGGCGGAACCCGCATGCAAGCAGTGTCATCGGTCTTCACCAATAAAAGCCGTCCGCTTGGCCGGAATTATGGACAAAGCGTTACAAGGATGCTAGGTCGAGCGCCGATTTGGCGCGGCAGGGACGCCTGAATTTGCCATGCCGCATGAACATCCCGAACCCTTCGATTGGTCTCGCCGCCGACACTGAGGCTTTCGCAACCGATTCCGCGATCCCGACCCGGGGCGCAACCGGACCGATCGATCCAATGAAAAAGAACTCTGGAGTGTCCTGATGAAGGTAATAGTTCTCGGTGGAGACGGCTTCTGCGGCTGGCCGACGGCGTTGCACCTTTCCAAGCGCGGTCACGATGTGATCATCGTCGACAACCTTTCCCGCCGGAACATCGACATCGAGCTGGAGGCGTCGTCGCTGACGCCGATCCGTCCGCTCGGCGAGCGCGTGCGGGTCTGGAAGGAGCTCACCGGCAGCGACATCCCGGTCCACACCTTCACGGTCGGCGAGCACTACCACCGCATGCTCAGCCTGATCGAGGACGAAAAGCCGGACGCCATCGTCCACTTCGCCGAGCAGCGCGCTGCCCCCTACTCCATGAAGTCGTCGAGCCACAAGCGCTACACGGTCACCAACAACCTGAACGCCACCAATGACGTCTGCGCGGCAATCGTGGAGAGCGGCCTCGACGTCCACCTGGTCCATCTCGGCACCATGGGCGTCTACGGCTACGGCACCGCCGGCATGAAGATCCCCGAGGGCTACCTCAACGTCATGCTGGAGACCGACGACGGCGTGGTGAAGAAGGAGATCCTCTATCCGGCCGATCCGGGCTCGATCTACCACATGACCAAGACCCAGGATCAGCTCTTCTTCCAGTTCTACAACAAGAACGACAAGCTGAAGATCACCGACCTGCACCAGGGCATCGTCTGGGGCACCCAGACCGAAGAGACCAAGATGGACGAGCGGCTGATCAACCGCTTCGACTATGACGGCGACTACGGCACCGTGCTCAACCGCTTCCTGATGCAGGCCGCCATCGGCTACCCGATGACCGTGCACGGCACCGGCGGCCAGACCCGCGCCTTCATCCACATCCAGGACACGGTGCGCTGTATCGAGCTGGCCATCACCAACCCGCCGCAGACCGGCGCCAAGGTGAACATCCTCAACCAGATGACCGAGACCCACCGGGTCCGCGAGCTGGCCGAGCTGGTCGCGCGCAAGACCGGCGCGGAGATTTCCAAGGTGCCGAACCCGCGCCAGGAAGCCGACGAGAACGAGCTGCACGTCGCCAACGACCGCTTCCTCAATCTCGGCCTCGACCCGATCACCCTGGAAGAGGGCCTTCTGGACGAAGTCACCGAGATCGCCAAGCGCTACGCCGACAACTGCGACCGGGAGAAGATCCCGTGCGTGTCGGCCTGGAACAAGACCGCGGCCGAGCGTCTCGGCTCCTAGAGCGTATTGCCGAAAAGCGGGAACCGGTTTTCGGACCGGAATACGCGTCAAAACAATAAGTTAGAGCGTT
The DNA here is from genome assembly GCF_025961475.1 of Rhodobium gokarnense. Lineage (NCBI taxonomy): Bacteria > Pseudomonadati > Pseudomonadota > Alphaproteobacteria > Hyphomicrobiales > Rhodobiaceae > Rhodobium > Rhodobium gokarnense. Next base: position 19,880 of record NZ_JAOQNS010000015.1, on the reverse strand, counting down.
TCGGGCGATTCCGTAATCGCATGAAACGCTCTAAGGCGATCCCGCCGCAAGGCATGATCGAGCGTTTTTCAGGGCGCCGGGCTCAAGGGTCCGGCGCCTTTCGTTTTTTGAGAGATGCGGTCGGAGGCGATCCGGACCGGTCGGCCCGGTTATCTGAAGAGCTTCTTGACCTGCTTCAGCACCGACGGCGATTTCTTCCTGCCGGACGCCCGTGCGGTGCCTTCCAGTTCGTCGATCCGCCGTTGCAGCTCGCGATTTTCGGCCTGAAGCGCGGTCGTCTTGTTCTCCAGGCCGACGGCGTAGAGGACGAAGTTGCGGAGCGCCAGCGGCAGCGCATTGATATAGGGCCGCAGCACGCGGTACTGGCCGGCCGAGACGCTGTAGTTCATCGCCTTCATGCCGGCACCCGGCTTCGGCCGGCGGTACCAGTAGAGCGTCTCCGGCACCACCTCCAGCTTGAAGCCGTTGATGATGGCGCGCGAGAAGAACTCCTGATCGTCGCGGCCGATGCGGTAGTCCTCGGTGAAGCCGCCGATCCTGTCGAACGAGCTCTTGCGCACGAACGAGTTGCTGTCGCCGAAGCAGTTGACGAAGGCGCCGACGGTCAGGCTCGACCCGATCGGCGTAATGCGCGAGACCGCGTTTTCCTTCGACGGCAGGCCGTCGCCCGCGAACATGTCGGAAAAGCACGTGAAGATATCGGCATCGGACCGCTCGGCGACGTGCACGAAGGTCTCGATCTCGTTCGCCATGGCGAGGTTGTCGTCGTCCATGAACAACAGGTACTCGCCGTGGGCATGGCGCGCCGCGGTGTTGCGCGAGGCGCCGAGATAGGCGTTTTCCTGCACCACGACCTGCCAGCCGCGGGCCGCAAAATCCTTCTTCAGGTCGTCCAGGAAGGCAACGGTTTTGGCCGATGTGCTGCCGTCGTCGACGAGAACGACCTCGACGTTCTTGTAGGTCTGCGCTTCGATGGAGCGGATCGCGTCGCGCACCATCTCCGGCCGCTCGTAATGGGCAAGGCAGACGGTGACCAGCGGCTCGCGCGGCTCGGCCGGCTCCTCGGGGAACCGGCTGAGCGCCTGAATGGCGCCCGGTTTCGTCAGCGAGGCGTGCCAGTTGGCCCAGGTCCGGTTGTTCTCGCTGTTGTCGAAGGACGGCCGGGCGACCAGCGCGCCGCCGGTCAGCGCCCGTTCGAGCTGGCGCTTCAGCGACGCCGGATGGGCCTGGAACAGGATGTCGTCGTGGTCGTCCTCGTGGATCAGCTCGGCGTTGCCGCCGCGGTCGCTGGCAAGGAAATTGATCTGGTAGATCAGGCACTCATAGATGGCGAAGGACGAGTTTTCCAGGAGCGAGGGGATCACCGCGATGCGCCCGGGCTGGCGCAGATAGTGCACGGCCATCGGCTGGTCGTAGCCGGTGATGGTCTCGACCTCGAAGGGCCAGCGCTCCTTGCGCTCGCCGATATGGGTTTCCGCGTCGAACACCTTGGCGAACTTGCCGAGGAATGTGACCTTTTTCGGCAGCGGGCCGCCGGCCTTGACCAGCCGGTCGATCGCCTCGCAGAAGATGTGGATGCCCTTGCGCGGCTCCAGGCGGCCGAAGAAGACAATCTCGTCGATAGGCCGGCGCTGGCCCTGCTCGTCGCTGTCGGGAACCGCTTCTTCCAGCGTCGAGGTCAGCATGATGTTGGGCTGCACCCGGCAGCGCGGCCGGTCGAGATTGTAGCCGCTGTCGAGCATCCAGCGCAGCATGTGCAGGCTGCCGCTGACGACGATGTCGGCAAGCTCGACGCTGCGCCGTTCCATGTAGGAAAGGATCAGGTCGCGCTTTTCGTCGGGAAGCACGTTGCCGCCGATCTTGTTCCACATCGTCGGCGAGGAGCATTTGACGACGAAGGTCGTGTCCTTGAAGGCAAGGCCGAGATTCTTGGCGAGCAGCGAATAGTAGCCGACGCCGCGCCATTCGGAGACGTGGACGACGTCGAAGTCCTTGTCCTTCAGCCACTCATAGGTGAGCCGGGAGATCCGCGAGGTGGCGCCGACCGGGCCGCGCGAGGAGCGCAGCTCCGGCTGCGGCATCGGCACGAAATTGATGCCGCGCTCCCTGTAGAAGTCGACCCAGTCCTCGATGGCGCCGTTCTCGCAATGCTGGCCGAGGCCGTAGAGGATGGTGACCTCGTGGCCGCAGGAGACGAGGAAGTCGGCGACATAGCGGTAGGCCGTGCCGATGCCGCCATTGCGGACGGGACCGACCACGTCGATGGTGGCGATGCAGACCTTCAGCGGCCGGTCCGGCGTGACGGTGCCCTCGAAGGTCGGCAGGCCGGGGAAGGTTGCCGTGTCGGCATCGGCGTGCCGCGGTTCGATCAGGTCGATCGCATCGAGTGCCGTCTGCGGCTCGCCGCCTGCCTCGGTCGTGTCGGTCATGTCGTCGTTTCGCTTTTCATCGGCGCGCGTGTCCATCGCTGGCCATCGACCTCGTTCTCGGGGTTTTCTTCAGGGACCTTCGCTTCCGCAATCCCAGGCAGGCGAAACGAAGCATGACGCCGAGGCGGCGCGGTCGCGGCGCCCTGCGGCGTCGAATGCCGGTCCGGACAACTGAAACTGCGGTTCCTTTAGCAAAAACCTGCGGCAGAACCAAGCACGCGCGCGGCTTGACAGACGCCGCCAAAGGCCGCAATCAGTGCCGGCCGAAACAGTCGTTTCGCAATTGCCGGCGCGCCCGCCGATATCCGGCCGGCCGGCCGACCTTCGGACCCCTCGCTCGAAGCTGCCGCGCGCCATCCTGAACAGAGGAACATCCATGCACGTGCTCATCACCGGCGGCGCCGGCTTCGTCGGGACCAATCTGACGGCCCATCTCAACCGGCTCGGCGGACACCAGGTCCGGGTGCTCGACAACGAAACCCTCGGCAAGCGCGAACACCTCGCCGATCTCGACGTGGATTTCATCCATGGCGACATCCGCGACCGCGAGGCCGTGTCGGAAGCGCTCGACGGCGTCGACGCCGTCGTCCATCTCGCCGCCGACACCCGGGTCATGGATTCCATCGAGGACCCGCGCAAGAACTTCGAGAACAACGTCATCGGCACCTTCAACGTGCTGGAGGCGATGCGCGCGCGCGGCATCAACCGCTTCGTCGGCGCCTCCACGGGCGGCGCAATCCTCGGCGAAGTGCCGCCGCCGGTGCATGAGGAGATGGTGCCGCATCCGGCCTCGCCCTATGGCGCCTCCAAGCTGGCCGTGGAAGGCTACTGCTCGGCGTTCAGCGCCAGCTACGGCTTGCGCTCGATCTCGCTGCGCTTTTCCAACGTCTACGGGCCGCGGTCCTTCCACAAGGGCTCGGTCGTCGCCCATTTCTTCAAGCAGATCATGGCCGGCAAGCCGCTCGTCGTCTATGGCGACGGCAGCCAGGTGCGCGACTACGTCTATGTGGAGAACCTCGCCGACGGCATCGTCGCGGCGCTGACCTGCGACTTCGACGGCGCCATCCAGATGGGTACCGGCAAGCCGACGACGCTGAACGAGCTCATCGCGGCGATGCGCGAGGTCGTCGCGCCGAAGACCTTCGAGGTCGAATACCGGGATTTCCGCGCCGGCGAGATCCACTCCACCTATTGCGACATCTCCCGGGCCCGCGACGTGCTCGGCTTCAGCCCGCGCATGGACCTGAAGGAAGGCCTTGCCGCGACCTGGGCCTGGTTCCAGTCGCGCTAGACCCATTGCCCGCCCGCCGTGCTTGCCTTTTGCCGCGATAAGCGGCTATGCCGGGGGCGAAAAACCGCGCGCCAGGCGGCCCCGGCAGGCATTTGCCGGGGCGCCGGCAACGATCTCGCGGTTCCGGATCGGACATGAGTAAACCAGCGCCGATGGACACCACAGCAAGCCCGGACGGGCCGAAACCGGATGCCGCCGATCCCTCGGCATCTCCGGCCGATGACGGCGCCGTTTCGGCGTCGGGACAGCCGGCGTTTCGCCTGAAGACCTACCTCGACGACGTTCCCTCCGTGCCGTTCGACGGCGATCCGGCGTTCTGGGAGCCGGTCGCCAGCCACATGCCGCGGCACGCCAATCCCTGGTATCCGTTCTCCTCGCTCGGCGATCTCGTTGCCGGGCGCAACGATCCGGAACGCGCGCTCGATATCTGCATCGTCACCCCGGACCTCTTCGGCCCGGTGCGCAACGGCGGCATCGGCACGGCCTACTGGCACCTCGCCCGGTTCCTGGTCTCCCACGGCCACAAGGTGACGATCCTCTTTACCCTCGGCCGGGTTTCGGAAGACAGGACCTTCGACCACTGGGTCAAGGTCTACCGCAAGGAGCACGACGTCGAGCTGGTGGCGCTGCCGGAGTCCGATCCGCCGGCCGCGGCCGGGCGGCTCTCCCAGGTGCTGGAGCGCTCGCGGCGGACCTATGAGTGGCTGAAGGAACAGTCCTTCGACATCGTCCACACCACGGAATTCGGCGGCAAATGCTACTACGCGCTGCTCGCCAAGCATCTGGGACTCGCCTTCGACAACACCCTCTTCGTCGTCAAGACGTCCTCTCCGATGCTGTGGAACGCCATCGGCAATGGCGACCGGCTGACCGATCCGCAGCAGCTGATCCGGGCGAGCTGCGAGCGGCGCAGCGTGGAACTCGCCGACATCGTCGTCAGCCCGAGCCGGCACATGCTGCGCTGGATGATGCGCTACGGCTACAATCTGCCGAAGGAGCGCTGCTTCGTCGAGCCGAACCCGATGCTGACGAAGGTGGCCGCCCATCCGGACGATCCGCCGATGACGATGGCGGTAAAGGAGCTCGTCTTCTTCGGCCGGCTGGAACGGCGCAAGGGCCTGCACATCTTCACGCGCGCGGTCTCCGCGCTCGGCGACGCGGCAAAGGGCCTGAAGATCACCTTCCTCGGCAAGCCCTCGGCCCGGTTCGAATCGCGCGCCTTCATCGCCGAGGAAAGCCGCGACTGGCCCTGCGAGATCGAGGTCATCACCGAAAAGTCGAGTGCCGAGGCGCTGGATTACCTCCGCGAGCCCGGCCGGCTTGCCGTCATCCCCTCGCTGATCGACAACGCGCCCTTCACGGTGTTCGAGTGCATCTACGAGCGCATCGCCATGATCACCGCCGACCGCGGCGGCGGCCCGGAGATGATCCTGCCGGAAGACCGGCCGCATGTGATCTTCGAGCCGATCCCGAGCGTGCTCGCCGCGCTCCTGAAGCGCGCGATCACCGAGGGCGCGGTCATTGCCCGGCCGATCCTCGACAATGCGGAAAACCTGGAGATCTGGCGCCGGGCGCACCTCGCCTTCGGCGCCCCGGACGTGGTCGAGCGGTTCACCTCCCACGTGCCGGCGCAAACGCTGCCTGAGGCGGAGGAGGGTGCGCCGCTCGTCACCGTCTGCATGGCCCACCACAACCGGCCGGCGCTCCTGCGCCGAGCCCTGGAATCCCTGGAACGCCAGACCTTCACCGATTTCGAAGTGGTCGTCGTCGACGACGGCAGCGACGATCCGATGGCGATTTCCGAACTCACCGCCATCGAGGCCGAGATCGCCCCACGCGGCTGGCGCATCATCCGCCAGGAAAATCGCTATCTGGGCGCGGCCCGCAACACCGGCTGGCGCGCAGCACGCGGCCGCTACATCCTCTTCATGGACGACGACAACCTCGCCGTCCCGAACGAGATCGAGACCTTCCTGAAGGCAGCCGCCTCCGGCGCCGACGTGCTCACCTGCTTTTCCGACATCTTCGAGGGCGGCGAGGAGGTCACCCTCGACACTGTCGAGCCCTTGCGCCGGATCACGCCCCTCGGCGACGACCTCAGCGTCGGCCTCTTCCTCAACGGCTTCGGCGATTCCAACTGCTTCGCCCGGCGCGAGGTGCTGGAGGAACTCGGCGGCTTCACCGAGGACTACGGCGTCGGCAAGGACGACCAGGAATTCTTCGCCCGCGCGGTCCTGCGCGGCTTCCGGCTGAGGATGGTGCCGGAACCGCTGTTCTACTACCGGCTCTCGCCGGTCCGGCTCCGGCACAAGCATTTCGATTCCGACTCCGCCGACCTTCGCGTCATGAACGCCTATATGGATTCCATGCCGCTGACCCTCCACATGGCGCTGCGCTATGCGCAAGGGCTGAAGCTGGAAAACGAAAAGCTCCACGCCCGCGCCCACCGCTGGCGCCACCGCTACGAACAGACCATCGACGGCCGCTTCCTGAAGATCGCAAAGCCGATCTGGCGGGCGATGCGCAAGGTTCTGGGGCGCGGCTGAGGAGGCGGCAAGATGGTTACGCATCTTGCCGGTTCACCGCGTTTGCAGCCCGCAAACCACTGACTGCGGCCTGACATTAAAGGCCCTATGGATTGCCGCGTCGGCCTAGCGGCCTCCTCGCAATGACGTTGAAAATAATTAGGAATTTCAACTCGCCGTCATTGCGAGCGGAGCGAAGCAATCCAGAGCGGCCGCGCCTCAAGCACCGGTATACCGTGTGGATGGGGACAATGGCTCCCGGCTCTCCGCTGCGCTCCGGCCGGGATGACGAAAGCGTTCAGGCGCCGGCAAGGGACCTGCGAACCCCTCGCCGCCTACGCCGGCTCCTCGGGCCAGGTCTCCACGTGGTCGGGGATGACGACGCCCTCAAGCTTGCGCGACGTCCAGATGTGCTTGGCGCCCGAAAGGTCCGGCGGCACGTCGAGGGTGCCGCCCTTGACGCTGACGGCCTCGCCCGGTGCCAGGGTGCCGTGGAAGAGGCGCGTGCCGCAGTGCGGGCAGAAATGGCAGTCGAGGGTGCCGCCGATCGTCGCCTTTCGGGTCCAGACGGAGGGCGTGCCGGACAAGAGCCGCACATCGCCGCCGTCGACGATCACCGAGATACCGAAGGCGGACGCCGATTGCGCCCTGCACTCACCGCAGTGGCAGACATAGAGGTCGCGTGGCGGCGCGGTCAGCTCGTAACGCACATGGCCGCACTGGCAGCCGCCCGTCATTTTGTCGTGGTCAGCATCCGCCATGCTCAAATCGCTCTAGTCGCTGCGTCCGGTCAGAGCGCCGGCACGGCGGAGAAGACGCCCGTTTCCTTGTCGAGCACCCTCAGTTCGCCATTGGAGATGTCGAACCAGGCGCCGTGCAGGTGCAGGTTACCGCCGTCTTCCAGGCTCTTGATGTAGGGGAAGGTGCGCAAGTTGTCGATCGACTGGCGCACGCCCGCATATTCCATCGCCGTCTGCGGATCGAGGGCCGGCTCGTCGCGGCCCTCCAGCTTCTCCGCCGCGGGCTCCAGGAGCGTGATCCAGCGGCCGATGAAGTCGCCCGGCGACAGCGGCTCCGGATTGGTGTCGCGAAAGGCCGCGATGCCACCGCAGCGGCCGTGGCCGAGCACGACGATGTGCTGCACCTTCAGCGCCTGGACAGCGAATTCCAGCGCCGCCGAGGTGCCGTGATATTCGCCCGTCGGCTCGTAGGGCGGCACCAGATTGGCGACGTTGCGCACGACGAAGAGCTCGCCCGGCCGGGCATCGAAGATGGTCTCGGGCGCGGCCCGGGAATCGCAGCAGCCGATCACCATGACGCTCGGCTTCTGGCCCATCTCGGCAAGGCGGGCATAGCGGAACCGTTCGGCCGCCAGGCGGCCGGAGGAAAAGGCGCGATAGCCGTCGAGGAGCTCACTCGGGAAATTGGGCATGGGGCGTGACGCATCGGTTGAGAACGCTGGCGATTGACATAGCATGGCCGGGGGATTGGTCAATGCACGGGCCGTCCCCATATCGGGCGGCACGACCTTGCCGCCGCCGAGACAGCCAGGAGCCCGACGCAAGATGACCTTCCGCCTTCTTCCCGCCCTTGCCGGGCTTTTCTGCCTTGCGGCCGGCCTTGCCGCCGGTGGCCCCGCTCCGGCCCGCGCCGAGGCGCCGGCGATGCCGATGCCCTGCGGCGGCAGCGACCTCCTTGCCGCCATGAAGACGGACGATCCGGCCGCCTATCGCGCGCTGCTGCGCGAGGCGGCGACAATGAAAAACGGCAAGGGCGTGTTCTGGCGCATCGAGGCAAAGGACGGGGATACCCCGCCCTCCTTCCTCCTCGGCACGATCCATTTCGCCGACCCGCGAGTGCACGACTTCTCGCCCGGACTTCTCGCCGCGCTCGGCAAGGCAAGAACCGTTGCGGTGGAATCCGTCGAGGCGCTGGAGGGTCCGATGGGCGACGCCGGGCCGGAGGCCGCCAGGATGATCGAGTTGCCGGAGGGACAGACGCTCAAGGACGTGCTTCCGCCGGAGCTGACAGCGGAGTTGCGCCTGGCCCTCGGCAGCCGGCTGATGGCGTTCGAGGCGGTGGAGCGCATGAAGCCCTGGATGCTGATGCAGCTCCTGTCCTATCCGCCCTGCGAGATCGCCGCCCTCATCATGAAGCGGCCGATCGTCGACCAGGACGTCGCCGAACGGGCGAAGGCGGCCGGCACGCCGCTGATCGGCCTTGAGAGCCTGAAGGAGCAGTTCGCCTCCCTCGATTCCGTTCCCATGGACGCGCAGATCGAGATGCTGCGCGGCAGCGCGGCGATGACGGAAAAGATCGGTGACATCCACGCCACCTTCATCGAGCTCTACCGCCGGGGCGACATCGGCATGGTCGAGGCGGTCGGGCGCACCGTCATGGGCGACGACATCGACATGGACGCCTACCGGGTGTTCATGGACAAGCTCGTCGACGAACGCAATCGGCGCATGCGCGACCGCGCCCTGCCGGAGCTTGAAAAGGGCGGCCTCTTCATCGCCGTCGGCGCCCTGCACCTTCCCGGCGAGAACGGCCTCATCACGCTCTTGCGCGAAGCCGGCTACACCGTGACGCGCATCGAGTAGTGCCGTCCCGCGCTATCCTCATTCCGTCCACCCCTTTCGAAGGGGATGACCGGTCCGGCAAAAGCCGCTATCTCCGGTCAAAGCCTTTTCGGGCAGGGACGGGGAGAGAAACGATGACCAAGACCAACCCGGGCAACTATTTCGAGGATTTCCAGATCGGCCAGGTGATCCGGCACGCGACGCCGCGCACCATCGCCGCCGGCGACCAGGCGCTCTATACCGCGCTCTACGGCACCCGCTTCGCCGTCCAGTCGTCGGACGCCTTTGCCCGCGACCTCAACTACGCCCACGCGCCGATCGACGACCTCCTCGTCTTCCACGTGGTCTTCGGCAAGACCGTGCCGGACATCTCGCTGAACGCCGTCGCCAATCTCGGCTATGCCGGCTGCCGGTTCCTGGCGCCGGTCTATCCCCGCGACACGCTGTCCGCCGTCTCCGAGGTCGTCGGCCTGAAGGAGAACTCCAACGGCAAGACGGGCGTCGTCTATGTGCGCTCCACCGGCTACAAGTCCGACGGCACAGAGGTCCTCGACTATGTGCGCTGGGTCATGGTCCGCAAGCGCGATGCCGGCGTCCCGGCGCCCGATCCGGTGATCCCCGAACTGCCGAAGGCGCTCGCCGCGGACGCGCTCGGCGATGCCGTGCCGCTCCTCGATATCGAGGCCTGGGACGACGACCTTTCCGGCAGTCCTCACCATTTCGAGGCCTATGAGGTCGGCGAGAAGATCGACCATGTGGACGGCATGACCGTGGAGGAGGCCGAGCACCAGCTCGCCACCCGCCTCTACCAGAACACCGCCAAGGTCCATTTCAACCAGTACAGCGAGGGCAAGGGCCGCTTCGGCAAGCGCCTCATCTATGGCGGCCACGTCATTTCGCTCGCCCGCGCGCTCTCCTTCAACGGCCTCGGCAACGCCTTCCACATCGCCGCCATCAATGCCGGCCGGCACGTCGCCCCGCTGTTCGCCGGCGACACGGTATTCGCCTGGTCCGAAGTGCTCGACACGGCAACTCTGCCCGGCCGCGAGGACGTCGGCGCCTTGAGGCTGCGCACCGTAGCGACCAAGGACCGGCCGTGCACCGACTTCCCGCTGAAGGATTCTGAAGGCAACTACGTCGAGGGCGTCATCCTCGACCTCGATTATTGGGCGCTGATTCCGCGGTAGGGAACCCGCATGAAGGACGGTCATAACCGGTTTGTGACGCTGGGTATAACGCCAAGCCTGCCGGGACTTCAGCCATTCTGCAAAGCCCCACGATCAACCGTCCTGCCGGTCGGCATATCTGATCCGACAGCCGTTCATGCTGTCCGAGTTGCCGTCGTCGGCAGGGTGCAGTCGCGGCGGCTGCCTGTTCTCGACCGACCGGCAAGCGCTTTTCGAGCCGAACAGTCCGGGCAGCGCCTTGATCGCGAAGCCGGTCGGGAGCGTCGCCCGCGTCCTCAACGGCCTGCGGCGCTTGCGGGAAATGGCGGCCCGGATGCAGTTCCGGGCCGCCAGGCCGGTCAGGCGGCTTTGTCGGCGGGCGACCAGGCGAACTTCCGGAAGGGCCTGTCTACCGGCGTCTTGGCAACGTGGTTGGTGTAGTTCGACATGACCTTCTGGGCGTAGCCCAGGATCACCTCGAGAACCTGGCGCTTGGTAAAACCTGCGGCGAAGAAGGCCTCAAAGTCGGAATCCGACAGGTTGCCGTGCTGATGCATGACCTTGAGCGTGAAGGTACGCAACGCCTCGAGGCGCGCGTTGGGCAATGGCGTCTTGTTGCGCAACGCGTCCGTGATCGTGTCGTCGACAGCCATGGATTTGGCGATGCCGGTATGCGCAGGGACGCAATAATGGCATTCGTTTTCAACGTTGACGGTCTGCCAGACGACCGTCTGCTCATCCTTGTCGAAGCTCGTCTCCTGGAACAGCTTGTGGGCAAGCTGGTAGGTCTCAAGCAGCGCCGGGGCTTCTGCCATGACCGCATGCAGGCCGGGAATCATGCCGAAGAGGGCCTGAGACTTGGTCAGGAGCGGCTTGGACGCGTCGGGAGCGCTGTCCATGTCGTGCAGGGTGAAATCGGTCATTTTCGGTTTCCTTTTTGGATGTGGCCCAGGGCCGGTGAAGCAGTGCACCCTTGACCAGTTTGAGTGATCGCTCAATACTAAATTTGAGTGATCACTCAATAGTGAGGGCCGTCGGTGGCCGGGCCGTGCAAGACAATTCCGATGCGATGGGGTATTTTCGAGCAATGAAACGGGCCAAGGCATATGACCGCGAGAAGGCGCTGGACGCGGCGCTCGAACTGTTCTGGCTGAAGGGGTATCACGCCACGTCGCTGAAGGATCTTGAAGGGACGCTGGGCATGAAGCCCGGCAGCATCTATGCCGCCTTCAAGAGCAAGGAGGCGCTCTATCTGGCGAGCCTCGAGCGCTATGCCCGTCGCTTTCGGGACACGATGCGGCAGCAGGTCGCCGAGGCAAACTCGCCGCTTGCGGCGCTGGCCGACCTGCTGCGCGCCTTCGCTCGGCCCGCGGGAGGCGATGGCGCCGGACGGGCGTGCATGCTGCTCAAGACCCTTCTCGACGCTACCGCCGACGATGCCGCCATCGCCGCCAGTGCGCGACGTTATCTCGACGACATGAAAGCCGAGATCGCCGGGTTTTTCACCCGGGCCCGGGACCGCGGCGAGTTGCCCCCGGATGCCGACGTCAGGCATCTGGCGCTACGTTATCAGGCGGACCTGATGGCGCTGAGGATTGAAGCCCACCGTGGGACCGACCCAGGCGATCTGGCCGCGCTGGCGGAGAGCATGGCGCAGGACATCGAGCGCCTGAGGACGCGCGATCCCGCCTTGGCCGCCTCCAGGGCCTGTTGAGAAACAGGCCCCAATCCACAAATGTAGACATGCATCCGGCCGAATCCTTCGTCCCCCGCGAAGGGACAAGCGCTTGACAGGCGTCCTGCGGCAAGGAGGACCGGGCGGCATTGGCATCGGCACATTCGAGAACCATTGCCGTGGCCGGCGGCCCGGTACCGGCAACCGGGTCTGCTCCAGGACACGTTTCTTCCGGTCCGGAATGGGCCTCCAGGAGTCCTTCGCTGCGCCCCGGAAAAAAGTTGAAAAATCCTGTCACGGTTCTTCTTACTCCTGCCTCCTTACTATCTGCAGACCGATTCAACGGCTGCCGATCAAACAGGAGAGACCGATGAAGACCTTCGACGTTCAATCCGTGTCCATCGACAAACCGGCTGCCGCCGTGTTCGACTTTGTCGCGACGCCGGCCAATCTGCCGAAATGGACCAATGCCTTCCGCCGCGCCGATACCGAAAGCGCCGATCTGGTGACGCCGAACGGTGTCGCGCCCATCGGGCTGAAAACCGTCGCCGACCGGGACAGCGGCACGGTTGACTGGCACATGACCTTTCCCGACGGATCCGAGGGCACGGCGTTTTCGCGCGTCACCCCCAACGGCGCAGCGGGCGCGATCTATTCCTTCGTCCTGATGGCGCCGCCCGTGCCTCTCGAAATGCTGGAGGGCGCGCTAGATGACCAGATACGGATTCTGGCGCGGGAACTGGTCGCCTTGAAAGGGCAGTTGGAGGGATGATCCACCTCAATCCCGAAACGGTACTGGCGGCGCGGGAGGGAGACCGCGCCGCCCTGGAAGAGATCGTGCGTGCCGCCGAGCGTCCCGTCTACAATCTGGCGCTGCGCATGCTGGCGAACCCCGCGGATGCCGAAGACGCGAGCCAGGAGATCCTGATCAAGATCGTCACCCATCTGGGCAGCCTGCGTGAGGTCGAAGCCGCCGGCGGCTGGGCCCTGCGGGTGGCCTGCCGGCATCTCGTGCATGAGCGCCGCCGCGGCCGGGTCGAGGCGATGCGCCTGACGTTCGACGCCTTCGCCGAGGATCTGGCCGATGGCGCTGCGCCGGCGCACGAAAGCGGCCTGAGCGGGGCAGAGCTCTCGCTGGCGATCAAGGAGGTCAAGATCGGTTGTACGCTGGCCATGCTGGTCTGCCTCGGCCGCGATCTGCGGATCGCCTATGTCCTGGGGGATGTGTTCGAGCTGACCGAAACCGAGGCGGCCGCCGTGCTGGAGATCGCGCCCGCGACCTATCGCCAGCGCCTGAAACGGGCCCGCGACAGGGTAACCGCCTTTGTCGCCCGGACCTGCGGCATCGCCAACGACAAAGCGGCATGTCGTTGCGATCGCCGGACAACCCCCGCGCTTGCCCAGGGCCGGATCACCCGCGGCAAGGCCGCATTCGGCGCCACGGTTCACGGGTCCGACGACATCCGGGATGTGCAGGACCAGATTCGAAGGCTGGACCAGGGCCGCCGCGCCGCGGCGCTCATGCGGTCGAACCCGGATTTCCCGTCAGAAATCGGAAAGCTGACCTTGCAGGTGCTGGACCGGATGCACGATGGGGACGCGATGACGGGGTTCGGTAAGACCTGAGGACGATCGGGTGCGCGGATACCCGGTTCCGCAAACCCCGGTTCGTTTTTATCCTCCCGCTAGGCCCACGGAATGGCCACAGAGAGTTACGCCTGTCCGGGATCGGCGCGGGACCAAATATCCAAGGAGCGTCATACCCGGTTTGCGGAACCGGGTATGACGCCGTCGTTGCCAGCACGTTGGGATCTCAGTGAGACCGAGCAGTCCGCGCTATCGGTCGCCGTACATGACCCGCCAGCCATCAAGACTGTCGGAATTGCCGTCATCGACGCGGTGCAGAAGCCGCACCGACTCCGGCGAGACCGACGCATAGGCGTCCTGGCCGACCTCGAAGTGCCAGCCATAGCCGCCGAAGATGCGCCAGTGGCTGGCGTCGTCGCGGGTGCCGTAGGGGCCGCATTCCCAGCCATAGGGGCCCTCGGCCGAGAGCCGCCTGACTTCGGCCGGCGGCAGGTCGAGATTGTAGCGCTGGCCGTCCTCGGCCATCTGCAGGGTGCAGTCGCGGCGGCGCTGCTTGTCCTCGATCGCCTGGCGCGCGAAGCGCTGGACCGACTTCTCCGGATCGGCGGCATCGACCGTGATGCCGGTGATCTTGACGTCGCCGGCGCTGGATTTCATTTCGAACCCGCGATTGTGGGCGGAGAAATCGAGCCGTGCCGTGCGGCCCTTGCACTCGGTCGCAAGGTACATCACCACCTCGTCGGCGCCGGCAAACGGCGTCTCGTTGACGACCCAGCGGCAGCCGGGCTCCAGTCTGTAGTCCTCGGGTGCGCGCATGGAAAGGAACGCCTCTCGCGCCTCCCCCGGGCAGAGACCGGTGACCGGCAGGGGCTTGTCGCCGCCCGGGCAGGCGCCGGCGGCGCGGCGCTTTGCGGGTGCTGCGGGCCGCTGTGCAGCCGGTGTAGCCCTGCCCTTGTTGGCGAAGCACTCTTCGACGGCGGAAAGCGCCGCCGCCGATCCGTCGAGCGGCCAGGACATCCGGCCGGCATTCAGCGTGGCGGACAGGCTGCGGCCGGCGCGGATACCGTCGATCACATGCGGGCGGACCCGGGCCGCGGCGCGCTTGCCGTTGCCGGAGCGGAACCGGAACGCATCCGACATGTCGTCGATGGTGAGGTTGCCGTCGAACTTGCCCGTGCGGCCGTCGCCGGGAACGGAAACGGTCCAGGCGCGGCCGCCAAAGGCGATGCGCAAAAAGCCGCTCCGGCCGCGGACGGCGGCCCGGCAACTGCGGAAGCTGCCGTCGCGGCTGACGGCGACGACCGTCCAGCCCTCGACCTTGGCATAGCGCTCCGTCTCAGCGACGGCGGTGCCGGCAAAGGCGCCGGAAAGGCTGATCGATATCGCGGCCGCCGCAAGGACGGCCCCAGAACGTGAAATCCCTTGCCCCATGGCAATTCCCCCTCGTTGAGATCTCTCCGGCACCGGTTTTGCCGGCCGAAGAACGACAATGTGCGGTAGCTATTGCCCACACCATCTTGAAAGCCAGATGAACGCGATCTGAACGTGGCGGAAAATGTCTCCAGCGGAACCCCAAAACGCAAAAACGGCCCCGAAAGGGACCGTCTTTGATGCCGAGGATTTTCCGATTGAAGGGGAAAATCTGGAGCGGGCGATGGGATTCGAACCCACGACCCCAACCTTGGCAAGGTTGTGCTCTACCCCTGAGCTACACCCGCTCGATCGCCGGCCGTTCCGCCGACGGGGCGCATGTATCGCCCAAATCGGTGAGCCGTGCAAGTCCTTTTTCTGGCCGCCCAAGCCCCGCCGGAAGGCGCAAAAAACGGGCGGCGATGTCCTCGCCGCCCGCGCGTTGCTCCCGGCCGCGTTTCCCCAAGCCTGTCGATCGATCGCATCCGAACCCGAGGGGTTCGCAAGGCCGGATGGCCGCCGGCCGGTCAGGCCGCCCCCGCGGAGGTCATCGGCGCAGCCGATTGACCGCGAGCGACAAGATCAACCCATCCTCAGTTGAACTTGTAGCTGAGGGCCGTGCGGATCAGATGGCCGCTATAGGTGTTGTCGATCTGCGGCAGGCCGCGGGCGACGTTGTAGCGTTCCTCGCTGAGGTCGACGTAGAGATACTCGCCGCGCAGCATGA
This sequence comes from Rhodobium gokarnense, assembly GCF_025961475.1. Taxonomy (NCBI): domain Bacteria; kingdom Pseudomonadati; phylum Pseudomonadota; class Alphaproteobacteria; order Hyphomicrobiales; family Rhodobiaceae; genus Rhodobium; species Rhodobium gokarnense. Next base: position 4,488 of record NZ_JAOQNS010000015.1, on the reverse strand, counting down.
CGTTGTCGGTGATGGCGAATTCGGCGCCGGCACCGGCCGTCCAGCCGTAATGGATGTTGCTCTCGTGGCCCGGCGCCCGGCCGAGACTGTCGGGGCCGCGCTCCATGCGCATCTCCGCAATCGCCAGACCGCCGGTGGCGTAGATCAGGAAATCGTTGGAGACCGGCGCGCCGATGCGGCCGCGCAGGGTCGACAGCCACAGCATGTCGCTGGAATTCTTGGCACCGAAGACGTCGATGGTGTCGTGGTGCAGGCTGCTGAGGCCCATGTCCGCTTCCACGCCGAGCATGAAACCGTCCATGTAGTGGTCATAGCCGGCCTGCACGCCGACGAGGGCGCCATAGCCCGAATAGGGCGGGTCCGGCAGCGTCACCACGGTGACGTCGTAGGTGCCGCGCATCAGGCCGGCATTGACGCCGACATAGAAGCCGGAGCGCAGGGCCGAGACGGGCGGCGCCGGCTGAAACACCGGCTCCGGCGGCGGCGGCGTGTAGAGATCGGCGGCTGTCGCCGGGGCGATGCCCGCGCCGGCGACGGCAAGGGCAAGAAAGACACTGCGATACGACATGGTGGACCTCAGTTGCGTGAAGTGCTCCACACCAGAAGGCGCAGATTAACCTTAAGGCGAAGTAAATGACCTGAGGTTGCGCACTGAATTTGCTCGCGCTCGGCGGTCAGGGGCTGGCAGCGCCGGAAAATGGACGACGCCCGGCTTTCCTTCGTCGCCAAACCGCGTTAGGCGTTGCGGCAGACCGATCCCGACCGGCCGGCCGTTCGCCCGCCGCCAGAAAATCCGCCGGAGCCGCCATGCCGGAACAGACACGAGCCACCCCCGACGATCTCTTTCAGTTCCTGTCAGGTGAGGGAATCGCGGTGACGACCGTGGAGCACCCGCCGCTCTTCACGGTGGAGGAATCCCGGCGCCTGCGCGGCGAGATCGCCGGCGGCCACAGCAAGAACCTGTTCCTGAAGGACAAGAAGGGCAACATCTTCCTCGTCGTCGCCCTGGAAGATGCCACCATCGACCTGAAGCAGATCCATGGCCTGATCGGCGCCAGCGGCCGGGTCAGCTTCGGCAAGGCCGAACTCCTCGTCGAGGTCCTCGGCGTCGAGCCGGGCGCCGTCACCCCCTTCGGCCTCTTCAACGACCGCACGACGCACCGCGTCCAGCCCGTGTTCGACGCACGGATGATGCAGGAAGAGGTCCTCAACTTCCATCCGCTGATCAATACCGCCACCACGACCATCGCGCGGGACGATCTGTTGAAATTCGCCCGCGCCTGCGGCCATGATCCCCGCGTCCTGGCGGTGTCGGAAGAATCCGTCGCCGCGGGTTTGTAATCGGCGGGCCGAGACTGCATTTTAGGGCGAACTAATATCCATCCACGTCCGCCGCGACGGCCATGCCCGCGCCGGCCGGACGATCCGCTGGGAGACAACGACATGAGCCACCCGGATTTCATCATCGGCGGCAACGGCACGTCCGGCGGCGCGGCCGCCGGCGGCGTCGCCAAGGACACCACCACCCAGACCTTCATGGCCGACGTCATCGAGGCTTCGGCCGAGGTGCCCGTGCTGGTCGATTTCTGGGCGCCCTGGTGCGGCCCCTGCAAGCAGCTCGCTCCGGCCCTTGAAAAGGTCGTCGCCGAGACGAAGGGCCGGGTGAAGCTGGTCAAGATGAACATCGACAACCACCCGGAAGTCGCCGGCCAGCTCGGCATCCAGTCGATCCCGGCGGTCATCGCCTTCAAGGACGGCAAGCCCCTCGACGGCTTCATGGGTGCGCTGCCGGAAAGCCAGATTCGCCAGTTCGTCGACAAGATCGCCGGCCCGGCCGAGGAAACCGGCATCGACCAGGCGCTGGAAGCGGCTGCCGCGGCCCGCGAGGACAAGGACTGGGGCGGCGCGGCCCAGCTCTACGCCGCCGTCCTTCAGGAAGAGTCCGACAACGTCGTCGCGCTCGCCGGCCTCTCCCAGTGCTATGCGGCCACCGGCGACCTGGAGCGCGCCCGCCAGACGCTCGCCATGGTGCCGGATTCCAAGGCCGGCGATCCGGCCGTCGCCTCCGCCCGCGCCGCCGTGGAGCTTGCTGAACAGGCCGAAAAGCTCGGCGATCCGAGCGAGCTGGAAGAGCGGCTGTCGAAGGACCCGGACGACCATCAGGCCCGCTTCGACCTAGCGCTCCTGCTCAACGCCCACAATGCCCGCAGCGCCGCGGTCGACCATCTGGTGCAGATTGTCCGCCGCGACCGGACCTGGAACGAGGAGGCCGCCCGCAAGCAGCTTCTGCAGTTTTTCGAGGCCTGGGGAGCGAAGGATCCCGCCTCGGCGGAAGGTCGCCGCAAGCTTTCCGCCGTTCTCTTCTCGTGACTTTTAAGAACGGCGAGCTAGTTTAGGAGTCCATGATCTAAAACGCCCGTGAATAGGGTCCGACCCCTTTGCGGCGTGGAGATGGAAAGGACTCTGGATGCTTGCTGGCAACGCGCGATATGACGGTCCCGGCGACCTGCCGACGGAAATCCCGATTTTTCCGTTGACCGGTGCGCTGCTCCTGCCGCGCGGACGGATGCCGCTCAACATTTTCGAGCCGCGCTACGTCCAGATGATCGACGACTGCCTTGCGGGATCCCGCGTCATCGGCATGGTCCAGCCCGACCTGACGCTGGACGACGCGACGGTCGATCCGGTTCCGGCGCTGTGCCAGATCGGCTGCGCCGGTCGGCTCGTCGCCTTTCAGGAAAGCGGCGACGGGCGCTATCTGGTGACGCTGACCGGCATCGTCCGCTTCGCCATCGATCGGGAGGTCGAGACGGACAAGCCCTACCGGATGTGTCGCATCAGCACCGAGCCGTTCATGTCGGACTATACGCCGCACCTCGGCGAGGACGCGGTCGACCGCAATGCCCTTCTCGACACCTTCCGGGCCTATCTCGACGCCAACAACCTCGACACCGACTGGGACAGCCTCGACAAGGCCTCCAACGAGGCGCTGGTCAACGCGTTGGCGATGATGAGCCCCTACGGACCGGCAGAAAAACAGGCGCTGCTGGAGGCGCCTGACCTCAAGAGCCGGGCCGAGACGCTGATCGCGATCACCGAGATCGACCTGGCCCGAAACGGCGATGACAACGTCTCGCGGCTGCAATAATCTTCGCCGCAAATTCGCGTTTCGATGAGGACATTTTCATGACCGAGGCTTCTCCGTCCGCACCTGCTCACAAGCTCGACCGCAAGCTCTTGGAAATCCTGGTCTGTCCGGTGACCAAGACGACGCTGGAATACGACGCCGAGCACCAGGAACTGATCAGCCGCGCCGCCAAGCTCGCCTACCCGATCCGCGACGGCATCCCGATCATGCTGCCGGAAGAGGCGCGGGAACTGGAAATCTAGGCTGAGGTTTTCGCGCCAACGCCCGGCCCACGTCGTTCGCAGCTCCGCGCGGGCCAGCGAACATCAGGGAATACTCGTCCGCGAGCGACCAACCGAAGCCGGAAGGCTTCGCAAGGCCGAACGGCCGACGCGCGACAGCGCGCCCCCGCGGAGGCCAGCGAACGTTAGTGAGCGCGCGGCCGTGAGCGAAATACCGAAGCCGAAAGGCTTCGCAAGGGCGAACGGCTGCTTGAGCGAATGTGAGGCCTCGCCGGAGGCCAGTGAGCGAAAGCGAACGCGCGGCCGCGAGACAGAACAGAACCCTTCGCGACAAAAACTCCCCCCTTCTTTTCAACACCTTCGTATATTCGCTTTTCCGAATTGACCGGCGCCCTAGCTCTGCCACTATGCCGCGCAACGATTGGATACGAACAAGGGAGAGGAAGACATGAGCACCGACACCATGAGCTACCACATCAGCCGCACGGTCACCGGCGACTTCGACGACGTCGTCGCCAGGACCCGCGAGGAGCTTTCCAAGGAAGGCTTCGGGGTGCTGACCGAGATCGACGTCAAGGCGACGCTGAAGAAGAAGCTCGACGCCGACTTCCGGCCGTACCTCATCCTCGGCGCCTGCAACCCGCCGCTTGCCCATCGCGCGCTTACCGCCGAGGACAAGCTCGGCGTCCTTTTGCCCTGCAACGTCGTCGTCCAGGACAAGGGCTCCGAGGGCATCGAGATTTCCGCCATGGACCCGGCTGCGGCCATGAGCATGATCGATTCCGCCGAAGTCGGCGAGGTCGCCCGCATCGTCCGCGACAAGATGGAAAAGGTCGTCAACGCGGTCTGACGGCAGTCGCGGCGGATTGCAGGGCGGGGCGCTTGCAAGTGGAACCGGGCGAAGAGTCTCGTCATCGCGAGGGTCCGAAGGACGGGGAGCGGCGCGTGACGCGAGCCTGGACAGGCCGACGCGGCGATCCTGAGCCGCTTGCTCCGAGCGTGCGGCCCCTGGATTGCCGCGCTCGCTTCGCTCACTCGCAATTGTGCGAGTTCAGATATTCGGTGATGGGATCGCGGAAAGGAGCGACCCATGCGCGACAACAGCTATGACCGGACGAT
>NZ_JAOQNS010000014.1 GCF_025961475.1 Rhodobium gokarnense | reverse complement strand
GTCGCCCTCATCGCCATCGCAAGAAAGCTCATCACAATCATAAACGCCAGAATCCGCGATCAAATCCAACCAAAGACATAACTGTGTTGATGACGTTGAAAACACGAGAGAATCCGTCATTGCGAGCGCAGCGAAGCAATCCAGGCGGACTTGCAGCAAGTGCCGGCCCGACTGATTGGAATCGAACGCTCTATGGGCTGCATGGCAAAGCCCGGCAATGATGCATGAGAGCGAGCCCTACGAAGAGCAAGGCCGCCGCCTCGTCGGCCGGGCGGCCGATCCCAACTCAAATCCCGACGACCTTGACTGCGTCGTGCGGCGTAACGCTGACCGTTCCTTGCGCGTTTATATGGGCCTCGACGACGTCCCAGACCGGCGGGCCTTCGGTGCCCTCGTTGACGCTGGCCCAGCCGGCGACCACGTAGGATTTTGCTGGATCGATGGGCTCGCCGGACTTCAGATGGGTCATTGCCGTGATGCGGCTGCCCATCGTCGCCGTCGGGTCGATGGTGTAGCCGAGGCCGCCGACGCGGACCATGTCGCCGCCCTGCTGGTAATAGGGATCGACGTTGAAGAGGTTGTCGGCGACGTCCTCCAGGATGTCTTTCAGGAGCTGTCCTGTCATCTCGCTGCGGTATGCTTCCGGATAGGTCATGGAGGTCTGGGTGTGGATGTCCTCCACCGTGATGTCCTGGCCGGGGATCAGCGAGGTGCCCCACCTAAACCCCGGTGACAGCGCGATCTCCGCGTCACGCTCCGACAGCAGCGCATCACAGATGAGGTCGTCGAAGGTGCCGTTGAAATTGCCTCGGCGATAGAGCAGCGACTCCGTGCTGCCGACGACGCGGGAAAGCTCCTCGGCGTAGGGGGCGCGCAGCTTGTCGATGAGGGCGGCGGTCTCGGCGTCCGGCGCAATGACGTCGGAAAAGACTGGGATCAGCCGGTAGCGGAAATCCTTGACGCCGTCCGCGCCGACATCGAGGTCAAGGCGCGAGACGAACTTGCCGTTGGAGCCGGTGGCGACCAGCAGCGTCCTGCCGACCTTGACCACCTCCGGCAGAGCGTCGTGGGTGTGGCCGGTGAGGATGACGTCGATGCCTTCGACGCGGGACGCGAGCTTGCGGTCGACGTCGAAGCCGTTGTGGGAGAGGAGCACGACGAGGCCCGCCCCCTCGCCGCGTGCCGCCTCCACATGGGCCTGGACGTCCTCCTCTCGGATCCCGAATGACCATTTGGGGAACATCCAGCGCGGATTGGCGACGGGCGTATAGGGAAAGGCCTGGCCGATGACGGCGACCTTGACGCCGCCGCGCTCGAAATAGGCGGTGGACTCAAAGGCCGGCTCCTCCCACTCCGTGTCGCGGACATTGCCGCAGAGGAACGGGAACGGCAGGCCTTCGACGATCTCCTCGACCCGGTCCTGACCGAGGGTGAATTCCCAGTGGCCGGTCATGGCGTCCGGCTTCAGCGCGTTCATCAGCTCGACCATGTCGGCGCCCCTGGTCTGGTACGCCGTGTAGCTGCCCTGCCAGGTGTCGCCGCCGTCCAGGAACAGCGTGTTGTCGGCGCGTTCGGCGCGGATCCTCTTCAGGATGGTGGCGACGCGGTCGAGACCGCCCATGCGGCCATAGGTGCGGGCGAGCGCGGAAAAATCGACCGATGTCAGGGCGTAGGCGGCGGCCGAGCCCGGCTCGATGCCGAAGGCGGTCAAAAAATCCTTGCCGGTGATGTGCGGCGGCAGGCCGGCAACCTCGCCGACGCCGATATTGACCGACGGCTCGCGGAAATAGACCGGCTTCATCTGGGCGTGCATGTCGGTGATGTGGGCGAGCGTGACGTTGCCGAGGGGCTCGAAGGCCAGCAAATCGTCCTCGGTCATTGCCTGCTGGGCCATCGCCCGCGTCCAGCCGGCAAGGCTGCCGGTGCCGGCGATTGCGGCGGTGGCCAGGGCGATCTGCAGGAATTCCCGTCGCGTCGTATCGATCAGCATTTTTCCAAAGCCTTCGTACCGGCCCCGGCCAGCCGGCCGACACCTTTCCGTCGACCCGGCGACGCGTTGCCGCCGGACCTCTGGCCCATTGTCGTTGAATTCATGGGGGCGGCCCGGAAACACCGGGCCGCCGGTATCGGTCCGGCGCTACTGGCGGACGGCCGGCGTCTCGACCGAAAGGCCCGAGCCGCGCCAGGCGGTGTAGACCTCAAGGGCGACGAACTCGTCGGAGCCGCGCTTGTAGGCCTTGGCCCGGACCTGATCCATGCAGCCCTTGAAGCGGCGGTGCAGCGAGCCGAGCTTCTGCCATTTCAGCCGGTAGGTCGGAAAGCCGTTGGTCTGGCCCTGGCTGAGGAGGTCGGCGCGGATGTACTTGCCGAAATTGTCCTCGTGGCAGTTGGCGCAGGCGAGATCGAGCTGGCCCATGCGGGTGTAGTAGAGCTTCTGGCCGCGCTCCCACCAGGCCATCATGTCGCCGGCCTCCAGGTTGACGTTGACCGGCATGCCGCGGGACTGCAGGCCGATGAGCGCGGTCATGCCGAGCATCTGGTCGGACTCCCACTTCCACGGCTCGGCCCCCATGCGCTCCTTGCGGCACTGGTTGATCTTGTCCTCCAGCGGCATCGGGCGGTTCTTCTCCGTGCTCCATTTCGGCATCTTGGCGCGCACGCCCTTCATGGAGTCCTCGACGTCGCCATGGCAGGACTCGCAGGACTTGCCGGCCTCGCCGTCGGCGGTCGACCAAAGATCCTGACCCTGCTCCACCCACAGGAAGCTCGGATTGGTGAAGTCGTCGAGTTGAAGCGCCTGGGTGTCGCGGGTGCGGAACTCAAAGCCGGAGACGACCCATTTCAGCGGGTGTCCTTGGGGCGATTTCAGCCGGGTCAACAGCTTCTCGCCCTCGATGCTCGGCAGGTTGGTGCGGCCGCCGTCCTCGTCCTGGGCCAGCGACGCGGAGATGCCGAGACCGGCGAGCGCCAGCGCGACACCGCCCACCGCCGACCTTTTCACGGTTGTCGTGAAGGCCATTTTGCGTTTCCTCCTTCCCCGGCGCGCGGCGTTTTTGTTGTCCCCGGAGCGACTTGTGTCGCCGGTGCCGCGCGCACCTTGTGTCTCTTGGTCTGCTTTTCGTGCCGCTATTCGACGGCGATCTCCGCTTCCTTGGTGTAGACCGAGCCGTCGTCGTCGACCCAGGTGAAGACGAACGTCCCGGACTCCGGCACCTTCATGTTGAATTCGAAATAGGGATTGGCCGAGATCGCCGGCTCCAGATTGGTCTCGAAGACCTTCTGGCCGTTGAACTCGCAGGTGAAGGTGTTGATGATCTTGCGCGGGATCGGCTTGCCGTCCTTGCCCTTGCGCTGACCGGATTCCATGGTGTGGCTGATCAGCGTCTTGATGGTGATCACCTCACCGGCCTTAGCCTTTTTCGGCACTTTGACGCGCGGTTTCGACGTCGCCATTTTTCTCTCCTGAACTCTTTGAGATCGTTATTGCTTTGGCTCAGCCGCCGCAGCCGCCGATGGTCACTTTCACGGGCTTGGTATCCATGTAGAACGCGCCCTTGCTGGTTTTTGCCACGGCCACAAGGTCCTGCGTCTTGGCGAGCCGCATGCGGGTCGAGGCCGCCGCCTTGCCGGAGAGCTCCGTGAAGTGGAAGGTGGCAACCCCCGGCCGCGGATTGGCCGGCGCAAGCAGCATCACCGTCTCGATGTGATCGTCCGCCGTCATCGGGCTGTCGATCTCAAAGCCAACGGGAACGGTGTTGCCGTTTTCCGCGATTTCCGGCGCGGACAGGCTGATCTTGCCAGCCTCGGGCGTTGCGCCGCCGGTGAACTCGTCGATCAGCTTCTGGGCTTCGCCCTCGGCGGCGAAGGCCGGCAATCCGAGGCTGCCGGCCGTCAGCGCGACGGCGCCGCCGGCGGCGACCAGAAGGGCTTCGCGTCGTGTCAGTTTCATCGTGTCTTGATCCCTTGGTGTGTCGGTTGACGTCTGTCGATTGATCGGGCCAGGCCCGATCACTGTTCCTTGAAGGTCGCGAGGTAGGCGAGCACGTCCTCTACCTCTTTGGCGGTCAGGATCGACTTGCCGGCGAAGGAATCCATCACCCGGTTGAAGCCTTCGGACTTGTAGAAGGCCGGCATCATGGTGTTGTCGAAGACCTTCTTGGCGTTGACCAGGATGAGGCGAAGTTGGGCCTCGGAATACCGGTCGGCGACGCCGTCGAGCGCAGGGCCGATCTCGCCGTGGAACGGATGGCTCTTCAGTTTGGTGACGGCGTGGCAGGCGAGGCAATTGCCGAGCTTGCGGTTGAGCATCGCCTCTTCGCCGGCGGCCGGATCGCCCGGCTTGCCGGTCAGCGAGACCGGAATGCCGCCATCGACGATCTCGTAGCTCTTGGAGTTGTCGGCGCTCGCCGTACCGGCGCCGAGCACCAGGAGCACGGCCGGTGCCAGGCACTTCAGACGTTTCCACATGGGCGTTTCTTCCTCTTCCCCTTGTTGTCGCTCCGGCCTCAAGGCCGGTTGTCGTCGGACCCGGTCGGCATCTGCCGGGAGCCCGTCGGCGGCCGCCGCTTTTGGCGCGGTGTGCCGCCTCTTGTCGGGTCATGCGTGCGGCGTCAGTTCACCCTCCTTGCGAAGGCGCGGAAGGATTCGGTCTCGTAGGCGGCTTCCTTGACGTAACGGAACATCGCCAGGAAATAGCGCGGCTTCAGGTAGCCCGGCGCCCTTGTGACCTCGCGCTCCATCGCCGGCTTGTCCGCCAGCCCCTCGGCGGATGCCGGAAAGAACTGGAAGGTCGGGGTGAAGCGGACCTGGTATTTGCGGGCCAGCGCCTTTTCCGACAGCTCCTCGCCGTCGAAGTCGGTGACGATGCGCGAGCCGATGATATTGAGCTGCAGGATGTCGAAATTTTCGCGGATGTAGCCGTCGATCTCCGGGTCGGCGAAATTGACGAAATGGGTTTCCCTGCAATAGGGGCAGCCCTTCAGCTCCCACATCACGGCGAACCGCTTGCCGGCGCCGGCCGCCGTCGTCAGGTCGTCGCCCAGCTCCAGGAAGCTGTCGAGGAACCAGGGCTGGCGGTAGAGTCCGTCCTCGGTCAGCACCGGACCCTCCGCACGCGCCTTGCGCGGTGCGATCCCGTCCATCCCGACCAAAGAAAGCGCGGCTGCGCCGGCGAGCGCGGCGCGGCGGGTGACCCCGGACATTTCCCCTCACGTTCTTGTTGTTGTTGGCCGCCTTCCGATCCTTTCACCGACCGAAGCGCGACGCCATTTCATATTCGAAAATTGTTATTTATTCTGGAAGATATCGCAAGCCCCGATTTCGGCAGGGGGCGCAAGGGGAGGAAAAATAATGCTCAAATCAATCCTTTACGGAGCGATTTTTGTGCTTCTGGTGCCGGCCGGAGCCGCCGCGGGGGAAACCGCATCGCTGCTCACGGCCATCGACGGGGCGTTCGCACATTATCGTGAAGCGGTCAGCTATCTGCGCACCGGCAACACGGATCTGGCGGCTATCGAGCTAGAGTCCATGGCCGACGGCTGGAAGTCGGTGGTGGAGGAATACGGTGCGTCGCCGCCGGACGGCTTCGACGGCAATTCCCTTTACGATTCGGTGATGTCGGACACCGGCCCGACCATCGACGGGGCGCTGGCGCAGATCGATGCGGGAAAGCCGGACGCGGCCCGCGACCTCTTACTCCCCTTGCGCGGCGCGATGGTCCGGTTCCGGGCCGAGAGCCGCATCCATACCCTCCCCGACTGCCTCTTTGAGGCCTCGACGGCGATGGACGGGCTCTTCGCCTATAAGGGCAAACCGCCCGCGCACGACGATTGGGACGGGCGGGCCGATGCGGTCGGCAAGGCGGCGGTCTACGGGGCGACGCTGCAGCGGTGCGATTCCCTGGCCATCGACGAGACCAAGGCCGATCCGGAGTTCCGCCGGCTCGTCGACGGGGCGATCGCCAGTTCGGCGCGCATTCCAGAGGCCATCGGCGCCAGGGACGACGGCCTCCTCTACCGGCTTCTCATCGAGCTGAGGTCCCTCGACCGGCTGATGTTCTACCGCTTCGGCTGAGGGCGTCCGCCCTCCCTCGCCTGCTGCCGGCGGATTACGCGCCCTGCCGGCCGCTGCCGAGGAGGTCCAGCATGTTCTCCTCGAACCTCTGCATGCCCGGGAAAGTGTCGAGCATCCAGGCGCCGGCCTGGGCGCTCCACATGAAGAAGTCGCCGGTCAGGAACAGGACGCCGACGCAGATGAGGAAGACGCCGACGACCTTTTCGATGGCGCCCATATAGCGCCGCAGGCCCTTCATCAGGCCGAGGAAGCGGTCGGTGAAGAAGCCGGCGAGGATGAACGGGATGCCGAGGCCGGCGGAGAACAGCGCCAGCATGATGACGCCCTCCCAGACCGCGCTGCGGTCGGCGGCGAGCGACAGGATGGTGGCCAGCACCGGGCCGACGCAGGGCGACCAGGCAAAGCCGAAGGCAAGGCCGATGAGATAGGCGCCGATATAGGTCGCCTGCCCCGTGTTGACGTTGAGCCGCGCCTCGCGGGAGAGGAACCCGATCCGGAACAGGCCGAGGAAATGGAGGCCCATGACGACGATGATGACGCCGGCCGCGATCTCGAACCAGCTCCGGTAGGCCTGCACCATCTGGCCGAGCGCCGTCGCCGTCGCCCCCATCAGGGTGAAGATCGTCGAAAAGCCGAGGACGAACAGGATGACCGAGGTCATTACCTTGCGCCGCGAGACGGCGATGTCGTCCTCGCTGGTCAGCTCGTCGAGCGAGACGCCGGCGACGTAGCACAGATAGAGCGGCACGATCGGCAGCACGCAGGGCGACACGAAGGCGATGAGGCCGCCGACGAAGGCGCCGAGATAGGTTACGTCAAATCCCATGGCCGCTCACTTCCCCCCAAAAACCGGCCGAATTGACGCGCCGGTGACATTTCGATTTCGCATTCCAAGAAGCGCATATATCATAAAACCCGATGCGGGAAGCCGGGGATCGGCAAACTCGCACCATCGTGATGGGGTCCCATGCTCGCGCGCTTCATGCTCCTCAGGCGTTGCCTCTTCGGTTTCGCGGCCGGTCTCGTGCTCTTTGCAGGGCCGGCCGGCGCGGCCGAACTCCTCGTCCTGGAGCGCGACGGCTGCCCCTGGTGCGAACGGTTCGACGCGGAGATCGCGCCGGTCTATCCGAAGACCGCGGAGGGCCGGCGCGCGCCGCTTCGCCGAATCGATATCCACCAGCCGCTGCCGGGCGATCTGGCGGGCATCCGGCTTGAGACCTTTACACCAACTTTCGTGCTTGTCGAAGACGGCAAAGAAATCGGGCGGATTCGCGGCTATCCGGGTGAAGAGTTCTTCTGGTTCATGCTGTCGGAGCTGATCGCCAAGCTGGAAAAGCCCCGGCAATCGGGGTTTTTGCCGGCAAACCCGGCGGCGCCCGGCCGAGGCGGCGCTTTTTCCGGGCGACCACTGGCCGCAGCAGGGCCGGCGCGATCCGGCGCCGCGCCGGGGCGCGACTTCACGGCTGCGGCGGAGTGGGGTAAGGTCAGCAATGCTGTCCGTCTGCCGGAACCGTGGGGTATCCGGCACGTTTCAGCGAAGGCTGCCGCGAAGCCCGATCGTATTCACAACGCTCAATTGGCGGACTGTTGAGATTTCGCATTGTATGAAAGCGAATGTGAGTCCGTTGCGCCGCGGATGACGGGGCAAGAGGAGAAGTGATTTGACCGTACCCAGCGTTCAGGAATTGGTGTATTCGCCGGAGCTGGAACGCATCGTCGACAACGCCAAGGAAGCGAGCGACTTCCTGAAAGCGCTTTCCCACGAAAGCCGGCTGTTGATCCTGTGCATTCTGGCCGAGGGCGAAAAATCCGTCACCGAACTGGAATCGATGCTGGCGCTGAGGCAGCCGACCGTCTCGCAGCAGCTCGCACGGCTGCGCATGGACCGTCTGGTGTCGACCCGCCGGGAAGGCAAGACGATCTATTACAGCATTGAAAACAAGGACGTGCACCGGGTGATCGACGCCATCTACGACGTCTTCTGCCGGCCGGATTGCCGCCCGGGCCAATAGCCCCTCCCAGCTAGAGGCCCGGCCCTTTGCGGCCCTATTCGCGCAAAAAACAGACCTTCGCCCGCGATCAAATCTCACCTTGCCTCTTGTACTTTAGACAATTCCGATGCTCGATAGGGAAAACAAAAACCCTTAGGGTCAGGAAACGTCGATGGAAGGACTCGCCGCGCCCGTGGCCGGCGCGCTGTGCGGCTTTGCCGGCGGTGCGGTCATGGGATACGCGGCCCGAGTGGGCCGTTTCTGCACTTTGCAGGCGCTGGAAGACGCGTTTTTCGCGGGCGATCTGCGCCGCCTGCGCGCCTGGGCCCTGGCGATCGCGGTCGCCCTCGCCGTCACCCAGACGGCGGCGGCGGGCGGGCTGATCGACCTCTCCCATTCCATCTACCACCACACCACCTTTCCGTGGCTGAGCGCGATCCTCGGCGGGCTTCTCTTCGGCGCCGGCATGGCGCTCGTCGGCACCTGCGGCTTCGGCACGCTCGCCAGGATCGGCGGCGGCGACCTTCGCGCCATCGTCGTCTTCCTCGTCATCGGCGTCTCGGCCTACACCGCCATGGCCGGCATCACCGGCATGTTCCGCGAGAACGTCCTCGACCTTGCCGTCATCGACCTCGGCCCGATCGGCGGCGCCAGCCTCAACACCATCCTCGACACCACGTTCGGCCTCGATACCGGGCCGTTCTGGGGCTATGCGATCGCGCTCGGCCTTGCCGTCTGGGCCCTCAAGGATGCCTTCTTCCGGGCGACCTGGCGGCTCGTCGTCGCCGGACTTGCGGTCGGGGCCGCCGTCGGCTTCGGCTGGGTCGCCACCGGCTGGCTCATCGCCGATCCGTTCGATCCGCAGCGCGTTGAATCGTTCTCCTTCGTGCGCCCGCTCGGCAACACCATCGTCTATGTGATGACCTTTTCGGGCGCGACGATCGATTTCGGCATCGGCGCCGTCCTCGGCGTCATCGCCGGGGCCTTCGGCGGCGCGATCCGCGCCCGCGACTTCCGCTGGGAGGCTTGCGACGACGCGCGCGAGCTGCGCCGGCACCTGGTCGGTGCGTTCTTCATGGGGACCGGCGGCGTGCTCGCCATGGGCTGCACGATCGGCCAGGGCCTGTCGGCCGTCGCCACGCTTTCGATCACCGCGCCGGTGGTGATGATCTCGATCGCGCTCGGCGCAAGGCTCGGGCTCGCCTGGCTGATGGAGGGCTCGCTCCTCGGCCTCGTCGCCGCGCTGCAGCCGCGACGGCGATAATCGGACAGTCCGAGACTCAGACCTTTTCGAACACGTATTGTGTGATGTGCCGATAGACCGATCCGGGGCGCAGCACCGCGGACGGAAAGCCTTCATGGTTCGGCGCATCGGGCCAGACCTGCGGCTCAAGACATAAGCCGCCGCGCGGGCCGTAGCGCCGGCCGTCGAGGCCCGGCACCGGCGGGCCGACCCCCTCGCCGGTATAGACCTGAAGCCCCGGCTCGGTGGTCATGACGGACATGGCAAGCTCGCCGGCCGTGACCTTGGCGGCAAATTGCGGGTCCTTCCGGCGCGCGTCGGCAAGGCAGAAATTGGTGTCGAGGCGGGTGCCCGCGAGCGCCCTCGCCTGCCGGAAATCGTAAGGGGTGCCGGCTACCGGCGCCACCTCGCCCGTCGGCACCATCTTGTCGTCGACGGGCGTGTAGCTTTCCGCGGCAATCTCGAGCCTGTGGCCGTCGATGGTGTCCGTGCCGTCGAGGTTGAAATAGCTGTGGGTGGTCACGTTCATCAGCGTCGGGGCATCGCTCGTCGCGACGATATCGAGATCCAGCACGCCGCCGGGGTTGAGGCGATAGACCACGATGACCTCGACCCTTCCCGGATAGCCCGCAGCACCGCGCGGCGAAATCAGGGTGAGCGTTGCCCAATCCTCGTCGGCATCGACGATCTCCCAGACCTCGTCGGAAAAGCCGGCGCTGCCGCCATGGAGGTGGGTGACGCCGTTCTCGTTGCGGTCGAGCTGGTAGTCGATGCCGTCGAGCCTGAAGCGTCCGCCGCCGATGCGGTTGGCGAAGCGCCCGGCGAGGACCCCGAAATGGCGGGCATGGGCCTCATACTCCGCCACACTGTTCATGCCGAGCACCAGCGGATGGGCGATGCCGTCCATCCGGATGTCGTGCACCAGGGCGCCGAGGGTGAGCAGCTTCACGGTGAGCCCGCCGCCGGCGAGCGTGATGACCTCGACGTCTTCCCCGGATGCCGTTTTGCCAAATGTCTCGATCGTCATCCGGGGGTCCTTTCGCTTTGCCCTGGTCAGACGAAGCGGTTGACGAGGTTTTCCAGGAATTCCTGCCGGCCGGAGCGCGGCTTGGGATCGAGCCCTTCCCGCTCCACCCGCTCGGCGATATCGGCAAGGCTGCGCTTGCCGGACAGCATCGCCTTTGCCTCCGGCGTCTCCCAGCCGGCATAGCGGTCGTCGACAAAGCTGGCAAGGGAGCCGTCTTCGAG
This sequence comes from Rhodobium gokarnense, assembly GCF_025961475.1. Lineage (NCBI taxonomy): Bacteria > Pseudomonadati > Pseudomonadota > Alphaproteobacteria > Hyphomicrobiales > Rhodobiaceae > Rhodobium > Rhodobium gokarnense. The sequence goes on along the minus strand of NZ_JAOQNS010000014.1, from coordinate 129,539 downwards.
CATTGCGGCGGCGGCCAGGAGGGCGCGGGCGCAGATGTCCATGCCGCCGGCATGGCCGTGCACCAGGTCGACCGGGTCGAGGGACTGGCGCCTGAGCTTGGCGTCGAAGTTGAAGCCACCGGTGGCAAAGCCGCCGCCCTTCAGGATGTAATAGATGGCGAGCGCCAGTTCCGGCACGTTGTTGGGGAACTGGTCGGTGTCCCAGCCGGACTGGTAGTCGTTGCGGTTGGCGTCGACCGAACCGAAGATGCCGTAGGCCTGGGCCGCGCAGATCTCGTCCTCGAAGGAATGGCCGGCAAGGACGGCGTGGCCGACCTCGATGTTGACCTTCACTTCCTTTTCAAGGCCATAGCGCTGCAGGAAGGCGAACACGGCCGAGACGTCGAAATCGTACTGGTGGCGCGTCGGCTCCTGGGGCTTCGGCTCGATCAGGATGGTGCCGTCGAAGCCGATCTTGTGCTTGTGCTCCACGACCAGGGACAGGAAGCGGCCGAGCTGGTCGAGTTCGCGTTTGATGTCGGTGTTGAGGAGCGTCTCGTAGCCCTCGCGGCCGCCCCACAGCACGTAGTTGGCGCCGCCGAGGTCCTTGGTGACCTCAAGGCAGTTCTTCACCTGCCCCGCCGCATAGGCAAAGACGTCCGGGTCCGGGTTGGTGGCGGCGCCGGCCATGTAGCGCTTGTTGGAGAAGAGGTTCGCCGTGCCCCAGAGCAGCCGGGTTTTCGACGTCTCCATCTTGCTGGCGAAATAGTCGGCGATCTCGCGCACATTGCGGTTGGACTCCGCAAGGCTGTCGCCTTCCGGCGCGATGTCGCGGTCGTGGAAGGTGAAGAACGGGGCGCCGAGGAGGTCGAACAGCTCGAAGGCGACGTCGGCCTTCAGCTTGGCGTCCTTCATGGCATCGCCGAACCAGGGCCGGTCGAAGGTCTGGCCGCCGAACGGGTCGCCGCCCGGCCAGCAGAAGGAGTGCCAGTAGCACACGGCCATGCGCAGTTGGTCTTCCATGCGCTTGCCGAGCACCTCGCGGTCCGGATCGTAGAACCGGAACGCCAGCGGGTCAGTGCTGTCCGGCCCCTGATAGCGGACCGGTTCGATGCCCTTGAAGAAATCGCTCATTTGCTCATGACCTCCTTGATTGCCGGATAGAGCGCGCGGTAGCGCCCGTAGCCGTCGTCGTAGCGGGCGGCAAGGGCCGCATCGGGCTCAACGACCGCCTCGATATCGGGTTTGGTGCAGACCTCCGTGGGGTCCGCGCCGGTGGCGGCGACGAGGCCCAGACGGGCGGCGCCGAAGGCCGCCCCGGTCTCGCCGCCATGGGGGATTTCCAGCGGCCGGTTCAGGATCGACGCGGCGATCTTCAGCCACAGGGCCGAGCGGGCACCGCCGCCGACGGCAAGCGCGCTCGAGATGTCCGTGCCGGCTGCGTTGAGGACCCTGAGGCAGTCCCGGAACGCATAGCCGACGCCCTCCATCACCGCCCGGGTCATCACGGCCCGGTCGCAGGAATGGTCGATGCCGACGAAGACGCCGCGGGCGTCCGCATCGTTGTGGGGCGTGCGCTCGCCGGAGAGATAGGGAAGGAAGACGACCGGCGACGGGGCCTCGACGTCCATGCCCGCTTCCGCGGTCAATTCCGGCGCCGAGCGGCCGGTCAGCGTTGCCAGCCAGTTGAGGCTGTCGGTCGCGGAAAGGATGACGCCCATCTGGTGCCAGGTATCCGGCACGGCATGGCAGAAGGCGTGGACAGCACCGTCGGTGTTGGGCGCGAAGCTGGCGTTGGAGACGAAGAGGACGCCGGAGGTGCCGAGGGAAAGGAAAGCGCTTCCCGGCGTAATGGTGCCCATGCCGCAGGCGGACGCCGCGTTGTCGCCGCCGCCACCGGCGATCACCACCTCACCCGTGATCCCCCAGCGCTCGCGCAATTCGTCGCGCAAGCCGCCGGTCGGTTCGGTGCCTTCGGCAAGCGTCGGCATCTGGCTCTCATCGAGGCCCGTAGCGTCGAGAAGCTCGTCCGACCAGCAGCGGCCGGCGACGTCGAGCCAGAGGGTTCCGGCCGCGTCCGACATGTCGGATGCATACACGCCGGCGAGCTGCAGCCGGACATAGTCCTTGGGCAGCAGCACCTTGGCGATCTTGCCGTAGACCTCCGGCTCGTGCTTTCGCACCCATTCGATCTTCGGTGCGGTGAAGCCCGGCATGGCGATGTTGCCGGCGATCGCGCGAAGGCTCGGGCAGCGCTCTTCCAGCTCGCGGCACTCGGCCGCCGAGCGGCCGTCGTTCCAGAGGATCGCGGGCCTGAGCACGTTGTCTTCGACATCGAGCAGCGTCGCGCCATGCATCTGGCCCGAAAGGCCGATGCCGGCAACGGCCGACAGTTCCTTGGGATGGCTCTTTGCGATGCTGTCGATGGTCGCAAGCGTTGCCCGCCACCAGTCGTCGGGGGTCTGTTCCGACCAGCCGGACTGGGGCCTTGAGACGGTGAGATCGGAGGTGGCGCTGGCCAGAACGGTCTGGCCGGCGTCGATCAGCACCGTCTTCACGGAAGAGGTGCCGATATCGATGCCGAGATACACGTTTTTTTCCTTTGGTTGGGCGGCGCGGCGGGAGGGCCGCGCCGGTCGGGTCGTTCTTGTCGTTATGGCGGCACTCAGGCCGCGTCGCGTTCCAGCGCGCCGGGGCCGGGCGTTGCCGCGGCCGGGCATTTGCCGAGGATGATCATGCCGAGCACCTCGTCCTTGGTGACCTCGCTGGTGCGGGCGGTGCCGACGAGGCGGCCGTTCTTGATGACGCTGACGCGGTCGGCGAGGTCGAAGACGTCGTGCAGGTCGTGGCTGATCAGGAAGATGCCGATCCCTTCCTTCTTGAGCTGGATCGTCAGGTCCGCCACCTGCTTGGTCTCCTGGGGGCCGAGCGCCGCGGTCGGCTCGTCCATGATCAGGGCCTTGGCGTTGAAGTAGATCGCGCGGGCGATCGCCACCGACTGGCGCTGGCCGCCGGAGAGCGCCTTCACCGGTGCCTTGAACTTGGCGAAGTTCGGGTTCAGCCGGTTCATCACCTTGCGGGTCTCGGCCTCCATGGCGACGTCGTCGAGCGTGCCCCAGCCGGTCATCAGCTCGCGGCCGAGGAAGAGGTTGGCCGGCGCGTCCTGGTTATCGGCGAGCGCCAGGGTCTGGTAGATGGTCTCGATGCCGTAGTGCTTGGCGTCGCGCGGATTGTTGATGTTGGCGACCTCGCCATTGACCTTGATGGTGCCGCTGTCGCGGCGGATGGCGCCGGACAGCATCTTGATCAGCACGGTCTTGCCGGCGCCGTTGTGGCCAAGGATGCCCATGACCTCGCCCGGATAGAGGTCGACCGAGACGTGGTCGACGGCGTGGACGCCGCCGAACGACTTGCACATGTCGATCATTTCGATGAGGGGCGTGTTCGATCCCTGCATGGCGGAATTCCTTCCTGTCACGTCCGCTTGCGGTACATGGTGTCGACCCAGACGGCGATGACGAGAACGATGCCGACGACGATGTTCTGCAGTGGCGAGTCGATGCCCATCAGCACCATGCCGGACTGCAGCGACTGCATGACCACGGCGCCGAGCATAGCGCCGGCGATGGTGCCGACGCCGCCGGCGAGCGAGGTGCCGCCGATGACGGTGGCGGCGATGACGTAGAGCTCGTCGAGGGTGCCCTGCGCGTTGGTCGCGGCGTTAAGCCGGGCCGTCGAGATGGCCGAGCCAATGGCGCACAGCATGCCCATCACCATGAAGACGAACATGGTGATGCGGCGGGTGTTGATGCCGGCCAGTTCCGCAGCCTCCGGGTTGCCGCCGATGGCAAAGACGTAGCGGCCGAACTTGGTGCGCGTGGCAACGAAGGTCATGACGACGCCGACGCCGAGGGCGACCAGCACCGGCACGGCAAGGCCGTGCGAGATAAAGAGCCCGCCGTCCGGGATCGGGATGCCGTTGGCCTCGGCATAGCGCTCTGCGATGCGGCGCGGCCAGGGATAGGAATTGGCCACGGTGACGGCGCCGAGCACCACCGCGCAGCCGATGGCGCCGAGGGTCAGTTCGGCCCAGACCGGCCTGAGCGGGAAATTGAAGCGCTGGCGCTGGGTGCGGCCGTAGCGCAGGAGCGCGATGATGGCGAGGCACGCGACGATGCCGATGATCCAACTCGCGGTCGCCCCGACGGCGCCGTCGACGCCGCCGCCCATGAGTTTGAAGTTGCCGTCCATGGGCGCGACCGTGCGCCCCGAGGTGACCCACCAGGCGGCGCCGCGCCAGGCGAGCAAACCGCCGAGGGTGACGATGAAGGCCGGAACGCCCAGATAGGCGATGACATAGCCGTGCAACATGCCGATGGCGCCGCCGAGCACGACGCCGACGGCGAGCGCGATGGCCCAGGTCGCCGGGTGCTCGTAGCCGAGATATTGCGGCAGCTCGATCGCCTGGGTGACGCCCATGATCATACCGACGAAGCCGAGCACGGAGCCGACCGACAGGTCGATGTTGCGGGTGACGATGACCAGCACCATGCCGGTCGACATGACCGCGATGGACGAGGTCTGGACGGAAAGGTTCCACAGGTTACGCGGGGTCAGGAACACGCCGCCGGAGGCGATGTCGAAGCCGATCCACAACACGATCAGCGCGCCGATCATGCCGAGAAGGCGGGTGTCGAGTTCGGTCGCCTGGAAGAAGCGGGCGACGGGACTGCCGGTCCGGGACCGTGCCGTGCCGGGGCTGGCCGTCGCACCGGCGGTTTCGGCGTTGTTGTGCGATGACATGGTCGCTGCCCTTCGGAGGTCCGCGCCGGACGCCCGGCGCGGACTTGGGTTGATGTCAGTCAGAAGGGTCGCCCCTTTTGAGGGCTTATGCGATCAGTCGCAGACCTCGACGGTGCCCGGCTTGACGCCCTGGCAGACGGTTTCCTTGGTCACCCAGCCGGCGTCGATGACGACGTCGAGATTGTCGCGGGTGATCGGGATCGGCGCCAGGAACATGGAATTCATTTCAATGCCTTTCGGGCCGCCGGAGAATTTTTCGGCACCCTCGACGTCGGCCATCTTGGTGCCCTTGGCCATTTCCACGGCGATCTTGGCGGCCGCCTTGCCGAGTTCGCGGGAGTCCTTCCAGACCGACACGGTCTGGGTGCCGAGCGCGATGCGGTTGAGGGCCGCGTGGTCGCCGTCCTGGCCGGAGACCGGGACGGAGCCGGCCATGCCCTGCGCGGCGAGCGCCGCGATGGCGCCGCCGGCGGTGCCGTCATTGGAGGCGACGACGGCGTCGACGTTGTTGTTGTTGGCGGTCAGGAACTGCTCCATGTTGCGCTGGGCGTTGGCGGGCAGCCAGCTATCGGTATAGGCCTCGCCGACATTCTTGATCTTGCCGGCGTCGAGCGCTTCCTGCAGCACTTCCATCTGGCCGGAGAACAGGAAGTCCGCGTTCGGGTCGGCGGCGTTGCCCTTGATGAAGACGTAGTTGCCTTCCGGCTGCACCTTGAAGACCTCGCGGGCCTGCATGCGGCCGACTTCCTTGTTGTCGAAGGTGATGTAGAAGGCGTCGGGGTTCTCGATCAGGCGGTCGTAGCCGACGACCGGGATGCCTTCGTTGACGGCCTTCTGCACGGCCGGGGCGATGGCGTCGGTGTCCTGGGCGAGAATGATCAGCGCGTTGGCGCCGTTGGCGATCAGGCTCTCCACGTCGGTGAGCTGCTTGGCGGCGGACGACTGGGCGTCGGCCGAAATGTATTTGGCACCGGCCTCGTCGAGGGCTTCCTTGATCGCCGCCTCGTCGGTCTTCCAGCGCTCTTCCTGGAAGTTCGACCAGGACACGCCGACCACGAGATCGTCAGCCAGGGCCACCGTCGCCATGGTCGTGGCGATCGCGGCCCCCGCAATGAGGGTAACAAACTTTTTCATGAGATCCTCCCGGTGTTCCGGCGAACACCAATCCATTTTTGATCACGTCTCGCCGGAAGGCTGCGTGAATTTCTGTATGACGGGCCGTTATTTTTTTCGAGACCCGAGAAAAAGAGTGACGCAATTCCAAATTTGCGTCAACATCTAAACACCACTCCCCGGCAAAAAGACCGGAACGGAAACTCCGGGCCGGAACCGGGTGCACAAAAAGCCGGGAAACCGACCAAAACCCGGCCGAATTCGGAAACGCTCGATCGATACGCCAGCCATGTCCTACCGCACCGTCAAGGCCGACAGCGAAACCGTCCGGCGCCAGAACCGCCACCTGATCCTCGACCGGGTCCGGCGCCACGGATCCGTCTCGCGCACCTGGCTCGCCGCCTCCACCCAGCTTTCTTCTGCGACCATCTCGGCGATCACCGGCGACCTCATTGCCGAGGGCGCCCTCATCGAGGCGCGCGGCAAGCGGCCGGCGGGAACGCCGCGCGGCCGGCCGCAGGTGCGGCTGAAGCTCAATCCCGATTTCGCACGGGTCGTCGGCGTGCTCGCCTCCGTGGAAGAGATCGGCGTCGTCGTCGCCGACTATTCCGGCGCCACCGTCGCCAGCCGCAAGACCTCGATCGCCGGCGCAAGGCTCGGTGCCCGCGAGACCGTGGAGGCGATTGCCGGCGAGATCGAGGCGGCGCTGGCGGCCGAGAACATCCCGCTGGGTGCCGTCCGCCGCCAGGTGGTTGCCGTGCAGGGCATCGTCGATGCCTCACGCCAGCGGCTCTTATGGACCCCCTTCTCCACCGTGCGCGACATCAACCTTGCCGAGCCGCTCGGCGCCCGGCTCGGCGTGCCGACCAGCGTCGTCAACGACTGCGCGACCATGGTGGAAGGCCTGCACTGGGGCGAGCCGGACCGTTACAGCGGCGACTTCGTCGTCGTGCTGGTCGGCTGCGGCGTCGGCATGGGGCTCTATCTCAACGGCCGTAATTTCTCCGGCTGGCGCTCGTCGGCGGCCGAACTCGGCCACACCATCCACCGGCCGGAGGGTGCGCTCTGCCGCTGCGGCCGGCACGGCTGCATCGAGGCCTATTCCGGCGACTACGCCATCTGGAGGACGGCCAACGGGCTCGATCCGAAGACCAACCCCGCCTTCATCAATCCGAGCGCGGAGGAAATGGCGGACCTTGCGGCCAGGGCCCGCGCGGGCGACGACGCCGCGCTCCTTGCCTTCCGTGACGCCGGCACGGCGCTCGGCCACGGCCTTGCCCGGGTGTTCGCCCTCGTCGATCCGCGCAAGATCGTCTTCACCGGCACCGGCATGCCCTATTTCGACCTCCTGGAGCCGCATATCCGACGGGGCTACGACGACGGGCTCGTCGAGGCATTGTTCTATCCGCTGGAATTCGACCTCGTCGCCGACGAGACCGCGCTGGTCTTCAAAGGGACGGTGATGGACGCGCTCTCCGCCCTCGACCGGGACATCTCACGGGCAGCGCATGCGGCCGCAATCCCCGCCGCCGACCGCAATGCATCGTCGCTTTCCTGACCGCATTGCCCGGCGCACAACCGTTCCTCACTGCTTACTGGAATACATCTAACTAACTTTTTTAATTCGTTGGATTATATGACATTTCTGATTTTCGCCGGCTGCGCTGCAACGGTGCGACAGGAAAGCGGCCGAACGGGCTTTTTTGATATTGAATTCGTCCCCGTATGCCGCCTATACGGAGACCTTCCCGCCGCGGCGACATCGTGACCGCTTCTGCTGCCGCCATCGTGACGACACGATGGACCGGCATAGAGACGATTGCTGTTTTTTGCCGTGTCCGATTTGCCTTTTTGAGCCAAAGAATGTCCGACAACACCACCTATTACGACACCTCGACCGGCCGCAGCGACGAGATCGACACGCTCATCGCCGTTGCTGCGACGGCTGTCGAGGGTCCGGTGGCGGCGTTCGTCAGGGATATGTCGGAGCGGCTGGCGACGATCGAGGCCGAGACCCCGTACAGGCTCGGCATCAACGAGACGCGAATCGCCAAGGAGATCGCCCGCGCGCTGGTGCTGGACATCGTCCATGGCGGCATCCGCTCGTTCGAGAACGGCAAGGCGCTGCGCAGCGACACCGTGCTGGAAGTCTACGAGCAGGCGTGCCTTGAGGCCGACCGGGCGGTCGAACTGGCGCTCAGGCGCGGTACCGAGGTTGGGGACAGCGACGAGGACTAGCCCTGCCGGCTCTCGGCCAGGCGCAGGCGCATTTCCTCGTTGATCCGCTTCAGCTTTTCCAGGCTCTCTTCATAGGCGGCAAAGCGCGAGCTCAGTTCGCGCACGGCAGCGAGCGCACCGGGCTCCTCTGCGACGGCGCGGGCCTCCACGGCTGGCGCTTCGGCAGCGACCGCGGGCGGGTCCTGGCGAATGAGGCTCAGATTCGAGGTTCTTGACGGGAACTGAAAGGCATTGGCCATCGCGTCCGCTCCAGCGGGTCTCACGTTTCGGAAAATATCGGGGACGCAACCACAGGCCGAATCAGATTCGGCTCATACTTTCCGCAGCTTAGCGATTTAGGCGAAATTGTGCCAGTGCTATTGCGTGCCGATCGACCGGGCCTGCAACGCACCGTTCCGTGCAATCATTGGACATGGCGACCGAACCGGCGCACACTCATGCATCTTTTTGAATATAACGGCTCGGCAAACGGGCCGGACGGGAGGATGCCATGGGACTTTTCTCGCGCTTTTCGGCCGCCGCGCTCGGCCTGTTGCTGCTCGCCGTGCCGCCTTCGGCGCATGCCGCTTCCGGGCTGTTCGTGCGTGAGGTCGCAAGCGACTTCGACACCGTCGCCTTCGACGTCAACGACGCCATCGTCAATCGCGGCTATGTGGTCGACTATACTGGCCGGATCGGCGAGATGCTGAAGCGCACCGAGGCCGATGTGGGGGCGGACGCCTCGCCCTACGCCAACGCCCAGATGACGCAGTTCTGCTCGGCGGTGCTGTCTCGAAAGGCGATGGAGGCCGATCCCCAGAACATCGCCTTTTGCCCCTACACCCTCTTCTATTTCGAGCGCAGCGATGCGCCCGGAACCGTCACTGTCGGATTCCGCCGGCTGACGGGCGCCGAGACGCCAGAATCGGAAGCCGCCCTCGGCGAGATCAACGCGCTCCTGGAAGAGATCGTCACGGAAGTGACGGGCGGGGAATAAGAAGCTACGCCCCCTCGCCCGTTGCCAGCGTGCCCGAAAGAATGTCGGCGAGCGTGCGCGCCACCACGGCGGTTGCTGCGTGCAGGTCGTCGAGGGCGATGTGCTCGTCGGCGCTGTGGGCGCTCATCTCGCTTATGTCCTTCGGTCCCGCCCCGTAGAGCACGGTCGGGATGCCGGCAGCGGCATAGTGGCGGGCGTCGGTATAGAGCGGCACGCCGGTGATCGGCACGTCGGCGCCGAGCACCGCGCTGGCGTTTTCCTGGACCAGATGGGCGAGCGGCAGGGTGTCTAGCGCCGGACAAAGCGGCTCGGCCAGCATCTTGCGCCGGCATTCCACGTCGATGCCCTCAAGCGCCGGCGTCGCTTTGGTGATGAGCTCGATGAGGCCGGCCTCGACCGCCTCGCCGTCCTCTTCCGGGATCAGCCGCCGGTCGAGTTGCAGCACGACCCGGTCCGGCACCACGTTGAAGCTGATGCCACCGGTGATCATGCCGACCGTCAGCTTGGCCGTGCCGATGCCGGGCTCGGCGCTGCGGATGCCCGAAAGCCGGTCGCGCTCCGCATAGAGGGCCGTCAGGATCGGCGTTGTCGCGGCGAGCGCATCGACGCCGGTCTCCGGAATTGCCGCATGGGCCTGGATGCCGCGGATGACGATCTCCAGGTGCAGGCAGCCATTGTGCGCCGTCGTCACCACATGGGTGATGCCCGACGAGATGGCGAAATCCGGCTTGCTGAGGCCCTGGCCTAGGATCCAGGACGGCCCGAGCGCACCACCGACCTCGCCGTCGAAGGTGACGTGCAGTTCCACCGCGCCGTTGAGCCCCTCGCCGGCCGCATCGATGAGGGCGAGCAGCGCGAACGTGTAGGTGGCGATGTCGCATTTGGCGTCCGCCGCGCCGCGGCCGTAGATGGCGCCGCCGCGCTTGTGGCCGCCGAAGGGATCTTCAGACCAGCCGTCGCCGGGCGGCACGGCATCGCCATGGGCCTGGAGCACCACGGTCGGTCCGGTACCCTCGCCGAAGGTCTTGCGCACCAGGAGGTTGGCGGTGCTGCGCATGCCGTACTGGTGGACGAAGGGCTTCGGCACCGGCAGGCGCTCGACCTCGAAGCCCTGTTTTTCCAGGAGCTTGGCCACCGCCTCGGAGGCCTTGGCGCATTTGCCCGGCGGATTGCTGCTCGGGATGCGGATCAGGCTTTTGAGGAATCCGATCTCGTCGTCGAAGCGCGCGTCGATGTCGGGGGTCATGCCGCAACGGGCTCCATGGCTTGTCGCGCACGGCCGGTCTGCGGCGGACGTCTACTGTCCGGGTCGTCGGTCACGAAAGGGTTCCAGGGTCGTTCTCGTGCCGGCGATCTTGCAACCATTCGCCGGCGCGGCCAAGGGGGTATTGGTACGCATTTCCAAAAAAACGCCGGCACCCCGATATCGGGCGCCGGCGCATGCATCGTGAAGGTCGAAGGGCCTTGAACAGCCGCCGGACCTACTTCGGAAGCTGGTCGTCGATGCCCTTGACGTACCAGTTCATGCCGAGGAGCGTGCCGTCGTCCAGCGCCTCGCCCTCGCCGATGACCTCAGTCCCGTCCTGCTTGAAGATCGGCCCCTTGAAGGGATGCAGCTCGCCGGATTCGATCGCCGCCTGGGTGGCTTTCGCTTCTTCTGCGACTTCCGCCGGCATGTTGGTGTAGGGCGCCATGACGACGAGGCCGTCCTTCAGGCCTTCCCAGCTCGCCTGGGATTCCCAGGTGCCGTCGATGACCGCCTGGATGCGCCGGACATAGTACGGGCCCCAATGGTCCTCAATGGCCGTCAGCTGGGCCTTCGGCGCGAACTCGATCATGTCGTGGGCCTGTCCGAAGCCCTGCAGGCCGCGCTCCTGGGCGATCTGCAGGGGAGCCGGCGAGTCGGTATGCTGGACGGAGATGTCGGCGCCCTGGTCGAACAGGGCTTTGGCGGCGTCGCCCTCCTTGCCCGGATCGAACCAGGTGTTGACCCAGACGACCTTGATCTTGAAGTCCGGATTGACCGACTGGGCGCCGAGCATGAAGGCGTTGATGCCCATCACCACTTCCGGGATCGGGAAGGAGGCGATGTAGCCGGCGACGCCGTTCTTGGAGACCTTGGCCGCGATCTGGCCGATGATATAGCGGCCCTCATAGAAGCGGGCGTTGTAGCTGGTGACGTTCTCCGCCGTCTTGAAGCCGGTGGCGTGCTCGAACTTCACGTCCGGGAATTTCTTGGCGACCTTGATGGTCGGGTCCATGAAGCCGAAGGACGTGGTGAAGATGATGTTGCAGCCCGAGCGGGCGAAGCGCTCGATGGCGCGCTCGGAATCCGGGCCTTCCGGAATGCTCTCCACGTAGGCGGTCTCGACGGCGTCGCCGAGCTTTTCCTCGGCATAGAGCCGGGCGGTATCGTGGCCCTGGGACCAGCCGCCGTCATTGTGCGGCCCGACATAGACGAAGCAGGCCTTGACCTTGTCGGCGGCGTTGGCGCCGCCGGCCATCATGCCGAGGGCGAGGACGGCCCCGGCGAGAGCGAAGCTTTTGCGCATGAAAAATCTCCCTGTTCGCGGCGGGCGAGACAAAACGCCCGCCGGTTTGACGTCAGTGAACCCCTCTTGAGCGTAAAACTTGCGTCATAAGACGGGTCCGTACAAGAGCGTGCCGGCCGCGCTCAGCGATCGGGCACGAAAGACTGGCCGAGGCAGGCCGGCGTATTCACCCTCAAAAGCGTGCGATCGCGCGAGATGATGACGAGCACGACAACGGTGGTCAGGTAGGGCAGCATCGACAGGAACTGCGAGGGAATGCCGACGCCGAAGGCCTGGGCGTGGAGCTGCAGGATGCTGACGGCGCCGAAGAGGACCGCGCCGATGACGATGCGCGACGGCAGCCAGGTCGCGAAGACGACCAGCGCCAGCGCGATCCAGCCGCGCCCGCCGGTCATGTTCTGGGTCCATTGCGGCGTGTAGACGAGCGACAGGTAGCCGCCGCCGAGCCCGGCGCAGGCGCCGCCGAACATCACCGCCAGGAACCGCACCTTGATGACATTGTAGCCGAGCGAATGGGCCGAGACGTGGTTGTCGCCGACGGCGCGCAGGATCAGCCCGGCGCGGGTGTGGAACAGGAACCACCAGACGCCGACGGCAAGCAGGACGGCGAGATAGGTGAGCGGGTCCTCGCCGAAGAGGATCGGGCCGATCAGCGGGATGTCTGTCAGCACCGGGATGTCGAGCTTCGGCAGGCCGATGCCCGGAATGCCCACATAGGCGTTGCCGATCAGCGCCGACAGGCCGAGGCCGAACAGCGTCAGCGCCAGGCCCGAGGCGACCTGGTTGCCGACGAAGATCAGCGTGACGACGCCGAAGAGCGCGGCCATCAGGGCGCCGGCGGCGGCGGCCGCGGCGATGGCGACCACCGGCTGGTCGGTGAGGTGCGCGGCGGCAAAGCCGCAGACGGCGCCGACCGCCATCATGCCTTCGACGCCGAGATTGAGGACGCCGGAGCGCTCGGTCACCAGTTCGCCGATGGCCGCGAACAGGAGCGGCGTTGCCGCCGTGATGATGGTGAGCACGATGCCTTCGAACATCTCCATGGCGTCAGGCCCCCTCGGTCCGGGCCGCGCCGGCGGCGGGCGTGCGCGCAATGCGGACGCGGTAGAAGATGAAGGTGTCGCAGGCGAGGACGAAGAACAGCAGCATGCCCTGGAAGACGCGGGTGATCTGGTCGGACATGCCGAGTTCGATCTGCACCCCCTCGCCGCCCATGTAGGACAGCGCCAGTAAGAGGCCGGCGAAGATGATGCCGATCGGATTGAGGCGGCCGAGGAAGGCGACGATGATGGCGGTGAAGCCGTAGCCCGGCGAGACGGAGGTGCGCAGCATGCCGGTCGGGCCGGCGACCTCGCAGATGCCGGCGAGCCCGGCAAGGCCGCCGGAGATCAGGAACGCCAGCACCACCATCTTCTTGTGGCTGAAGCCGGCAAAGGCGCCGGCGCGCGGCGCCTGGCCAAGGACGGTGATCTGGAAGCCGGTGATCGTGCGGCGCAGCACGAACCAGGCGATGACGGCGATGACGATGGCAAAGACGGCGTTGAGCCGGACGCTGTCGCCGAAGACGACGGGCAGGATCTGGTCGCCGTCGAGGGGCCGACTGTCCGGGAAATTGTGGCCTGCCGGATTGCGCCAGGGCCCGCGGGCGAGCCAGTCGACCATGAGCTGGGCGACATAGACCAGCATCAGGCTGGTCAGGATCTCGTTGGCGCCGAAGCGGGTCTTCAGGAATGCAGGGATGGCACCATAGGCCATGCCGCCGGCAATGCCGAGGATCAGCATCAGCGGCATCACGTAAGGGCCCTGGATATCGGGAAACAGGATCGGCAGGGCCGAGCCGGCAACGGCGCCGGCGACGAGCTGGCCCTCCGCGCCGATGTTCCAGGTGTTGGAATAGAAACAGAGCGACAGGCCGACGGCGATGATGACGATCGGCACCGCCTTGACGATCAGCGCCTCCACCGACCACATCGCCGTCAGCGGCTCGATGAAATAGATGTAGAGGGCGCGGAAGGGGTCGACGCCGACGGCAGTGAAGATCACGAAACCGGCGATGACGGTTAGCGCGATCGCGACCAGCGGCGACAGCACCGCCATGGCGCGGGAGCGGTTCGGCCGGCGGACGAGCTCAATGCGCATCGGCAAGCTCCATCGCCATGGCCTGGCGTTCCCCGGCCCCGCCCATCAGGAGGCCGATCTCCTCGCGGGTGATGCCGCGGGCGAGCTGCGGGGCCGACAGGCGGCCCTTGGAGATCACCGCAATGCGGTCGGAAATCTCCAGGATCTCGTCGAGGTCCTGGCTGATGACGAGGACGGCCGAGCCGGCGCGGGCAAGGTTGATGAGCGCCTGGCGGATGATGCTCGCAGCGCCCGCATCGACGCCCCAGGTCGGCTGGCAGACGACGAGGACGCCCGGCTTGCGGTCGATCTCGCGGCCGACGACAAATTTCTGCAGGTTTCCGCCGGAAAGCGACATCGCCTCCGGGTCCGGGTCGCCCTTCCTGACGTCAAAGAGTTCCGTGACGCGGCCGACGACGCCCTTGGCGCCGCCGCGCGAGAGCACACCGCCGCGGACCAGCCCCTCGCCGGTGCCGTGGCGGGTCAAGAGCACGTTCTCCGACAGCTTCAGGCGCGGCACGGCGCCGTGGCCGAGGCGCTCCTCCGGCACGAAGGCGGCGTGCAGGCGCCGCCGCGCGGTGACGCCGAGGCGACCGCAGGGAATGCCGTCGATCTCGATCGCCGCATTGTCGCGCGCCGGCGTCTCGCCGGAGAGCGCATCGAACAGCTCGTCCTGGCCGTTGCCGGCGACACCGGCGATCGACACCACCTCGCCGCCATGCACCTCCAGCGAGACCTGGTCGATGGCGACGGCAAAGGGATGGGGCGGCGGCACGGAGAGCTCGTGGACGCGCAGGCGCACCGGCGCCTCGCGGTCGAGTTCGGCGCCAGTCTGAAGCTCCAGCACGTCGGCACCGACCATCATGCGGGCGAGCTGGGCGGCCGAGGCCTCCTGCGGATCGCAGGCGCCGACCACCTTGCCGTGGCGCAGGATGGTGGCGTTGTGGCAGAGCCGCTGCACCTCTTCCAGGCGGTGGCTGATATAGAGCACCGACCTGCCCTCGCCGACGAGCCGCTCCAGCGTGACGAAGAGCTGGTCGGCCTCCTGGGGCGTCAGCACCGAGGTCGGCTCGTCCATGATGATGAGTTCGGGGTCCTGCAGCAGGCAGCGGATGATCTCCACGCGCTGGCGCACGCCGACGGAAAGGTCGGCGACGACGGATCCCGGGTCGACGGCAAGGCCGTATTCGGCCGAGACCTCGCGGATGCGGCTTGAAAGCGTCGCGTCCGCACTGGTGCCGGCGAGCGCAAGGGCGATGTTCTCGTTGACCGTCAGTGCGTCGAACAGGGAAAAATGCTGGAACACCATGCCGATGCCGATGCGGCGGGCACGGGCCGGGTCGGTCAGGTGCACCGCCTCGCCCTTCCAGCGGATTTCGCCCGCGGTCGGCTGCAACGCACCGTAGAGGATCTTGACGAGCGTCGACTTACCGGCGCCGTTCTCGCCGAGAAGGGCGTGGATCTCGCCGCTCTGGATGGTGAGGTCGACGGCGTCGTTGGCGACGACGGAGCCGAAGCGCTTGACGATGCCACGCGCCTCAAGCAGCGGCACCGGTCGCGTCGCGGTGTCGATCTTCCCGGCTACCCCGTCCAAGGGCGCGCCCCCATGCTGTCGCTGTTCCACCGGGCCCGCCGCGGAAGGTTCGGCGTCCAACGGCCTCGTCCTTCAAAGAGAAGACGCGCACGGGGAAAAGGTCAAGAGCAACAGCGCCGTTGCATACAGTTTCCACAGGGCGCATGTCGCAGGGGCAACGGTGGAGCGCGGATGGCTGACGGCGGCAGCGATGTGCCAGCAAACGAAAAACCCGGCCGCGGGCGGCGGCCGGGTTCGCTTGTCGGATGCCGGAGACGTCAGCGGGCGCTGGTGCCGTCGTCCTCGGGTTCGTCGCCGGCATCGGCCGGGTCGTCCATCGGCTCGTCACCATCGGCGTTGTCGTCGCCATAGCCGCCCTCGTCGTCGCCGTTCCGGCTGGCGCCGAGGCCCTTGCCGCGGTCCTCCTCGTCGTCGCCCGCCGTCAGGCAGTTGTAATAGGCGGTGCGGTCGAGGCCCGGGTCGATGCAGCGGTAGAAGCTGTCGAGCTGGTTGAGGCGGTAATAGTTGACGTAAGGGTTGACCAGGAAGCGGCCGTCCTGGCCGATGAAGACGCCGTGGTCGTCGATCTCGTCCTTCAGCGAGGGATGCTTCTGCAGGATCGCCGCCTTGAACTCGCCGTGCAGCATGAAGTTGTCGGGAAGCTGGTCGAACGGGCCGTCGAAATAGTTGTTGGCCTCGACATTGACGCGGTTGACGCCGATCAGGAGCTTGCGGTCCTGGCGGCGGTCGTCGAAGAAGACGAAGCCGGTGCGCATGCCGACGAGGATGACGGGCGTGTCTTCCGAATAGGGCACCAGGATGTCGGAGGGCGTGCCCTCCTCGTTGAGGACGAAGCGGAACTGCTTCAGCTCGCGGTCGAAGAGAAAATAGAACTCCACGCCCGACTCATCGAATACCGGACCCAGATAGTCCTCCTGGGGCGCGACGCGGGCCGCCGGCGGCTTGACGCCGGTGAGGTCGTTGAGCTGGAACTCGACCGAGATGTCCTTGTAGGTGACCCGGTAGAGAAAGTCCTCGACCTTCTCCACCTTGACGCCGTCCTCCGCGTTCAGGGCCTTGTACTGGGAGAGGATCTCCATGTTCCAGGGCTCGGTCTTGGAGAAATAGGCGAAATGCAGGACGCCGTCGTCGCGGTCGCCGACGTCGAGGCGCATGTTGCCGGCATATTCCATGCCGCCATGCTTGAAGGTGAAATAGAAATAGTTCTCGGTCGGATAGACCTTCACCTTCGGCGGCAGCGCCCGCAGCAGGAACTCGAAGGTTTCCATACGGTTCTCGACGTTGAAGGAGCGCGCGGCCCGGACACCGGCAACGAAATTCTGGTTCAGCGAGATGCCGGGAACGGTCACCACCGCCTTTTCTTCGGCATGCGCCGGCCACGCGGCAAGGGTACCGAGCGCGGCGACAAGGGCCAGGTTTCGCAACCGGCGGGCACCGCCGGTCGATCGGGGAATACGCATGTGCATCTTCTGGGCTGCTCCTTCTGGGCGGGTTCTGGCGGGGCGGACCGCACCGGCGAGGCCGGCGGGTGCCGGACCGCTTTCCTGGGGGGCACGACCCCGATGTAGGACGCCTCGGTCCGCTCCGGTGTGATCCACGCCACACAAGCCGGCTTTGTCGATGCCGCGAGGCCGGGACGGGCGATGTTGGCGTTGGAAGGTGGCGATCACGCGGCGGCCGGACAGGCATTGGCCGGGCCGTTCCGCATCGGCAGGTGCCGGGGAAGCCGCGGCGGACGATACGCTCGTCCGCCGCATTGTCTTTTCTGCAGCGTCATCAGTTGCGCTGGCTGCGCCGCTGATTGTGCTGACGGCGGCGCTGCTGTTGCTGGCGTTGCCGCTGCTGGCGTGCCCGCTGCTGCTGCTGGCGTTGCCGTTGCTGGCGTGCCCGCTGCTGTTGCTGGCGTTGCCGTTGCTGGCGCGCCCGCTGCTGCTGCTGGCGTTGCCGTTGCTGGCGTGCCCGCTGCTGCTGCTGGCGTTGCCGTTGCTGGCGTGCCCGCTGCTGCTGCTGACGCTGCCGCTGCTGGCGCGCCCGCTGCTGCTGCTGGCGTTGCCGCTGCTGGCGCGCCCGCTGCTGCTGCTGACGCTGCCGTTGCTGGCGTGCCCGCTGCTGCTGCTGGCGTTGCCGTTGCTGGCGTGCCCGCTGCTGCTGTTGGCGTTGCCGTTGCTGGCGCGCCCGCTGTTGCTGCTGACGCTGCCGTTGCTGGCGTGCCCGCTGCTGCTGCTGGCGTTGCCGTTGCTGGCGTGCCCGCTGCTGCTGTTGGCCTTGCCGCTGCTGGCGTGCCCTCTGCTGCTGCTGGCGTTGCCGCTGTTGGCGAGCGCGCCGTTGCTGCTGGCGTTGCCGCTGCTGCTGCTGACGCTGGCGGCGGTTCACATTGGCGTCGTCGCGACGCCGGGACTGGCGGGCGTTGTGCTGTGCGCCATCCCTCCGCCGTGACCGGTTCACATTGTGACGCTGGTTCTGCTGGCGGTTGGCATCCCGCCGCCGTGACCGGTTCACGTTGTGACGCTGGTTCTGCTGGCGGTTGGCGTCCCGCCGCCGCGACCGGTTCACGTTGTGACGCTGGTTCTGCTGACGGTTGGCGTCCCGCCGCCGTGACCGGTTCACATTGTGACGCTGGTTCTGCTGGCGGGCACCATCGCGGCGCCGGGAGCGGTTCACATTGTGCTGGCCGTCCCGCCTACGTGAACGGTTCACGTTGTGCTGCTGGTTCTGGCGGCGTGAGCGGTTGGCGTTGTGTTGCCCGTCACGGCGCCGGGATCGGTTCACGTTGTGCTGGCCGTCCCGCCTGCGCGAGCGGTTCACATTGTGCCCGTCACGCCTGCGGGACCGATTCACGTTGTGCCCCTGGTTCTGGCGGCGCGAGCGGTTGACGTTATGCCCGTCGCGACGACGCGACCGGTTCACGTTGTGCTGCTGGTTCTGCCCACGCGACCGCCGCACACTGTGCTGCTGGTTCTGCCGGCGCGACCGCCGCACGTTGTGCTGCCCGTCACGTCCGCGGGACCGCCGCACATTGTGGCCCGGCCTGATGTTGCCGCGGGACACGCGCGGCCGGTGCTGGCCACGCCAGACCGAACGGCGCCTGTTGTGGCCGGCAGACTGGAACCGGCGATGGAACCGCGAGCGACCGGCGCCGTGGATCGGCCGACCGATGGAGCGGCCGCGGGCGTGGTAGATCGAGCGGTAGTTGCGGTGGAACCGCGACGGACCGCGCAGATGGCCGGGCCGCCCGGTGGAGGTGCGCCAGTTGTGCCAGTGCGACCGGCGTCCGCCGTGGAAGCTGGACACGCGCGGGCCATGGCCCGGACGGACCACGGAGTTCCAGCGATTGTGCCATCCGGATTCCCAACGCCGGTGCAGGCGCGAGATACGGCGCCAGTGGCCCGGGCCGAGCCGCGTCAGGTTGCGGTCGTGGAGGCCCGAACGGTAGGCGAAGTGGAAGGCGGAAATTCCCGGATTGTGGATGCTGACGGCGTCCGTGAAGATGCCGTCATGGCGGCTCGATCGGAAGTCCTCGTGGAACCGCGACAGGGCGCGCCGGTGGATCGGCACCAGCCGCGTGACGATGCCGTCATGGCGGTCGGAATCCCAGCGGCGGTGGAACCGCGAGAAGCCCCGGTCATGCTCGTCGATCGGATCGGTGGTGATGCGGTCGTGCTGGACCGAGCGGTAGTCCTCGTGGAACGACGACAGCGCCTCGTCATGCACCGGGATGAAGCGGGTGATGCGCCCGTCATGGGAGGCGGAGCGGAACCGGCGATGGAACCGCGACAGCCCCCGGCGATGCCACGGGATCGGCGCCGTGGTGGTGCCGTCGTGGCGGATCGAGCGGAAGCGGCGGTGGAAGTTCGACAGCGCCGGTTCGTGGGTGTCGATGAACTCCGTGTCGGCCTGGTCGTGGCGCTCGGAGACGAAGCGGCGATGGAACGCCGACAGCGCGCGCCAGTGATCGGTGGGCGTCTCGCCCGGGATGGCGACGCGGTGGCAATCGCGGTCGTTGACCGGGTTCTCGTCGCCGTCGAAGCCGGAAACGGAGCCGAACAGGGCTTCCAGAAGCTCGTCGGTGATCTCGGTGTCGACCGGCAGGCCCAGTTCCTGCTTGACCGCCTCGATGGCGGCATTGGTCTCAGGGCCGTAGACGCCGTCGATGGCGGACAGGTCCTGGCCGCGGTCGCGCAGCGCGCGCTGCAGGAAGCGGATGCGGGTGCGGTATTCGCGGCCGAGCCAGCCGACCTCGATGCAGTTGAGCAGCGAGCGCGCCGGCGGTTCGGCCGGAAGATCGATGGCGATCTCAAGGGTGATGCTCTCGCTGACGGCGAGCGTGATGTCGGGCGCGTCGCAGAAGACCATGCCGTCGATCTGCTCGCAGCTCCACGGCTCGCCGACGTCGCCGGAAAGGCTGACGGAGGACAGCGACAGCTCGTCATAGAGGAAGAGCGGGCCCTGGAACGGGCCGGAACCGGAATTGGTGACGGTCACCTCAAAGGCGCAGCCCTCGCCGGGCAGGCATTCGACGGGACCGGTCTTGGAAATGGCGAGGTCGAATTCGGTGGATTCGTCGCCCTCCGGGATTTCGGGATCGCGCGGCAGGGCGTCGTCGTAGGCGATCTCCTCTTCGGTCTCGCCGCCGCCGACGACGACCTCGACGTCACCGGGGTGGGAAACGCGGAAGGCGGTGCGCTGCGGCGGCTCGTCGGCGAGGTTGCCGGGCACGATATAGGCCGAATCGACGCCGTCCGGCGGCGTCGCGGAGGCGCCGTCTGCCGGCGGGTTGAGCGCTTCGGGAGCGAGGATTTCCGTGCCGCCGTCGATCGGAACGCCCTCAAGGCCGTTGGTCTCGTCGCTCTCGTTGCCCGAGCACGGGCCGTCGGGCGAGCACAGATTGTCGCCGGTCGCCCAGACGAAGGCGTCGGGAGCTTCCGGATCGAGTTCGCCGGCATCGGTGTAGCCGAAGCCGAAGGCGACGCCGCCATTGGCGTTGGCGCGGATGAAGGGAGGCCCGTCCTCCTCGCCGCGTTCGGTGTTGCCCACATTGTAGCGGGCGTCCGGCTGCCAGATGCCCTCGTCGTCACGCAGGTAGCGCAGCACGCGGGACATCTTCGGCTGGGCGAACAGGCCCGGGCCGGCGCCGTCGGGCACAAGGCCGCCGCGCTCGGCGACCAGCATGACGCCGTCGCGGGAAATGGCGATGTCGCTCGGCGCGCCGTTCGGCTTCAGGGTCGCCGGATCGGCGTCGTTGCCGCCCTCACCCGCATTGTCGCCGCCTTCACCGTCGTCGCCTTCGGGGCGGCGGTCGCTGGCGAAGAAGTTCGGCAGCACGAATTCGCGGCGGATGTCCTGGACATCGAAGTCGCCGGAGGCGGAAATGCCGATCGACCAGACGGTGTTCCGGGAATCCTCGCCGGCCTCGGCCCAGGTCTCGTCGCCGATCGGATCGGCGCCCCAGACCGTATAGTAGAGCCGCGCGCGGCCGCTCTGCTCGTCGCGGTCGACGGCAAGGCCGTAGACCCGGCGCCGGTAGTCGGCAACGTTCCAGCAGGACGGCGTCGTCGACGCATCGGCCGTTGCGCCATCCGGCGTCTGGCAGTTGTCGAGCTGGGCCTCGGTCTCGGGATCGAACTCCACGACCGGCAGCACGTGGTAGTCGCCGGAGGCGACGTCGAGGAAATAGGAGCGGCCGTCGACGCCGTGATCGAAGGTGCCCGTGATATCGCCGGTCTCGGCGGAGACGCGATGGATCAGGCCCGATTCCAGGTCGGTGACAAAGAGCTGCTTGTGGTCCGCGTCATAGGCGAGATTGCCGAGCGCGGCGCCCGTGTTGTAGCGGTCGTTCGGCGCGATTTCGGTAAAGGCCTCGGGGATATAGTCGTTTTCCGGCGAGATCCGGTAGATCGTGCCGGCTGCGCCTTGCGGGCCCCACTGGCCGTCGAGCCAGGAGCCGTCGGATTTCAGATGCAGGCCGAAGGCGGAGGTGGCGCTCACATAGATGGTCGGCTGGGCGCCGTCGTCGATGGCGATGCCGAACACCTGGCCGACATCGAGGGCGCGGGCGAGGACGGAGGTCGGGGCGTCGCGCCAGACCTGTCCGGTCGGCGGGCGGCCGGGCGAGCGCACATTGATGAGTTCGACCGTGGTGCCGCCGGAATCGATGGCCGGCCCCTCGCCGCCGTTTTCAAGACCGGAGAACCGCGTCACCACGGCGTCGCCGGTCGACAGGCGGGTTTCCTGCGCGGAAGCGTTCGACGACGCGAACGCCAGCCACGCCATCGCGGCAGCCGCGGCTGCCTTTGCAGCATGCAACTTATTCATTTTTCGGACGCTTCTTTCCCGACTGATTATGATTGGGTTCACGAAACGGGACTGATTTGAGGGATTGTGGCGGCGCGGTGATCCGCGGCGTGTGAACAGAGCCCGGAATCGGCCTGTGACGGCTACACGATGCACCGACATGCATTTCCCCGTGGCCCTTTCGACCGTCAAACAAGGTCGAAAGCAAGCTCCCCATCCGCCGGGCACTATAGACAGCCGACACCGTATTCACAATATGAGACAGGTGGATGGCTTAATTTTTATAGGTTTTTTCGCACTGCAACACCCGATCGTGCCAACCGGTCTCTTAAATCTCGGCCGACAGGCCCCGCGCATTCGCCCGGTCCGACGGGCGCATGCGGTTACGGGCATAGGGCGGCGGCCAGGCCCGGATCAGACCACGAAGACGGACGAGCCGGTGGTCTTGCGGCCTTCCAGGTCGCGGTGCGCGGCGACGGCGTCGGCGAGCTTGTATTCCTGATTGACGCGGATCTTGACGGCGCCCGAGGTCACGACCCCGAACAGCTCGTCCGCCATGGCGACCAGGTCCTCGCGCGCCGCGGCATAGGCGAAAAGATTCGGCCGGGTGCAGAACAGGGAGCCCTTCTGGTTCAAAAGGCCGATCGAGAATGGCGGCACCGGGCCCGAGGCGTTGCCGAATGAGGCCCACAGGCCGAGCGGGCGGATACAGTCGAGGGAGCCCGGAAAGGTATCCTTGCCGACACCGTCATAGACCACGTCGACGCCCCTGCCGTCGGTCAATTCGCGAACCTTTTCGACGAAATCGTCCTTGCGGTAGTCGATGACGTGGTCGTAGCCATGGGCCAGCGCCAGCTCGACCTTTTCCGGCGAGCCGGCGGTGCCGATGGCGGTGACGCCGAGGTGCCGCGCCCACTGGCCGGCGATCAGCCCGACGCCGCCGGCCGCGGCATGGAACAGCATGGTATCGCCCTTCTTCAGCGGGAAGGTGCGACGCAGCAGGTACTGGGCGGTCAGCCCCTTCAGCATCAGGGCGGCGGCGGTCCTGTCGTCGACGCCGTCGGGCAAGAGCACCAGCCGGTCGGCGGGGACGTTGCGCTCCTCGGCATAGGAGCCGAGCGGGCCGACATAGGCGACGCGGTCGCCCGGCTTGACGTCCGTCACGCCCTCCCCGACGGCGACGACCTCGCCTGCGCCCTCGTTGCCGGGGACGAAGGGCAGGCCCGTCGGCGCCGGATAGAGGCCGGAGCGGAAATAGGTATCGATGTAGTTGAGGCCGACGGCGGTGTGACGGATGCGCGCCTCGCCGGGCTTGGGCTCGCCCGGATCGAAGACGTCCCACTGCATGACTTCCGGACCGCCAGCTTCGTGGACCTGGATTGCATGGATCATCGTATTGCTCCCTGTTCTGTCGGCGCTCGGCTGCCCGCTTCGGCTCACGTGTCCCCGGTGCGCTTGCGGGCGCGGCGGGCGGCCAGCACGTTGAAAATCTCCACCAGCGCGGAAAACAGCATGGCGAAGTAGATATATCCGCGCGGGATATGGAAACCGATGCCGTCGGCGATGAGCGCGACGCCGATCAGGAACAGAAAGGCGAGCGCCAGCATCTTGGTGGTCGGATGACGCGAGATGAAGCGCGAGACGGCGCCGGAGGCGAAATACATGATCGCCATGGCGATGACGACGGCCGCTATCATCACCTCCAGATGCTCGGCCATTCCGATCGCGGTGATGATGGAATCGACGGAAAACACCATGTCGATGGCGACGATCTGGGCGATGATCGCGGCAAAGGTGGCGGTCACCTTCGAGGGCCCCTCCTCGCCCGCGCCCTCGATGGCGCCGTGGATCTCGTGGGTCGCCTTGAAGAGCAGGAACAGCCCGCCGGCGATGAGGATGAGGTCGCGCCAGGAAACCGGCTGGCCGAACGCCTCAAAGAGCGGCGCGGAGAGGCCGATCAGCCAGGTCAGCGCGGCGAGCAAGGCGATGCGGAAGACGAGCGCCAGCGCAAGGCCGATCTGGCGGGCGCGCTTGGCCGCCGGCTCCGGCAGCCGACCGACGATGACGGAGATGAAGACGACGTTGTCGATGCCGAGGACGATCTCCATGACCGTCAGCGTCATCAGGCTGGCCCAGACCTGCGGGTCGCTGAGGCTTGGTATCATCGTGGGCGGGGGCTCCCGCCGCGCGGTTCAGAAAGCGGTTTCGGCCGTCTTGAATTGATCCACTGGTGGACGAAGCCGATGCAGAACAGATAGAGGCTGGTCCCGGCCAGGCCGAGGACGATCCACAGCGGCGGCGCCAGGCCGGCGGCCAGCGCCAGTCCCGCAAAGACGCCCCAGCCGAGGCACATGGCAAGGGTGACGAGGCGCCAGCGCTTGACGCGGACCGGATGGACGAAGTCGAGCGGCGCAAAGGTCAGCACCGTCAGGATGACGACGACGGCAAGCGTGACGAATTGCGGCGGGTTGAGCACCATCAGCACCAGCACGACCATGTTCCAGACCGCCGGAAAGCCCTTGAACGAGCCGTCCTCGTTCTTCATGCGCGTGTCGGCGAAATAGAGCGCGCCGCCGGTCACCACCAGCACCGCGCCGATCAGGTCGAAGGGCCTGGAGGCGATGCCGGAGACGACCAGGATCATCGCCGGCAGGAAGACGTAGGTGGTGTAGTCGATGACGAAGTCGAGGGCGGCGCCGGACCAGCGCGGCATGCGGTCGCCGATCGACAGGCGCCGGGCCATCGGGCCGTCGAGCCCGTCGACGATGAGGGCAACGCCGAGCCAGACGAAGGCGTTGATGAAATCGCCCTGGACGATGGCGATGCCGGCAAGCAGCGCAAAAGCCGCACCGGAAGCGGTGAAGAGATGGATCAGGAAGGGAAGACGCGGCACGACGGTCGCCGTTTTACGCTGGAAATGGCCGCTCACTTAAGCCCCCGGGAAAGGCGGCAAAGGCCGCGCCGGGTGCGGCCCTCGATTCGCTGATTTGCTGGACCCCGACGATCGCGGCAGACGTCGCGACCGCCACCGATAACGGCGGCATACGGGCGGAAAACGGCGCGGTTGCGCGGCAGAACCGATATCCCCTTCATTCTCCCAGGCACCTCGCCAACGCACGCCCCCCTGATCGCACCCGCCGCATTATAAACCGATCGCACGGCGAATGGGTTCCGACATCAACAATACCGCACAACCCCAAAGGAAAAAAACGACGCCCAGGATGCGCGGAATCCAGATGCTGATGACGATCTTCTCAAGTGCCATAGCTGCACCGAGAATGGCAATCCAGATTACGTTCATGACGCCGACGGCGAACATCACCGCCATCAGCGCCCAGCAGCATCCGAAGCAGAACAGCCCCTGCTCGACGCCGAGGCGGAAGACGCCGGCAGTGTCGTCGCGCCATTTGGCGTGGAAATAGGGCACCGGCGCCTGGCAGCGGGTCAGGCACGCGTATTTCGCCGGCGTGAACTGGTAGATGCCGGCGGCGATCATCGTCGTGCCGGCAAGGACGAGGCTCGCAGGTGCCATCATCGGCGTCATCGCCTGCAGCGCGGTGAGGCCCCACTGGGCGAGCGAGGCAACGACCGCAAAGGCGACCCAGACCGACAGGTAGCCGGCGGCCAGGACGATGACCGGCGCCGCGCGATGGCCGGTGCGCCGGCCGCTGTCGGCGATGTCGGCATAGGTGGCGAGCATGGGACCGGCCGTCGGCAGCATCATCGCCATCACCATCATCACCCACATGACGAGCACCAGGAAGAAGTCCGAGACGGCCCAGGGCCCGGCCGAGGGCATGCCGAAATAGCCGCCGGCGGTCGGCGCGCAGATCGCCGCCAGCGCCGCCCGCGCCGTCGCGTCGAGGCCGGAGAAGTTGTTGAAGACGTTGAAGGCGCCCATGCCGGGGCCAAGCGCGCCCATGTCCATGTCCGGCACCATCGCGCCGACCATGATCAGAAGGTAGACCCAGCCGAGGCCGGCCAGGACGACGACGGTCAAAATGACGGTCATGCGCGGGCGGCGGGCGAACCAGGCAACGCCCCGGTCGGCGGCGCCGAGATGGCTGAGGTCGTCTTTGTCCGGGCTCTTCGTCACGCTGGTCTCGCTGGCGGGCGGCGCCGTCGCTCACAGGCGCCGCAGGCGCGTTTCACTGGGCGCACGGGGGCGCGGGCGCACCAAACCAAGCCGGCGCGGCAATGGCAAGCGGATTGGCGTTCGCAGCGCCTCAAGGAACGCCGCTGCGACTATACGTCAAAGCGATGCGACCTTACGTCAAAGCGATGCCCGTCCGGAATTGATCGAAAGATGGCCCATTGGGGACAGAAGAGGTTGCGCGTGTCACTGGATGCGAACGATTTCCTGATTCTCGCGGCTATCGGCGGATTGCTGATCGGATTGGGCGCAGCGCTCTCATGGCTGTTTTCCGGCCGGCACTACAATCCGGCAGACTGCCTGCCGCCGCTTACCGCGCGAACCTTCATCGGCGTGCCGCTACTGCTCCTGATCGGGCTGGCGCTCGGCGGCGCGGTCGGCTGCCTTGCCGGACCTGAGGGGCTGTGCGTCGCCGCCGACAGTTTGCGGCAGACGCCGGGCCTTGCCCTTGCGGGCGGCGTCCTCGGCGGCGCCGGCCTCAGGCTGCTGCATGGCTGCCTGGTCGACCATTCGGTCTGCGGACTGGCGCGCCAGTCGGGCCGGTCGACGGCGATTGCCGCGGTCGTCTTTTCCGTTGCGTTCTTTGCCGGCGTCATTGTCCTGGAGATGGGACAATGACCCTTCGCGACGTCGGCGAGCAGGCGGCTATGCTCTTGACCGGCGTCCTCTACGGCGCCGGCTTCGTCTTCGCCGGCCTTGCCGATCCGGCCAATGTGCGCGCCATGCTGGGCTTTTCCGGGCTCGGCACCGACGGCTGGCACGCCTGGCCGGTGTTCTCGCTGTTCGTCGCGCTGATCGTCGCCATGTGGGGCATCCGCATGGGCCAGCGCCTGCGCCGGCCGGTGCTGGCGCGCTCGTTTTCACGCATTATCTATGACGAGATGGATTTGCGCGCCCTTATCGGCGCCGTGCTCCTGGGCACCGGCTGGGGCATCGCCGGTTTCGTGCCGTCGACCGCCCTTGCCGCGCTGACCTCCGTGCCGTTCGATGCCGGGCTGTTTCTTTTCGGCGCGATCGTCGGCATTGTCGGCGTCGATCTGGTCGCCCGGCGGGGCAACGAGCCGCAGAAGCGGCTGTAGGCACTGCAGCGGCCCTCGCCGGCAGCCGCAACGAACGAGTACGACAATGGCAAAAGAACCGATTCGCAAGGAAACGCACGGGCAGTTGATCCCCGGCGAGGCCGCAACGCCCGCCACGACGGAGCCGAAGACGCTGAAGGCCGATGTGACGATCATCGGCGGCGGCCCGGCCGGTCTCGTCGCCGCCAACGTCTTTGCCCGCTCCGGCTTCCATACGGTGCTGATCGCGCTGAAGACCGTCCCGGGCGACCGGCGCACGACGGCGCTGCTTGCCGCCTCGGTGGAGATGCTGAGGGTCTCCGGACTGTGGCCGGCGATCGCGCCGCACACCGCGCCGCTCGCCACCATGCGCATCGTCGATGACACCGGCAGGCTGTTCCGGGCGCCGGAAATCGCCTTCGAGGCGAACGAGATCGGGCTCGACGCCTTCGGCTACAATGTGGAGAACACGCCGCTCGTCACCTGCCTCGGCGCCTCGGCGGAAAACCGGCCCACCCTCACCTGGCTCGATGCCACGGCGGAGGACATCGCCATCGGCGAGGAAGCGGCGCGGATCACCGCCTCGGACGGCACGGTGGTGGAGACGGCGCTGATCGCCGGCTCCGATGGGCGCAATTCGCCGAGCCGCGAGGCGGCGGGCATTTCCGTGCGCCGCTGGCAATACCGGCAGGCGGCGTTCGTTGCCAATTTCGCCCACGACGCGCCCCACCATAACGCCTCGACCGAATTCCACACGCCGAGCGGCCCGTTCACGCTGGTGCCGCTGCCGGGCGACCGTTCCAGCCTCGTCTGCGTGGAGCGGCCCCATGTGGCCGAAGAGCTGGCGTCGATGGAGCCGGCGGCGCTGGATGCGGAGGTGGAGCGGCGCGCCCATTCCATCCTCGGGCGCATGGACCTTGAGGGCGTCGGCCAGGTGTTCCCGCTGTCGAGCTTCGTTGCGAAAAAATTCGGCGCGAACCGGGTCGCGCTCATCGGCGAGGCCGGCCACGGCTTCCCGCCGATCGGGGCCCAGGGGCTGAACCTGTCGCTGCGGGACATCGCCTCCCTCGTGGAGATCGCGGAAGACGTGCGCCGCGTCGGCGGCGACATCGGCGGGCCTGAGGCGCTTGCCCGCTACGACCGGGCGCGCCAGCCGGACGTCTGGTCGCGCACGCTCGGCGTCGATGCGCTCAACCGCGCACTCCTCAGCGATTTCCTGCCGGTGCAGGCGCTGCGCGGCGCCGGGCTCTACCTTGCCAACCGGGTCGGGCCGCTCCGGCGCATCATGATGCGCGAGGGCATCACGCCGCGCTTCCGGCTGCCGAAGCTGATGCGCGGGCATAAGGCCGACCCGGCCGCGTGACGGTCCGGCATCCTACAGCCCGAAGTGGAGCACCGGCAGCATGTCGCTGCGCACGAGGAAGATAACGAGCGTGACCGTCGCCACGGAGACCACCGTGCCGACGAGGATCGCGCTGGAGGCCCGCTCCATATAGACCCGGTACTGGCGGGCGATGACGAAGACGTTCGCCGCCGGCGGCAAGCAGGCCATGAGCACGGCCGTTGCCACCCAGACGGGATCGATGCCGCCGACCCAGTTCAAAAGCAGGAACACGATGATCGGGTGGATCACCAGCTTGGTGAAGAGCAGGAACGGCAGCTCCAGCGGCACCCGGCCGAGCGGACGCAGGGCCACGGTGACGCCGAGGGCAAAGAGCGCGCAGGGCGCGGCGGCGTTGCTCAGATAGGTGAGCAGGGTGTCGATCGCCTGGGGCGGGCGGAATTCTATTGCCGCGGCCAGCACCCCGACGATGGTGGCGATGATGAAGGGGTGGGTGAAGATCCGCTTCAGGACGAGCATCACCGTCGCCCTCAACGAATGCTGCTCGGTGCCGGCGATCGCCATCATCATCGGCGCCAGCACGAACAGCAGCGTGTTGTCGAAGCAGAAGATCAGCGCCGTGGGCACGGTGGCGGCCGGGCCGAGGGCGGCGAGCGTCAGGCCGGGGCCCATATAGCCGATATTGGAGTAGGAGCCGGCCAGGCCCTGGATCGTCGCCTCGGCGATATTGCCGCGGGTGAAGACGACGCCGATGCAAAAGGCGAGCGCGAAGGCGCAATAGGTCGCAAAGGTCGTCGTCGCCACGTAGCTGAGATTGGCCAGTTCCTCGATCGGCGTCTGCGACAACAGGCGGAAGAACAGGGCCGGCAGGGCGAGGTAGATGACGAAGAAATTGAGCCAGGCGAGGCCTTCGTCGGGCAGGCGCATCAGCTTTCCCGAGCCGTAGCCGAGGAAGATCAGGCCGAAAAAGGGCAGCGCGAGGGAGATGACGTCCTGCATGGGGAAAAGCTCAGACTCCGTTTCGCACCCTTGCAGGTCCGTCTGGTGCCGGCGACGGCGGCTTGATTGGTGACCTACCGGCTTGCCTGCGCGCGGTCAATGAAGAGCCGGCGGGAACCTTTGCTGCGGCGCAACCGGATACCGGCTCGTGCGCCCAAAGACCGGTTGCCCAATACGCCGAAGTGTGCAACGCAATATGACAATCGGTGCCGCCTTGCACGGCGCCGAAAACCGACGAAAACCGGCAGGAAACAAGACCCATGAAGACACCCAAGGCGTTTTTCAAGCCGCTCGCCATCGGCGCCCCGGCCCCCATGATGGAGCCGCCGGTGCGGCTGGAGCGGATGATCCATTTCGTGCCGCCGCATGTGGACAAGATGCGCGCCAAGGTGCCGGACATCGCCAAAAAGGTCGACGTCGTCCTCGGCAACCTGGAAGACGCCATCCCGGCCGACAAGAAGATCGAGGCGCGCCAGGGCTTCATCGAGATGGCGCGCGACGTCGATTTCGGCGAGACCGGCCTTTGGACGCGGATCAACTGCCTGAACAGCCCCTGGGTGCTCGACGACCTGTTGGAAATCGTCGCCGGCGTCGGCGACAAGCTCGATGTGGTCATGCTGCCGAAGGTCGAAGGCCCCTGGGACATCCACTATCTCGACCAGTTGCTGGCCCAGCTCGAGGCCCGCAACGGCGTGACCAAGCCGATCATGATCCACGCCATCCTGGAGACCGCCGAGGGCGTCAAGAATGTCGAGGCGATCGCCACCGCAAGTCCGCGCATGCACGGCATGAGCCTCGGCCCGGCCGACCTTGCCGCCTCGCGCGGCATGAAGACGACGCGTGTCGGCGGCGGCCATCCGGACTATGTGGTGCTGGCGGACGCCGGCGCGGACGCCGATGCCCCTCGCCCCGCCTACCAGCAGGATCTCTGGCACTACACCGTCGCCAAGATGGTCGATGCGTGCGAGGCCGCCGGCATCAAGGCGTTCTACGGCCCGTTCGGCGACTTTTCCGATGCGGCGGCCTGCGAGGCGCAGTTCCGCAACGCCTTCCTGATGGGCTGCCACGGCGCCTGGTCGCTGCATCCGAACCAGATCGATATCGCCAAGAAGGTGTTCTCGCCCGACGTGGGCGAGGTGGCCTTTGCCAAAAAGATCCTCGATGCCATGCCGGACGGCACCGGCGCGGTGATGATCGACGGCAAGATGCAGGACGATGCGACCTGGAAACAGGCCAAGGTCATCGTCGACCTGGCAAGGTTGATCGCAGTCAAAGACCCGGAGCTTGCAAAGGCCTATGATTTATGATGGTTCAAAGGAGGCGGTTTCTCCCACCGCCTCCGCACGGCGGCTCGACAGCCATTTAACGTCCGTTTAAGCTGGGCCGTCGTACACTAATGTGATCAAACGCTTAGTGGAACAATGCGTACTGCGAAGTTCAACATCGGCCAGGTTGTCCGGCACCGGCACTATCCGTTCCGGGGCGTGATCTTCGACGTCGATCCGACCTTCAGCAATACCGACGAGTGGTGGGAAGCCATTCCGGAGGACGTGCGGCCGGAAAAGGACCAGCCGTTCTACCACCTCCTGGCCGAAAACGCCGAGACGGAATACATCGCCTATGTGTCGGAGCAGAACCTCGTTCCGGACACCTCCGGCGAACCGATCCGCCATCCGCAGCTCAACGAAATCTTCGAGCCCGACGAGCACGGCCAGTACCGCACGCGGGAATCCATCCTGAACTGAGGTCGGGACGGCCGCCCCGCGGCGACCTGTTGTTTCGGACCATCAAATGCAAAACGGCGCGCATCCATCGATGCGCGCCGTTTGCGTTCGTCCGGTGCCGGAAGAGGCCTTACTCGGCCTTTTCCTTGGCTTCCTTCTGGGCTTCGATCAGCTTCTCGCGGGCCGCGGCGGCCTTTTCGAAGAGCTTTTCCTGAAGCGTCTTCTGCGCCTGCTGATACTGCTGCGGGTTCAGGCCCTCGCTGTCGTAGCTGGCGGTGAAGCCGTTCAGCGACAGGCGGAAATTGATCTGCTTGTTCTGCCGGTTCAGCGCGGTGATGATGAGGTCGGCGCCCTTCTTCATGGAGGCGACGAAGGCCTCGTCGATCGGCACCCGGCCGTAGCAGCCCGAGTTCAGGCAGACGTCGATCTTGCCGCGGGTCGGCTTGTTCTTGTCGACCTGGATGTTGACGCCCGGCTGGATCAGGAGGCCGAGCGGGATCGAATAGGCGAGCACCTTGCGCTTTTCGCCGACCACTTCCTGGACCATGATCGAGCCGAGCACCTGGCCGGTCTCGGTCGTCACCTCACGGTTGACGAAGCAATGCTTCTTGTTGGTCTTCGGATCGACGTTGCAGATCTTCAGCCATTCGGAGAGCAGCTCCGGCCCCTCGGTGGCGCTGGATTCCTGCGCCCGCGCCGGACCGCCGACGGCGATCGAGGCCGCCAGCATTGCGGTCGCGGCAAACGCCATGGCAAGCGTGCGGCCGCGCACCCGACGAGCGACACCGGTCGTGTGGGAAAATGACTTGTTATCCGTCATGCGGGTTTCCTTGCGATGTCCTGTTGATTGGTGCGACCTGCACCTTGCCGGCGGCCCGGTCGCAACGATGAATCACTCATTGCCGCATGTCCTGTGGGTGAAATGCGGCGAATTATTGGCCCGGTCGTAGTCGGCGCCATCATTAGCGCGGTCGAGACCGGATTTCCAGTCATGCCGGCGCCGGGCGGCCGGTTTTTGGCCGCAGGCGGCCGGCAACCCCGCAACGCACGGCGACAACGCAACCGCGCCGTGCTTGCATGGGTCACAACGTGGTCAAACTCATCTAAAATTCAAGACAAGAGAATCAGCATGCCGTTTCCGGCGTGCCGTCCAGTCACGAGGATGCGTCCGATCCCTGCCCTTGCCCCCACGACCGCCGAACGGTGTTCCGGCCGGCGCCCGATACGGTTTCTCGCCGGCTTCCTGCTCGTTGCCGCCGCGCTGGCGTCTGCCGCGCCGCTCCGTGCCGCGGAGCCCACGCACGGCATTGCCATGCATGGGGCGCCGGCTCTTGCCCCCGACTTCGACCATTTGCCCTACACAAATCCGGATGCGCCGAAGGGCGGCACGGTGACCTACGGTCTCGTCGGCACCTTCGACAACCTCAATCCGCTGATCGTCAAGGGCACCGCCGCCGTCGGCATCCGCGATCCGCTTTTCGGCAACAACGTCATCGAGAGCCTGTTGGAGCGCAACCGCGCCGAGCCGTTCTCGCTCTACGGCCTTTTGGCCGAGCGCGTCGAGATGCCCGTGGACCGCAGCTCCGTCACCTTCTACCTCAATCCCAAGGCGCGGTTTTCCGACGGCGATCCGGTCGACATCGACGACGTCCTCTTCTCCTTCGAGACGCTGAAGGAAAAGGGCCGCCCGAACCACCGGGCGCCCTATTCCAAGGTGCTCTCGACGGAGCGCGTCGGCGACAACGGCATCCGCTTCAACCTGAAAGGCGACGACCGCGAACTGCCGCTGATCCTCGGCCTGATGCCGATCATTCCGAAGCACCATTTCGACGACGGCCGGTTCGACAGGACGACGCTCGACCCGATCGTCGGCAGCGGGCCCTATCTCATCACCGGGGTCGATGCCGGCACCCGCATGATCCTGAAGCGCAATCCGGACTATTGGGGCCGCGACCTGCCGCTCAAGCGCGGCTTCGACAATTTCGACGAGATCCGCTTCGACTATTATCGCGACGAGAACACCCGCTTCGAGGCCTTCAAGAAGGGGCTCGTCGACGCGATCACCGAGCGCGACCCGACCCGCTGGGCGACCGGCTACGACTTCCCCGCCGTCACCGAGGGCAAGGTGGTCAAGGACGGGTTCGAAACCGGCACGCCGAAGGGCATGTACGGCTTCGTCTTCAACACCCGCCGACCGCCCTTCAACGATCCGAAGGTGCGCGAAGCCTTCGGCTATCTGTTCGATTTCAAATGGATCAACGAGAACCTCTATTTCGGGCTCTACCGGCGCACGACGAGCTATTTCGAGGGCTCGGAACTCGCCTCCACCGGGCGTCCGGCGTCGGACGGCGAGCGGGCGCTGCTCGCCCCCTTCCCCGGCGCGGTGCGCGACGACATCCTTGAGGGCACATGGGCGCCGCCGGAGCCGGACGGCAGCGGCCGCGACCGCACCGCCATCCGCAACGCCCTGTCGCTCTTTGCCGAGGCCGGCTGGAAAATCCAGGGGCGCACGCTCACCGGACCGAACGGCGCGCCGATGTCCTTTGAGATCACCACCGCGACGCCCGACCACGAACGCCTGGCGCTCGCCTATGCCCGGACGCTGAAGCGCATCGGCATCGCCGTTTCCGTGCGCACCGTCGATGCCGCGCAATACCAGCGCCGGTTGCAGAGCTATGATTTCGACGTCATCCTCAACACCTGGGCCTCGTCGCTGTCGCCGGGCAACGAGCAGGCGTTCCGCTGGAGCAGCCGGGCCGCCGACCTGGAAGGCACGTTCAACTTCGCCGGAGCGCGCGAGCCGGCACTCGATGCGATGATCGCGGCGATGCTGGCGGCGCGCACGCGCCCGGCCTTCGTCGATGCGGTCCGCGCCTTCGACCGGGTGCTGCTCTCCGGCTTCTACGTGGTGCCGCTGTTCCATGCCCCGGAGGTCTGGGTGGCGCGCTGGGAGCACGTCTCCCACCCCGAAAAACCCGCACTCGACGGTCCACGCTTTGAGACGTGGTGGTCCAGAAAGGCCGCGAAATGATGCTCATCGACCATGAGGCGACGAAGCCCTACCGCACCTCCGGCGCCTGGGGACGCGTGGCGCTGGACATGCTGGTGCACCGGGCCGCGCAGGGGCACCCGGAGCACGCCGCGATCGCCGATGCGACGGACCGGCTTGACTGGACCGGCGGGGCGCCGCGCAGCCTGACCTTTGCCGAACTCGACCGGGAGATCGACGCCACCGCCGCGGCCTACCGTGCCCTCGGCCTTGAGGAAGGCTCGGTCGTCGGGCTGTTTTCGCCCAACACGGTCGACACGGTCGTCGCCCTCCTCGGCGGCCTTCGCGCCGGGCTTATCGTGGCGCCGATGCCGCTGACCTGGCGCGGCGCCGACATCCAGGCCGGGCTCGACCTCGTCGGCGCCAAGGCGGTGATCGCCGCCGACCGGCTGGAGGATGCGCCGCTCGCCGAGATCGTCCGCGACACCGCGGTCAACGTCTTCGGCGTGCGCTTCGTCCTCGGCCTCGGCGACGACCTGCCGGACGGCGTCGCGCCGTTCGCCGAAGTCCGCGATCCGGACGGAAAGCTCGCTGAGCCGGCCGGCTTTACCGCCGACCACGTCGCCACCATCACCTGGACGGAGGGCCGCAAGGGCGCCCCCCAGCCGCTGCCGCGCAGCCACAATCAGTGGATCGCCACCGGCCTGATGCATCTCCTGGAAGGCCGCATCGAGCCGGCGACCGTCCTTGCCAGCGCCTTCGCACCGACCGGCCTCGTCGGCATCGGCGCCGTTCTGGTCCCCTGGCTCCTGACCGGCGGCACGCTCCACCTCTCCCATTTCCGCAGCCTCGACGGCCTTGCCGACGACATCGCCAGGGCCGGTGCCCGGCACGCCATCCTGCCGGAGCCGCTGGTCGATGCGGTCGCCCAGCGGCTCGAGGCGGCAGGCGCGGAGCAGCCGGCCTATACCGCCATCTGGCGCAACGGCCACGGCGCGGCCGATGCAAAGATCGCCAGCACGCGGGCCGGCGTCGACATCTTCACCCTCGACGAATGGGCGCTGGTCGCCTCGCTGAGGGCCGGCGACCGTCCGTCGCCGATCCCGATCGGACCGGTCAATGCGCCGCGCGGCACCGAGCAGGCGCCGATCCTCGCCGAGACCCGGCTCGTCGCCCGGCAGCGGCGCAACGGCGAGGCGGACGACACACTGGTTTCCGGCGAGATCGCCGTTTCCGGCGCCATGGTGCCGGAGATCGGCTGGCCGGGTGGGCGGGCCGAGCCGCCGCTGCGCGACGATGCCGGCTTCGTGCGCACCGGGCTGTTCGCAAGGCCCGTCTCGGAGTTCCCGGTCACTGCGGAAATCACCGGACGGGGTCCGGGAACGGCGAGCCTCGGCGGGTTGTCCGTGCCGCTCGACCAGGTGCAGCGGCTGATCGGCGAGCGGCCCGATGCGACCAAATCCGCCGCCTTCAGCGAGGCCGACCGCATCGTCGGCGCGCGGCTTCGCGCCGCGGTCGTCGGCGAGGCCGAGCCCGGCTTCACGGCGGCGGAGCTGGAGGCCTATCTGGACGGCCGCGGCGTCGCGCTCCACAAGCGGCCGCACGAGGCCGATGCGGTCAGCGGCCTTCCCGTCAGGATCGACGGCCACATCGACCGCGAGGCCCTTGCCCGGCGTTTCTCCAAATAGGCGATACCCCCGAAATCTGCGGGAAACCGGTCTTTTCGACGGAACCCTTTACCGAACGTTTACGCTCCCGGGCGGAAAGTTGGTCAATTGATTTGACCTTGGTGTTCTGGGGGAAGCCATGTCGCCGTCCACACGTCTTCTCATGGTCGGTCAGACCGACGTCGACGACCAGCAGCCGGAGCTGGAAAGCGAGCTCTCCCGGCGCGGTTTCGAAATCCACCACAGCGACGCCAAGGCGGCCTCCAACCTCTGGGCCGCGACCCGGTCCGACGTCGTCGTCCTCGACCTCCTCGCCGCCACCGCGGCCGGCGAGCGCGAGGTGTTTTCCTCGCTCGCCGAACGGCTCGCCCGGTCCGGCCTTTCCGACCACCGGCCGGTGATCGCGCTGGCCGACCCGTCCGCGGCCGACACCTTCCGGGAGACCGTCGCCAATGTGGACGACGTACTCTATGCGCCGCTGACCGCGGCCGAACTGGTCTCGCGCATCGACGGGCTCCGGCGCCTCACCACCATGCAGACCGAGCTTGCCCGGCGCACCGCGACGGCGGCAAGCTTCGGAGTCGACCTGCCGGAGATCCTGCCGCCCGGCGAGATCGCCGACGCCAATGTGCTGGTGGTCGGTGATGCGACCCATTTCCTGGCCCTTGAGACCGCGCTCAGCGCCCATGCCGTGCTGGTCGGAGCGTTCACCACCGATACGGCCTTCGACTACCTGTCGCGGCGGGAGTTCGATGCGGTGATCGTCGCCCTTGGAGCCGACGACGCCTTCGATTTCGTCCAGGACGTGCGCCGCAATCCGCTCCATTTCAACCTGCCTCTCGTCGTCATCGGCGAGCGCGGCAACGAGGCCGAGACCTCGGCCCTCTTCGACGCCGGCGCCTCGGAAGTTGCGGCCATC
Organism: Rhodobium gokarnense; assembly: GCF_025961475.1. Classification (NCBI taxonomy): domain Bacteria; kingdom Pseudomonadati; phylum Pseudomonadota; class Alphaproteobacteria; order Hyphomicrobiales; family Rhodobiaceae; genus Rhodobium; species Rhodobium gokarnense. The sequence continues at coordinate 93,024 of NZ_JAOQNS010000014.1, read as the reverse complement.
GCCGGCGCCCCCGGCGAGCTCGCCGCGCGGCTGACCGCCCATATCCGCGAGTTCCGCTTCCGCCAGCGCCTCAACGCCGTCTATCGGCACAGCCGGCGCCACGTCATCTGCGACGGCCTGACCGGGCTCTATACCCGCGGCTTCCTGCTGACCCACCTTTCCCACATCATCGACGATGCGGAGCGCTGGGAAGAACCGTTCACCGTCGCCGCCTTCGGCGTGCCGGCGATGGACGCCATCAACATCGAATACGGCTATCCGGCCGGCGACCTAGCGCTGCGCCAGCTCGGCAACGTCATCGGCCAGGTGGTGCGCGGCGAGGACCTTGCCGCCCGCTTCGACGGGCCGCGCTTTGCCGTGGTCTTCACCGACACCGACATGGAGGCGGCGGAAACGGCAGCACGGCGCATCGCTGCGATCGCCGGCAACACCGCCTTCTCGCTCGACGGCGGCGAGGCCTTCTCGGTGGACCTTTGGACCGGGCTCGCCCAGTTCGAGCCGGGCGACACGCCGCAGTCGCTGATCGACCGGGCGCTCGCCCAGACGGGGTGTTAGCATTTCTTGGCGTTCAAACGCCACGCAGGCTTCTCGGCGCAACGGCGCCGGCGCGCGTTCGCGCTTGCCAAGGCCCGATGCAGAGCGCATCGGGCCTTGGAGTGCGTTTCCCTTCTTGCGGCCTTCTTCAATCGCCGTTCTTGCGCAAGAGCCCTCGCATTTGACGTGCCGCGCCCTACCCTGACAGGGTGACAGCGGCCGACTGCGAGGGACCATGACCGACGAAGAGCTGAAAAAATCCGTTCTGCCGATCGACGTCGTCTCCGACGTCATGTGCCCCTGGTGCTTCATCGGCAAGCGGCGGCTTGGATACGCGCTTGAAAAGGCGGCCGACGTCCCGGTGCTCGTGCGCTGGCGCCCGTTCCAGCTCGACGCCACCCTGCCGCCGGAGGGCAAGGACTACCGGCGCTACCATGAGGACAAGTTCGGCTCGGCCGAAAAGGTCGATGCGCTGCGCGCCCGCGTTACCGAGGCGGGCCGCGCCGAAGGCCTCGACTTCCGGCTCGACGCCATCCCGAAGGCCCCCAACACCCTCAACGCCCACCGGCTGATCCGCTGGGCCGGCCCGGTCGGCGTCCAGAACAAGCTGGTGGAACTGTTGTTCTCGCTCTACTTCCTGGAAGGCGCCGACCTCACCGACGACGCGGTGCTGGCCGAGGCGGCAGATGCCTGCGGCATGGCGAAGGACCGGGCACTGGAGCTCTTGAAAACCGACCAGGATGTCGAGGCCGTCAAGACCGAGATCGCCGTCGCCCAACGCATGGGCATCAATTCGGTCCCCACCTTCCTGATCGCCAACCGCTACGCCGTCGTCGGCGCCCAGGAGCCCGATGTGCTTGCCCAGGCGATCCGCGAGGCCTGGGTCGAGCGCTCGGAAGAAGCCGAATTCGCGGTGCCTTCCGGCACCTGATTTTTTTACGTTCAAACGCCACTAAGGCTCTACGGCGCAACGGCGCCGGCGCGCGTTCGCGCTTGCGACGCTTTCAGCGTCGAATTGATCACCCCGCACAGCCTCGAAATGATCACGCCGCCTTGCGGGCGTCGTCGGCAAGGCGCGCGAGCTTGGTGAGGATGGTCGCTGCGCCCTTCAGGCGGTCGTCGGGGCCCGGCCAGTCGCGGCTGAAGAACACCCTCTGATCCGGCCGGATCTTGGCAAGCGCGCCCTGCTCGGTGATGTAGCGGACGAGGCCTGCCGGGTTCTCGAACTCGCCCTTGCGGAAGGAGACGACGACGCCCTTCGGGCCCGCGTCAATCTTTTCCACATTCGCTTTCCGGCACAAGCCCTTGATGAACATGATCTTTAGCAGGTGCTCGACCTCGTCGGGCATGGGCCCGAAGCGGTCGATCATCTCGGCGCCGAAGGCATCGATCTCGCTCGCCTCGCCGAGATCGCCGAGACGGCGGTAAAGGTTCAGGCGCAATTGCAGGTCGGGGACATAGCTCTCCGGGATCATCACCGGGGTGCCGACGGAGATCTGCGGCGACCAGTGGTCCTCCAGCTCCTCCTCGCCGCCGGCGCGCTGGCTGGCGACGGCCTCTTCCAGCATCTGCTGGTAAAGCTCGTAGCCGACCTCGCGGATATGGCCGGACTGCTCCTCGCCGACGAGGTTGCCGGCGCCGCGGATGTCGAGGTCGTGGCTGGCGAGTTGGAAACCGGCACCGAGGGTGTCCAGGGATTCCAGCACCTTCAGCCGGCGCTCTGCCGCCGGCGTCAGCTTGCGGTCGGCCGGCACGGTGAACAGCGAATAGGCCCTCACCTTCGACCGCCCCACCCGGCCGCGGAGCTGGTAGAGCTGGGCAAGGCCGAACATGTCCGCGCGGTGGACGATGAGCGTGTTCGCCGTCGGGATGTCGAGGCCGGATTCCACGATGGTGGTGGACAGCAGCACGTCGTAGCGGCCCTCATAGAAGGCCGTCATGATGTCCTCCAGTACCCCCGGCGTCATCTGGCCGTGGGCGACCGCGACCTTCACCTCCGGCACGTTCTCGTCGAGGAAGGTCTTGATCTCGCCAAGATCGGAAATGCGCGGGCAGACATAGAAGGACTGGCCGCCGCGGTAGCGCTCGCGCAGCAAGGCCTCGCGCACCACCAGCGGATCGAAGGGGGAGATGAAGGTGCGCACGGCCAGCCGGTCGACCGGCGGGGTGGCGATGATCGACATTTCGCGCACGCCCGACAGGGCCAGTTGCAGGGTGCGCGGGATCGGCGTCGCCGTCAGCGTCAGGACGTGGACGTCGGTCTTCAGCTCCTTCAGCCGCTCCTTGTGCTTGACGCCGAAATGCTGCTCCTCGTCGACGATGAGGAGCCCCAGATTGCGGAATTTGATGGCCTTGCCGAGGAGCGCGTGGGTGCCGACGACGATGTCGACGGTGCCGTCGGTGAGGCCGGCCTTGACCCGCGACATCTCCTTGGTGCCGACAAGGCGCGAGGCCTGCGCCACCTCAAGCGGAAGTCCCCGGAACCGCTCCTGGAAGGTCTTGAAGTGCTGGCGCGACAGAAGCGTCGTCGGCACAATGACGGCGACCTGGCGCCCGGACATGGCGACGGCGAAGGCGGCCCTCAGCGCCACCTCGGTCTTGCCGAAGCCGACATCTCCGCAGACGAGGCGGTCGGCCGGGCGACCAGAGCCGAGATCCTCCAGCACCGCCTCGATGGCGCCGAGCTGGTCTTCCGTTTCTTCGTAGGGGAATTTCGCCGCGAACTCGTCGGAGAGCCCCTCCGGCGCGTTGATGACCTCGGCGGTCTTCATGGCGCGGGCGGCGGCGGTCTTGATGAGGCCGTCGGCGATCTCGCGGATGCGCGCCTTCATGCGCGCCTTGCGGGCCTGCCAGGCGCCGCCGCCGAGGCGGTCGAGCTGGACTTCGGTCTCCTCCGAGCCGTAGCGGGTCAGAAGCTCGATGTTCTCCACCGGCAGGTAGAGCTTGTCGTCGCCGTGGTAGCGGATGTCGAGGCAGTCGTGCGGGGCGCCGGCGGCCTCGATGGTCTTCAGGCCGACGAAACGGCCGATGCCGTGGTCGACATGCACGACGAGGTCGCCTTCCGCAAGGCTCGTCACATCGGAGAGGAAATCCTGGGCCCGGCGCGACTTGCGGCGCGAGCGCACCAGCCGGTCGCCGAGCACGTCCTGCTCGCCGATGACGGCGAAGTCGCCGGTCTCGAAGCCGGTCTCGACGCCGAGGACGACGAGCGCCACCACATCCTTCGGCAGCGCCTCCACGGCCTGCCAGTCGCCGACCCGCTCCACGCGCTCAAGGCCGTGGTCGGCAAGGACGTTCTGCAGGCGGTCCCGCGCGCCCTCCGACCAGGAGGCGACGACGACGCGCTTCGGCTTCTTTAACAGCGCGCGAACATGGGTGACGAGGGCATCGAAGACATTGACGTCTCCGCTCGCCCGCTCCGCGGCGAACGAGCGGCCGACCCGGCCGCCGATATTGACGATCCCCGCCTTTTCCTCCGGCGCGCCGAAGGGCGTCATCTTCGCCGTATTGCGGTCGGCGAGGAACGATTTGTAGGCCTCCTCGGTCAGGTAGAGGGTGTCCGGGTGGAGCGGCTTATAGGGCGCGGCGGCGCCGTCGGCGCTTTTTTCCTGCGCCTCGCGGCGGGCCTGGTAGTGATCCTCGATCTGCTCGTGGCGCTCGTGGACGACGTCGTCGATGAGGGCATCGAACAGCACCGGGGCGTCGCCGAGATAAGCGTCGAGCGTGTCGAGCCGCTCGTAGAACAGCGGCAGCCAGTGTTCCATGCCGGGATAGCGCCGGCCCTCGCTGACCGCCTGGTAGAGCATGTCGTTCTGGGTGTTGCCGCCGAACTCCGACCGGTAGGCCTGGCGGAAGCGGGCGACCGTCTCCTCGTTGAGGACGATCTCGTTGGTCGGCACCAGGTCGATGCGCCGGTTCTGGCCGGTCGAGCGCTGGGTTTCCGGGTCGAACGGGCGGATCGATTCCAGCGTATCGCCGAAGAAGTCGAGGCGGAGCGGCGCGTCGGTGCCGGCGGCATAGAGGTCGACGATGCCGCCGCGGACCGCGTATTCGCCGGCCTCGCGCACGGTGGGCGACCGCTGGAAGCCGTTCGATTCCAGCCAGCGCGTCAGGTCCGACATGTCGACCCGGTTGCCGGGCGCAATGGTGAGGCTCTGGCCGGCGACCCAGTCGCGCGGCGGCAGGCGCTGCAAGAGTGCGTTCGCCGTCGTCAACAGGATGACGGGCCTTTCTGTCGCCTCCATGTGGGCGAGCCGGGCGAGCGTTGCCATGCGCCTTGCCGAGACGCCGGCATTGGGCGAGACCCGGTCGTAGGGAAGGCAGTCCCAGGCCGGCAGGATGAGGGGTTCGACGGAGGGCGCGAAAAAGCCGATGGCATCGGCGATCGCCGCCATGCGGCCGCCGTCGCGGACGACGAAGGCGAGCGCCGGACCTTTGCCCTTGCCGAAGCCGGCCATGGTCAGCCTTGCGGCGACCATCGCCTCCAGGCCATCGACGACGCCGGCGAGCGTCGCCGAGGAATGGCGGTCGAACAGGGTAGAGAGGTCGGTCACCTTGCGGTCCTTGGTATCGAAACGGTCACGGAATCAGGTCAGCGGCGACGGATCAGGATCCGGCAGCGTGGAACGCGCAGATGCGCTTGAAGAGCGGCGTGTCGTAGCCTTCCGGCGTCGCCTTGGCCCCCGTGAACCAGGCATAGAGTTCCTGGTCCGGGGCATCCATCAGGTGCTCCAGCACATCCAGCTCGTCGGCATCGAGCCCTTCCACCTCGGCCTCCACGAAGGGGCCGAGCACGAGGTCCATCTCGCGGGTGCCGCGATGCCAGGAGCGGTAAAGGATGCGCCGCCGGCGCGGATCGAGCCCGTCGCTCGTTCGGGTCATGCCCGTCATAATTCTCAAAATCCCTTGTGAATGACGTTTCTATATAGTCAGGATGCGCCGCTGTCAGCAGCATGTCCGCAACATCCCCCGGGGGAATCGCCGATAATCCGGCCGAAAACGCTTTTCGCCAACCGTCAGGTGCCATGCGCCCCGAACTTCTGAACCCGCTCTACCGCACGCTGCAAAGCCTTGAGGGCATCGGCCCGAAGCTGGAAAAGACGCTGACGAAGCTCCTCGTCGGCTCGGGCGCGGAGCGCGAGGCGCGCCTCCTCGACCTCGTCTTCCACCTGCCAGCCGCCGCCATCGACCGCAGCCTGCAGCCGGGCATCGCCAAAGCCCCCGAAGGCGCCATCGTCACGCTGAAGACCTGGGTCGACCGGCACCAGCCGACGCCGCGCCATTCCCGCGCGCCCTACAAGGTCTTTTGCCACGACGACACCGGCGAGATCGCCCTCGTCTTCTTCCACGCCAAGGAGGACTGGCTGCAACGCCAACTCCCCGTCGGCGAGACCCGTTATGTGAGCGGCAAGGTGGAGTGGTTCAACGGCCAGGCGCAGATCGTCCATCCGGACCATATCGTTGCCGAGGCCGATTTCGCCGACCTGCCGCTGATCGAGCCGGTCTATCCGATGACGGCGGGGCTGTCGCCGAAGACGCTGAGGCGCGTCATCGACGAGGCGGTCGGCCTCGTGCCCGACCTGCCGGAATGGCAGGATGCGGCGTGGCTGAAGCGCCAGAAATGGCCGGGCTTTGCGGAAGCTCTCGATACGGTCCACCACCCGGAGGCGGCGAGCGACATCGATCCGGCAACGCCGGCCTGGTCGCGGCTCGCCTTCGACGAGATATTGGCCGGGCAATTGGCGCTCGCCCTCGTCAGAAAACATATGCGCAAGACCGCCGGCTCGGCCCGCACCGGCGACGGAAGTATCCGGGAAAAAATCCTGGCCGCCCTGCCCTTTTCGCTCACCGACGGCCAGCGGCAGGCGGTGGCGGAAATCGAGGAAGACTTGGCGCAGCCGAAGCGCATGCTGCGGCTGCTGCAGGGCGATGTGGGCTCCGGCAAGACGGTTGTCGCGCTGATGGCGGCGGCGGCCGTTGCCGAGGCCGGCGGCCAGACGGCGATGATGGCGCCGACCGAACTGCTGGCCCGCCAGCACCTGAAGACCATCACGCCGCTCGCCGAGGCCGCGGGTCTGACGGTCGCCGGGCTGACCGGCCGCGACAAGGGCAAGGAGCGACGGGCCGTGGAGGCGGCGCTGGCCGCCGGCGAGATCGACATCGTCGTCGGCACCCATGCCCTTTTCCAGTCGGCGACCGCCTTCAAGAACCTCGCCTTGGCCATCGTCGACGAACAGCACCGCTTCGGCGTCCACCAGCGGCTGGCTTTGACGGCGAAAGGCTCCGGCACTGACGTCCTCGTCATGACGGCAACGCCGATCCCGCGCACGCTGGTGCTGACCTATTTCGGCGACATGGACGTCTCGCGGCTGCTGGAAAAGCCGGCCGGCCGCAAGCCGGTGAAGACGTCGAGCATCGCGCTGGAGCGGATGGGAGAGGTTCTCGACGGCCTCCAGCGGGCCCTCGCCGACGGCGCAAAGGTCTATTGGGTCTGTCCGCTGGTGGAGGAGTCCGAGGCGCTCGATGCCGCCGCCGCCGAGGACCGGTTTGCGACGCTCCGGGCGGAATTCGGCGACATCGTCGGCCTCGTCCACGGCCGCATGAAGGCGGCCGAGAAGGACGCGGCGATGGCCGACTTCCAGTCGGGGCGCACGAAGATCCTCGTTTCCACCACCGTCATCGAGGTCGGCGTCGACGTGCCCGATGCCACCATCATGGTGATCGAGCACGCCGAGCGCTTCGGCCTTGCCCAGCTCCACCAGCTCCGCGGCCGCGTCGGGCGCGGCGACAAGCCCTCCACCTGCCTCCTCCTCTACAAGGGTCCCTTGAGCGAGACGGCCCATGCGCGGCTCGCCATCATGCGCGAGACAGAGGACGGGTTCCGCATCGCGGAAGAAGACCTGAAGCTGCGCGGCGAAGGCGAAGTTCTGGGCACCCGCCAGAGCGGCACGCCGGGGTTCAAAGTCGCCCGCATCGAGGCCCACGGCCATCTGCTGGAAGCCGCCCGCGACGACGCGCGGTTGATCCTGGAGACCGATCCGGAGCTGGCAGGGGCGCGGGGGGAAGCGCTGAGGATTCTGTTGTATTTGTTCGGGCGGGACGAAGCGGTGCGGTTGCTGCGGGCTGGGTGACATCCGCCCTCCTCGTCACCCCGGGCGAAGCGAAGCGGAGACCCGGGGCCTATTGCCCGTTTCTGTGCGGTGGCCCGCATCGGCTCTACGCAGAGCTTCGCCATCGCGGCCGCCAACGCTTCACCGAAACGGCATATCGTGCCGATGTGGGCAATAGGCCCCGGCTCGGGGGCCGGGGTGACGGGGAGAGGTTGGCGCGAGTTCGGAGTATCGGACACCCTCTGATTGTCTACGGCGTCGAGGCCCATTACCCTCGCCAAGTTTGGGAAGTGGAATCGAATGACGGGCGGCTGGGTCTACATTGTCACGAACCGCAAGCACGGAACGCTCTATGTGGGCGTCACAAGTGACATTCGCCGCCGAGCGGTCGAACACCGCGAGGGAGCATTCGACAGCTTCACCAAAAAACACGCGTTGCACCGGCTCGTCTGGATGGAACCGCACGAGACAATGCCAGAGGCGATCCGGCGCGAGAAATCGCTCAAGCGCTGGCAGCGTGCCTGGAAAATCCAGTTGATCGAGCAAAGAAACCCCGACTGGGACGATCTCTTTGAGACGCTGAATAGCTGACGGTCATGTGCATTCGGCGGCACGGCGTTGCTCGCGCGTCGCCCCCCTCTCCCCGTCACCCCGGGCGGAGCGAAGCGGAGACCCGGGGCCTATTGCCCGTCACAACGCAGTAGCCCCCATCGGTTGCCCGCATGACTTCGCTTGTCGGTCGGACCCGTTTTGCCGAGGTGCCATACCGTGTCGATGTGGGCAATAGGCCCCGGCTCGGGGGCCGGGGTGACGTCTGAGTTTGGGGCGAGCGGCAACACGAAAAAGCCGCGCCGTCCCGAAGGACGGCGCGGCCCGAATTAGCGCTATTGGCAGCGAAACGGCCGCCGGACTGTCAGAAGCTCACCCCCGACAACGGCACCGCCCAACCTCACCCCCTGAGGATCGACCGCCCGGCATAGACCGCCTGCGTATCCAGCTCTTCCTCGATCCGGAGCAGCTGATTGTACTTGGCCAGCCGGTCGGAGCGGGCGAGCGAGCCCGTTTTGATCTGGCCGCAATTGGTGGCCACCGCAAGGTCGGCGATGGTGTTGTCCTCGGTCTCGCCGGAGCGGTGGGACATGACCGCCGTGTAGGCGTTCTTGTGGGCCATCTCGACGGCCTGCAGGGTCTCGGTCAGCGAGCCGATCTGGTTGACCTTGATGAGGATGGAGTTGGCGACGCCACGGTCGATGCCCTGCTTCAGGCGCGTGACGTTGGTGACGAACAGGTCGTCGCCGACGAGCTGGCAGCGGTCGCCGATCGCCTCGGTGATGGCGGTCCAGCCCTCCCAGTCGTCCTCGGCCATGCCGTCCTCGATGGAGATGATCGGATATTTGCCGACGAGATCGGCATAGACGGCGGCCATCTCCTCCGGCCCGAGGATCTTGCCTTCGCCGTCGAGGTGGTACTTACCGTCCTTGAAGAACTCGGACGATGCCGGGTCGAGGGCGAGGAAGATGTCCTCGCCGGGCTTGTAGCCGGCGGTCTCGATCGCCTTCATGACGAAGTCGAGGGCTTCCTGGGCCGAGCCGAGATTGGGGGCGAAGCCGCCCTCGTCGCCGACATTGGTGTTGTGGCCGGCGTCCTTCAGGGCCTTCTTCAGGGTGTGGAAGATCTCCGCGCCGGCGCGCAGGCCCTCCGCGAAGGTGTCCATGCCGACCGGCATGATCATGAATTCCTGGAAGTCGATCGGGTTGTCGGCATGGACGCCGCCATTGACGATGTTCATCATCGGCACCGGCAGGGTGCGAGCCGAGGCGCCGCCGACATATTTGTAGAGCGGCAGGCCGGAGGCCTGGGCGGCGGCCTTGGCGACGGCGAGCGAGACGCCGAGGATGGCGTTGGCGCCGAAGCGGCCCTTGTTGTCCGTGCCGTCGAGCTCGCACATAACGTCGTCGATGCGGATCTGGTCTTCGGCATCGAGGCCGGTGACGGCGTCGTAGATGTCGTTGTTGACGGCGTCCACCGCCTTGGTCACGCCCTTGCCGAAATAGCGCTCGTCGCCGTCGCGCAGCTCGACCGCCTCGTGGGCGCCGGTGGAGGCGCCGGACGGTACCGCCGCGCGGCCCATGGAGCCGTCCTCCAGCACGACATCGACCTCGACCGTCGGATTGCCGCGGCTATCAAGAATTTCACGTCCCAGAATATCGATGATTGCGGTCATGACAGGGCCTTTCGGAGTGGGGGAAGAAATGTCGCGATCTGTCTAAAACGTTTCGCGGCGGTTGGGAACCGGATTGCGGCCGGGAATGCCGCATTGCGATCGGTTTTTTTGCGCCGCAGCGGGCGACGGGTCAGTCGGCTTTGGCGGCGAGTTGCAGGGCTGCGCCCACCGCCTCGAAATGCTTGTCCCAGCCATAGCGCTGGAAGCGCGCGACGCGCTCCATCTGGGTGGCGCGGCGGGGCGATTCCGGGTCGGCATAGTCGAGGATGACCTGGCGCCAGCCGATGCCGTCGAGCGGGTCGAGGTGCTCGGGAATCCCCTGCCCGACCTCGACCAGCGCCGGAATGTCGGAGGCGATCACCGGGACGCCGAGGGTCAGCGCCTCGGCGATCGGCAGGCCGAAGCCCTCGGCAAAGGACGGCATCAGGGCGGCTCTGGCGCCGTTAAGGAGCGCGACCAGCTCGTCGTCGGTGAGGTTGGAGGATTCCAGCACATGCCCCTTGATGCTGCGGCATCGCTCCAGCATGTCGATCGCCGCCTCGGCCTCCCAGCCGCGGCGGCCGACGACGATGAGCTTCGGCGCCCTCTCGCCGTGCTCCTCGACGATCTTGCGCCAGACCTTCAAGAGGAACAGGTGGTTCTTGCGCGCCTCGATGGTCGAGACGATGACGAAATAGGGATCGGCGCCGATCAGCCGGCCGAGCGGCTTGCGGCGGCCGAACTGCGGCTCCAGGCCGAGATGGGCCGGCACGACGTTGATCGGCCGCCCGTCGATATGGTCGCGCAGGCGCCGGCCGGTGTCGTGGGAATTGACGATCACGGTATCGGCGAAGTCGGCGACCGTGCGCACGCGCTTCTGGTGCTTCTCGGCATCGCCCTCGCGGCAATATTCGGGAAAATCGAGCGGGATGACGTCGTGGATCAGGAACGTGATATGGACGTTTCCGAGGTTCCGGAGCTGCGCGAAAAGGCGTCTCTTTTCAAGGTGATGGTGCGAGACGTTGATGTAGATTACGCGGGCGCCACGCTGCTCGGCGTTGAGCACGATGCGGCGCACCCGGCGCCTTGCCCAGAGCCGGACCGGATTGGCAAGGCCGAAGCCGGAGGGCCCGCGCGGGTCGGCGCCGTCCTCACCCTGGGCAACGACCGGCTCCTCGCCGGTGAAGACGACCGGCTTTTCCGGCAATTGCCGGACCGGCCGCTCGACATTGGGCTCCCAGGTGGCATTGAGGAAGCGGGCGACCTCGAGGATCTCGCGGGCGTTGACCGGCGTACCGGCGCCGGCCCAACTGCGGGAAATCCAGCGAATGAGGCGGCGGGCGAGCACGTCGGTGACGGCGCGGATCTCGCCGCCGGTGACGGCGACGAAGCGCACGTCGGCGTCGACCTCGCGCATGACCCAGTTGGCGAAGGCGAGTTCGACGCGGTCGATGCCGGTGGGCGCAGCGCGCTTCACGCGCGAGATCAGCCGCGAGATGTCGAACAGCACCAGCGGCCGGGTCGTATCGGTGCTCGGGGTCAGATCGGTCAGACCGATTTGTTCGTTCATAGAATTACCTGGGCTTCCCGGGCACAAGGCCTGCGCCTGTCGCGGCCGTCTGTCAAGTCCGGGCGCCGGTTGCGGCCGGACCTGAGACCCCGCGATCAGTCGAGCGCCACCGGATTGGCCTTGGCGACCTCGTCGAAGCGCTTCAGCAACGTGAGCAGGGCCTCCATTTCGCCGAGCGGCACCATGTTCGGCCCATCGGACGGCGCGTTGTCCGGGTCGTCATGGGTCTCGATGAAGACGCCGGCGATGCCGATGGCAACGGCAGCGCGGGCGAGCACCGGCACGAATTCACGCTGGCCGCCGGAGGCCGTGCCCTTGCCGCCGGGCTGCTGCACGGAATGGGTGGCGTCGAAGATGACCGGCGCGCCGGTCGCGGCCATGATCGGCAGGCCGCGCATGTCGGTGACGAGGGTGTTGTAGCCGAAGCTGGCGCCGCGCTCGGTCAGGAGCACGTTCGGATTGCCGGACTCCGTCACCTTGGTCAGCACGTTCGCCATGTCCCAGGGGGCGAGGAACTGGCCCTTCTTGACGTTGACGACGGCACCGGTCCTGGCCGCGGCGATCAGAAGGTCGGTCTGGCGGCAGAGGAAGGCCGGGATCTGCAGGATGTCGACCACCTCGGCGACGGGCGCGCACTGGCCGGCCTCGTGCACGTCGGTCAGCACCGGCAGGCCATAGCGCTCGCGGATCTCCGCGAAGACCGGCATGGCATCCTTGAGTCCGACGCCGCGCTTGCCGGAGATGCTGGTCCGGTTGGCCTTGTCGAAGGAGGTCTTGAAGACGAGGCCGATGCCGACCTTTTCGGAAATCTCCTTCAGCGCCGCGGCCATCTCCAGGGCGTGATCACGACTTTCCATCTGGCACGGCCCGGCGATGATGCCGAGCGGCAGGCTGTTGGAAAAGCGGACATTGCCGGCGGCAACGGTGCTGTTGGGGCTGCTCATGAAGCGGGATTCTCCTGGAAGGCAAGGACGGTGGCAAGGCCCGGTGCCGGGGCGACGACGATGCGGCTGCCGCGCACCTCGAAGGCGACGCCGTTTTGCGTCAGCAAGTCCTTGAGGCGTGCAAGGTCGGCCACAGTGACGACGAAGGCGGAAAGCCGCGGGCCGCGGCCGGAAAGTTTTGCATCGCGCCCGAAGATCATACGGAACGCGGCTGGCGTGACGATGGAAAAGGCGCCCTTCGGCAGCTCGGCATGGATGCCCAGCGAGGAGGCGTGGATGCCGCGCTCGCCGGTGACGACCTCAAGGTCGTACTGGAAGTCGCTGGGGTTCTCTTCCGCGGCGAACACCTCGGCAATGCCGAGCGCGCCGTTCTCGTGGGTGGTGTTGCCGGGCGCCCAGAAGCCCTCGGTGCCGATGTGCTGGCAGCAGAACAGCGTCATGTCGGGCGAGCGCTCGTCAAGCGCATAGGCAAGGCGGACGCCGATGGTGGTCTCGGAACCGTCGGCCGCGACGGCCTTGCGCTCAAAGGGAAACACCGGCCCGCCGCCATAGCCGGCCTCGTCGAGCCTGGCCCGATCGGCATCGGCGTCTTCCGTCGTCAGCGCCAGCTTGGAAAAGCCCTCCGGACCGCAGCGGAAGCGATAGGCGTCGAAGCGGCGCAGGAACACGTAGCCCTTGCGGGCATGTTCTTCCATCTCGATGCGGTTGGCGACGGCAAGCGGCTCCAGATAAGTGCGGTTCTGGAAGAAGACGCAGGCGTTCTTGGTGCCGAAGGGATGCAGCGCATCGGGCGCGACGGTGAAGCCGAGGGCGCCCAGCCGCGCCCGCGCGATGGCGAGATCGCGGACCGGAAGAACCAGATGATCGATGCCGTGAACCATAGCTTACCGCCCTTCAGGCGACGTTCCATTGCGCGCGAATATGGCACCCTCGCGACTGTCCGGGCAAAAAGGGATCAGACCAGACGGCTTTGGGCCAGCGCCGCGGCGATGAAGGAGGCAAAGAGCGGGTGCGGCGCGAAGGGGCGCGACTTCAGTTCGGGGTGGAACTGGACGCCGATGAACCAGGGATGGTCGATGAATTCGACCGTTTCCGGCAGCACGCCGTCCGGCGACATGCCGGCAAAGCGCATGCCGCGCTCCTCCAGCCGGTCGCGATAGGCGCAGTTGACCTCGTAGCGATGGCGGTGGCGTTCGGAAATATCGGTGTCGCCGTAGATCGCGGCGATGCGGCTGTCGGCGGCGAGCCTGGCCGGATAGGCGCCGAGGCGCATGGTGCCGCCGAGATCGGCGTCGGTGCCGCGCTTTTCCAGCTCGTTGCCCTTCAACCACTCCGTCATCAGGCCGACCACGGGGTCCTCGGTCGGGCCGAACTCGGTGGAGCTTGCCCCGCCGATGCCGGCGAGCGAGCGGGCGGCCTCGATCACCGCCATCTGCATGCCGAAGCAGATGCCGAAATAGGGCACCTTGCGGCGGCGCGCGAAGCCGGCCGCCTTGATCTTTCCCTCCGCGCCGCGCTCGCCGAAGCCGCCCGGCACCAGGATGCCGTTGACATGCTCCAGGCGTGGCGTCGGGTCCTCCACGTCGAAGGTGGCGGACTCGATCCATTCGATGTTGACGTGGATGTTGTTGGCGATGCCGCCATGGATCAGCGCCTCGAACAGCGACTTGTAGGCGTCCTTGAGGCCCGTGTACTTGCCGACGACGGCGATCGTCACCTCGCCTTCCGGATGGGTGATGCGGTGGGAAATGGTTTGCCAGCGGGTGAGGTCCGGGGCCGGCGCACCCGTGTAGCCGAAGGCGTTCAGCACCTCGTCGTCGAGCCCCTGTGCGTGGTAGGCGATCGGCACGTCGTAGATCGAGTCCGCGTCGAGCGCCGGGATCACCGCCGATTCCCGCACGTTGCAGAACAGCGCCAGCTTGCGGCGCTCGGCCATCGGGATTTCCCGGTCGCAGCGAACCAAGAGGATGTCCGGCTGGATGCCGATGGAGCGCAGTTCCTTGACCGAGTGCTGGGTCGGCTTGGTCTTCAACTCGCCGGCACTCGGGATGAACGGCATCAAGGTGAGGTGGATGTAGACCGCCGCGCCGCGCGGCAGGTCGTTGCCGAGCTGGCGGATCGCCTCGAAGAACGGCAGGCCCTCGATATCGCCGACGGTGCCGCCGATCTCGCACAGGACGAAGTCGTACTCCTCGTTGCCGTCGAGCACGAATTCCTTGATGGCGTCGGTGACGTGGGGAATGACCTGGACGGTGCCGCCGAGATAGTCGCCGCGGCGCTCCTTGGCGATGATGTCCTGGTAGATGCGGCCGGTGGTGATGTTGTCCATCCGGTTGGCGGGCCGGCCGGTAAAGCGCTCGTAGTGGCCGAGGTCGAGGTCGGTCTCGGCGCCGTCGTCGGTGACGTAGACCTCGCCGTGCTGGTACGGCGACATCGTTCCCGGATCGACGTTGAGATAGGGGTCGAGCTTGCGCAGCCGGACCTTGTAGCCACGCGCCTGAAGGAGGGCACCGAGGGCCGCCGACGCAAGCCCCTTGCCGAGTGACGACACCACGCCGCCGGTGATGAAAACATACCGCGCCATGGGCGACCGTTATACCGTTCAGCTTGCCGATTCGAACAGCGTCGAATCGCGCGATCCAGAGGTTTCCACCGCGCCCCGTTGAAGGGCGCGGCGGGATGATGGGAAAAGCCCGGCTACTGCGAGTTCGGAACCTGCGGTCCGCTCGGCTGCTCGGGTGTCTGCAGCCGGTCGAGGAGGCTCGGGCCGCTGTCGCCGGACGGGGCAGACGGCGCGGCGGGCGGGGCCGCAGGCGCGGTGCCTTCGCCGGCCGGAGCGTCCGGCGTTGCCGGCGGCGTCGTCGGCTGGGTGTCGGTCGCCGGCTCTTCGGTCGTCTGGGTGCCGACCGCCGGGATGAGGTCGAAGATCGACGTCGGCGCCTCGCCCATGCGGGCGATCACCGTCAGGATGATCGACGTGGCGAAGAAGGTGGCGGCCAGGATCGCCGTCGTGCGGGTCAGGAGATTGGCCGTGCCGCGGCTGGAAAACAGGCCGCCGCCACCGCCGCCGCCGCCGATCCCCAGCGCGCCCCCTTCGGAGCGCTGCAGCAGGATGACGGCAACGAGGGCGATCACGACCATCAGATGGATGACGATGATGACGGTTTGCATACGTGTCCGGCTCGAAAATGTGCGGAAAGTTGAGCGCGTCTTACACCATAGCCGCGGTGCATGTCACCCCGGCGATCGCCTCAACGCGTGCCCCTCATATAGTGTCCGTGCGGCATTCGCAACACGGCAAGGCCCCGGCGACGCGTGCCGCCGGGACGGTCAGTGCCCCTGCCGTCGACCCCGCGGGGCCGGCGACCGCCTATTTGTAGGCGGCCAGAATGCCGAGGAAGTCGGCCGCCTTGAGGCTGGCGCCGCCGACCAGCGCGCCGTCCACATTGGCGACAGCCATCAGCTCAGACGCGTTCGACGGCTTCACCGAGCCGCCATAGAGGATGCGCACCTTGCCGCCTACGTCGCCATACATGGCAACGAGCTTTTCGCGGATGAAGGCATGCACCTCGGCGACGTCGTCGGCCGTCGGGGTGAGGCCCGTGCCGATCGCCCAGACGGGCTCATAGGCAACGATCAGGTTGGCGGCGGTGGCGCCTTCCGGCAGCGAGCCGGCGACCTGGGTGCCGACCACGTCGAGGGTCTTTCCGGCCTCGCGCTCGTCCTTGGTCTCGCCGACGCAGACGATGGCGACGAGCCCGGCGCGGTGGACGGCAAGCGCCTTGTCCTTGACGACGGCATCGCTCTCGCCGTGGTCGGTGCGGCGCTCCGAATGGCCGACGATGACGGCGGCAGCACCGGCGTCGGCGAACATTTCCGCGGCGAGGTCGCCGGTGTGGGCGCCCTTTTCCGCCGCATGGCAGTCCTGGCCGCCGACGGTGACCGGCGAGGCGGATGCCTTTTCGGCAAAGGCGGCCACCAGCAATGCCGGCGGGCAGACCATGGCATCGGCCTTTGCGGCGAGCCCCGCATCGAAGCCGTCGATCAGGGCGGCGAGTTCGCCGGCCGAGGCCTTGAGGCCGTTCATTTTCCAGTTACCCGCGACGAGCGGCTTGATTCCGGTAGTCGTCATAGCGCTTGGATCCCCATTTCATGGTGAGTCACCCGGTCCGCCCCGTCATCTATCAGAAAGGGCCCGAAGCACAAAGGCCGATGCCTTGCGGCGCGCCGACACGGTCTCTATGATCCGCGCGCTTCGGTGCCAGTGGATAAAAGGCCTCGGGCCACGACCCGATCGGGCAAGGCCGGCGCAGACAACGCACAACGGAAAGACAGAATGCTCGAAACCTTGCGGAAAAGCGCGACGGGTTGGGTCGCGAAGATTTTCATAGGCCTCCTGGTCATCAGCTTTGCGGTCTGGGGCATCGCCGACATCTTCCGCGGTTACGGAACGACGACGGTGGCGACGATCGGCGAGACCGAGGTGCCGGTCGAGATCTTCCGGACCACCTATAACCGTGAACTGCGCCAGCTCGGCCAGCGCCTGCGCCGCCCGGTCACGGCCCAGGAGGCCGCAGCCGTCGGCCTGCCGCAGCAGGTGCTGAGCCGGCTCGTCAACGAAGCGACCCTCAATGAGGAAGCGCGCCGGATGAAGCTCGGCCTGTCGGACGAAAAGCTGGCCGAGACCATTCGCTCCGACCCGAATCTCCAGGGCCTCAACGGCAAGTTCGACCGCAACCGGCTGCAGGACCTTCTGTTCTCGCTCGGCATGAACGAGGCGTACTACCTCGCCGAACAGCGCCGGCTCTCCACGCGCCAGCAGCTTGCCGGCGCCATCGGCGGCGGCTTTAGGGCACCGGACGCCTATCTGGAAGCGATCAACCAGTACGTCAACGAGGAGCGGACGATCTCCTACCTCACCCTGCCGACCTCGGCCGCGGGCGAGATCGCCGATCCGTCCGAAGACGACCTGAAGGCCTATTACGAGGCCAACAAGGCCGATTTCCGCGCACCGGAATACCGCAAGCTGACCATCATCTCCGTCAATCCGGAGACCGTCGCCGACCCCAAGAGCGTCGAGGAGGCGGACATCCAGCAGACCTACGAGACGTCGGAAGCCTATTTCACGCCCGAAAAGCGTTTCATCCGGCAGATCGTGTTCCAGGACAAGGCGGCCGCCCAGGCAGCGGCCGACAGGCTGCAGTCCGGCGCCAGCTTCGAGGACATCGCGGCGGAGCGGAACCTGACCGCCACCGACACGGATCTCGGCCTTCTCGGCAAGTCCGAAGTGCTCGACCCGGCGATCGCCGAGGCGGCCTTTTCCATGACGGAGCCCGGTACCAGCGGCGTCATCGACGGCCGGTTCGGCACCGTCATCGTCAACGTCAAGGAAATCCAGCCGGAACAGCGCAAGCCGCTCGCCGAGGTGCGCGACCAGATCGCCCTCGACATCGCCGTCAAGCTCGCCGAGGGCGAGGTGCTGCAGATGCACGACGAGATCGAGGACGCGCGCGCCGGCGGCGCCACGCTTGCCGAAATCGCGCAGCGCTTCGGGCTGACTGCCCGGACCATCGAGGCGGTCGATGCCACCGGCAAGGATCCGGAGGGCAACGACGTCCAGTTGCCGATCGCCCAGGAGCTTCTGCAGGCCGCTTTCGACAGCGACGTCGGCGTGGAGAACGACCCGCTGCAGCAGACCAAGGGCTTCGTCTGGTACGACATCCAGGACGTGACCCCGGCGCGCGATCGCACCCTTGAGGAGGCCCGCGACAAGGTGGTCGCGGCCTGGCGTGCCAAGGAACTCGACCAGCGGCTCAGCGCCAAGGTCACCGAACTCACCGAGCGGCTGAAGAGCGGCACGGAGCTTTCCGCCATCGCCGGAGAACTCGGCACCGAGGTTCGGACCGCCGAGGGCCTGAAGCGCAATGCGCCCAAGGACGGCGTCGACGGTGCCGTCGTCGCCGCCGCCTTCCGCGGCCCTGAGGGTGACATCGAAAGCGTCAAGCTTAGCGATGGCAGCCGCGTCCTCCTCAAGGTCACCGCGGTCGCGCCGCCGGTGTTCTTTGCCGAGGCCGCCGACATGCAGCAGATCCGCGAGCAGCTCAACGCCCAGATCTTCGGCTCCGTTCTGGCGCAATATGTCACCCAGATTCAGGAGCGGCTGGGCGTTACCATCAACCAGCAGGCGGTGGCCTCGACGCTGGGCCTCAACGACCTGCAATAGAGCCAACCGGATTTTTCGGGCGCGGCCCCGTGCTTGCGCCCGAATGCAGCTAAGGGATCTATCGCCGATGGCCGATTTCAAATCGCTGATCGCCAAGGTCGCCGACGGCAAGGCGCTCGACGCGGCCGAGGCAACGGACGCCTTCGAGGTGATCATGTCGGGCGACGCGACGCCCTCTCAGATCGGCGGCTTCCTGATGGCGCTGCGCGTGCGCGGCGAGACGGTCGACGAGATCACCGGCGCGGCCTCGACGATGCGGGCGAAGATGGTGCCGGTGACCGCGCCGGAGAACGCCATCGACATCGTCGGCACCGGGGGTGATGCCTCCGGCTCCTATAACGTGTCGACCTGCGCGGCCTTCGTCGTTGCCGCCGCTGGCGTTCCCGTCGCCAAGCACGGCAACCGGGCGCTGTCGTCGAAATCGGGCGCCGCCGACGTGCTGATGGCCCTCGGCGTCAATATCGAGCTGCAGCCCGAGGCGATCTCGCGCTGCATCGCCGAGGCCGGGCTCGGCTTCATGTTCGCCCCCTCGCACCACCAGGCGATGCGCCATGTCGGCCCGACCCGCGTCGAGCTTGGCACGCGCACGATCTTCAACCTGCTCGGTCCGCTCTCCAACCCGGCCGGGGTCAAGCGGCAGATGACCGGCGTTTTCTCTGAAGCCTGGGTCGAGCCGCTCGCCCATGTGCTCGCCAATCTCGGCAGCGAGCGGGCCTGGATCGTCCACGGCTCCGACGGCCTCGACGAGATCACCACCACCGGCCCGACGAGCGTTGCCGAACTGAAGGACGGCAAGGTGACGACCTTCACCATCACGCCGGGCGATGTCGGCCTGTCGACCGCAAGGCCGGAAGAGCTGAAGGGCGGCGATGCCGCGACCAATGCCGAGGCGCTCACTGCCGTCCTTTCCGGTGCGTCCGGCGCCTATCGCGACATCGTGCTGATGAATGCCGGCGCCTCGCTGGTCGTTGCCGGCGCTGCCGACGACCTCGTCACCGGCATCGAGAAAGCGGCCGCCGCCATAGACGGCGGATCGGCCAAGGCCACCCTTGACCGGCTGGTCGCCGTCTCCAATCAATAGGACCTGATGACCGATATCCTGACCAAGATCGAAGCCTACAAGCGCGAGGAAATCGCCGTCGCCAAGGCCAAGCTGCCGCCGGCGGACCTTGCCGCACGGCTTTCCGAGACCGAAGACCGCCCGCGCGGCTTCCTGTCCGCACTGAAGGAAAAGGTCGAGGCCGGTGAGACCGGGCTGATTGCCGAGATCAAGAAGGCGAGCCCGTCGAAGGGCCTGATCCGGGCGGATTTCGACCCCCCTTCCCTTGCCCGGGCCTATGACGAGGGCGGCGCGGCCTGCCTCTCGGTGCTGACCGATACGCCCTCTTTCCAGGGCCATCCAGACTTTCTGGGCGCGGCGCGGAACGCCGTCGAACTGCCGGTGCTGCGCAAGGATTTCCTCTACGACACCTACCAGGTCGACGAGGCGCGGCTGTGGGGTGCCGACTGCATCCTCATCATCATGGCCGCCGTCGACGACGCCACTGCAAAGGCGCTGGAAGAGGCCGCCTTTTCCCGCGGCATGGACGTCCTCGTGGAGGTCCATGACGACGCCGAGCTTGAGCGGGCGCTGAAGCTCTCGTCAAAACTCCTCGGCATCAACAACCGCAACCTCAAGACCTTCGAGACCACCCTTGAGACCAGCGAACGACTCGCCGCCCAAGTGCCGGACGACCGACTGCTGGTCGGCGAGAGCGGCATCTTCACGCCGGCCGACATCGCCCGGCTCGGCACTGTGGGCATCCGGAGCTTCCTCGTCGGCGAGAGCCTGATGCGCCAGGAGGACGTTGCCGCCGCGACCCGCGCGCTGCTTGCGCCGGTATCCGACGCCAGCCGCGCGGCGGAGTGACGCCATGGCCGACAGCGACCACCTCACCCATATCGATGCTTCCGGCAAGGCCGACATGGTCGACGTCTCCGACAAGGCGGTGACCGAGCGCGTCGCCGTTGCGACCGGCTCCGTGACCATGCTGCCGGAGACGCTGAAGATGATCCTTGCGGGCGACGCCAAGAAGGGCGACGTCATCGGCACCGCACGCATCGCCGGCATCATGGCGGCCAAGCGCACCCACGAGCTGATCCCGCTCTGCCATCCGCTGCTGCTGACCAAGGTTTCCGTCGACATCGAGCCGGACGAGAGCCTGCCCGGCCTCGTCGTCACCGCGACCGCCAAGGTCGGCGGCCAGACCGGCGTCGAGATGGAAGCGCTGACGGCGGCGAGCGTTGCCTGCCTCACGGTCTACGACATGGCCAAGGCCGTCGACCGGTTCATGGAGATCGGCGGCATCCGGCTTTTGGAGAAATCCGGCGGCCGCTCCGGCCACTGGCGCGCGCCCGAAAAGGGCTCTGGGAAGGATGGGGCATGAGCCTCCTTTCCGTCGAAGAGGCCCATAAGCGATTGCTCGACGGCATCGGGCCGGTCGGCACCGAGGTCGTGCCGCTTGCCGAGGCCAATGGCCGGTTCCTTGCCGAGGACGTCTATTCCCTGCGCACCCAGCCGCCCTTCGATGCCTCGGCCATGGACGGCTATGCGGTGCGCGCGCACGACCTTTCCAAGGTGCCGACGACGCTGCAGGTGATCGGCGAGGCGGCGGCCGGCCACGGGTTCGACGGCACGGTCAATCCGGGTGAGGCGGTGCGCATCTTCACCGGCGCGCCGCTGCCGGACGGCGCCGATGCGATCCTGATCCAGGAAAAGACGCGGCCCGGCGAGACCCTGGACACCGTCACCGCCCTCTCCTCCGTCCCGGTCGATGAATATATCCGCCCGGCCGGTCTCGACTTCGCCCTCGGCCAGAAGCTGCTGACCAGGGGTCGCCGCCTCGGCTATCGGGAGCTGGCGCTCGCCGCGGCCATGAACCACGACACGCTCAGGGTCGCAAAACGCCCGAAGGTGGCATTCCTTGCCACCGGCGACGAGCTGGTGCCGCCGGGCGACGAGCCGGGCCCGTTCCAGATCGTCGCCTCCAACGGCTTTGCCCTCGGCGCGATGCTCGCCGATCTCGGCGCCGAGCCCATCGATCTCGGGATTGCGCCGGACGCGGCCGACGTCATCGCGGACAAGGCGCGTTCCGCCATCGACGGCGGCGCCCATGTCCTCGTCACCCTCGGCGGCGCCTCGGTCGGCGACCACGACATGGTGCAGACGGCGCTCGGCGATATCGGCTTCGAGCTTGGCTTCTGGCGCATCGCCATGGTGCCCGGAAAGCCGCTGATCTCCGGCCATATCGGGCCGATGCGCGTGCTCGGCCTGCCGGGCAATCCGGTCTCCAGCATCGTCTGCGCGCTATTGTTCCTGCATCCGCTGGTGCGGGCGCTGCAGGGCGCAAGCGAGGTGCACAGCCGGGAAGAGACGGCGGTCCTCGGCGATCCGGTCGCAGAGAACGGCGAGCGTCAGGCCTATATGCGGGCGCGGCTCAGCTTCAGCCGCTCCGGCCATGTGGTGGCAACGCCCGTCTCGCTGCAGGATTCCTCGCTGCTGGCGACGCTCTCCGGCGCCGACGCCCTCGTCATCCGGCCGCCCCATGCGCCGGCGGCCGAGGTCGGCAGCCCGTGCCGGATCATCCGGCTATAGGGCCTTCACCGGGTTTTCCAGCGTCCCGATGCCGGCGATCTCGATTTTCACGCGGTCGCCGTCCTTCAGGTATTTCGGCGGATCGAAGCCCATGCCGACGCCGGCGGGCGTGCCGGTCGCGATGACGTCGCCAGGCTTCAGGGTGATGCCATTGGAGAGCACGGCAATCAGCGTCGGCACGTCGAAGATCATCAGGGCCGTGTTGGAATCCTGGCGCAGCTCGTCATTGACCCAGCATTTGACGCTGGTGTCGGCAAGGTCGACCTCGTCGGCGGTGACCGCCCACGGCCCCATCGGGCAGAAGGTGTCCTGGGATTTGCCGATCAGCCACTGGGTGTGCTGGAGTTGCAGGTCGCGGGCCGAGACGTCGTTGATAATCGTGAAGCCCCAGACGTGGTCCATGGCATTCTCGGGCGCAATGCAGCGCCCTTCCTTGCCGATGATGACGGCCAGTTCGGCCTCGTAGTCGATGGCGGTGGAGACGGCGGCATCGATCTCGATCGCCGCGCCTGGCGCGATGACCGTCTCCGGTACCTTGGAAAAGACGATCGGCGCCTTCGGGCCGTCGGCGCCGACGGGGGCGCTCCGAAAGCCCTGATTGGCCATTTCCGCGACGTGCTCACGGTAGTTCTTGCCGATGCAGAAGACGTTGCGGGCGGGGCGCGGGATCGGCGCGCGGAGTGTCACCAGCGACAGCGGCACAGTGTCGGTCACCGGCAGCTTTGCCCCGGAAAAGACGCAGCCAATGCCGGTCGCCTCGACCGTTTCGGCCGCAACGTCTAAGCGTTCCACGACGCCCTCGGCCTCCTTGACCCGCCCGACATGGCACCCGCCCTGCCAATCGAAAACCGCCAGTTTCATCGTCGTCGCCTTTCCGCCGCTTGCCGCCTCATGCCTCGGGACCGGCCGGCGTGCAATTGCCGATCGTCCCGGTTCCTTCGCTTCTAGCACGATGACGGGCGGTGGGAATACGGGGGGCGCTCTCTGCTTGCCGCCCTCGCCGGTTCGGCTATTCTCGCGGTCCCATGATCAAGCTCGACCGATACGACCTGAAGATTCTCCAGATCCTCCAGAGCCAGGGCCGGATTTCCAAGGTCCGGCTGGCGGAGGCGGTCGGGCTGTCGACCAGTCCGACATGGGAGCGGCTGAAGCGGCTGGAAGAGGCCGGCATCATCACCGGCTACCACGCCGACATCGACGCCAAGAAGCTGGCCCCGGCAACGACGGTCGTCGTCGAGGTCACCCTGGCGCAGCACCAGGCCGCGGATTTCGAGCGCTTCGAGGCCGCCGTTGGCGCCATTCCGGAGATCGTGGAGTGCCTCGCCACCGGCGGCGGCGTCGACTACGTCATGAAGGTGGTTTGCGCCAACGTCGACGCCTACCAGCGGCTCATCGACCGCATGCTGGCCGAGGATCTCGGGATCGAGCGCTATTTCAGCTATGTCGTCACCAAGCCGGTCAAGCAGGCGAGCGGCGTGCCGCTCGACGTGCTCAACGGCGGAACGGAGGCGTAAAAGCGCCTCGCCCCATCAACGAAGGGAGATTTCCAGGCGTACGGCGTCGCCGCGATAGATGCCGTCGCTGGCAAACATCACGCGCTTCTGGCGGGACAGCACGCAGCGGTGCATCAGGGCGACCGGCGAATTGACCTCGACCTTCAATAGCGCCGCGGTCTCCACGTCGGCGGTGCCGACGGTCAGCGTCTGGTGGGCCGCGCCGATGTCGTTGCCGGCGAAGTCCTGGACGAGGCTCGACAGCGCCTTGTCGTCGAGCCGGTCGGGCGGAAGGCGGCCGAAGATCTCCTCACCGATGAAGCCGGTGCCGACCATGTAGGGCTCGCCGTCGCGGATATGCAGCCGGCGCAGGGCGTGATAGCGCGGCAGGTGCGGGGCGTCGCAACTGAGGGAATCGGGCAGCCGCGTGACGATTTCCGACGACAGGGTCCGGATCGTGGCGTCGTCATGCGCGGTGCAACAGCTCGCCCAATCCATTTCCAGCCGATGCACCCGCGAGCGCACCGGCGCCCGGCGCACGAACGAGCCCTTGGCGCGGTGGCGCTCGACGAGCCCCTCTGCTTCGAGCTTGTCGAAGGCCTGGCGGATCGTCCCGCGGGCGACGCCGAATTCCTCGGCCAGATCGTCGATGTTCGGGGTCCGGCAACCGACCCGCCACTGGCCGGAAGCGATGCGGTTGCGGAACAGGGTGGCGAGTTGAAGATAGATGGCAATACGGCTTCGCTTCAGCGAACTCGCCGTTTCGTTTGCGTCCGATGACGCCGTCTGGTCGACCACAGCTTGTGATCCTTTCGAATTCGACATCCAGGGCGTGTGCGGGAGGGAAGGCCGAAAACGGCTCGTCGCGTCTTGCGCTCTGGCCTGTCGGTGCGCTCTTTCCTGCGCGTCAGCCGCCGGCTTTCGCCCGGCTGGCAGCGCGCCCAACAATACCGAGGATACGACCGCGCCGGCCGTTCGGATCAGCCATTCATCAATAAATCGGATATCTGGACCAAATGACGCATTCTTTTTTTGGAAACATTCGTTTTTGCGCCAGCCCCCGCGTTCGGCGCCCAGCCCTTCTGCACCTTTGGCGTGTGTTTTGCGCCGGCGCGGATGTGGGGATCGCGCCGGCTCAGTAGGAGCGCGGCAGGCCGAGTTCGTGGGTCGCGAGGAAGGAGAGGATCAGGTTGGTGGAGATCGGCGCTACCTGGTAGAGCCGGGTCTCGCGGAACTTCCTCTCGATGTCGAATTCCTCGGCAAAGCCGAAGCCGCCATGGGTCTGCAGGCAGACATTGGCCGCCTCCCAGGACGCATCGGCCGCCAGCATCTTGGCCATATTGGCCTCCGCGCCGCAGGACCGCTCGGCATCGTAAAGGCTCACGGCCTCGCGGCACATCAGCTCCGCGGCGCGCATGTTGGCGTAGGCCCGGGCGATCGGGAACTGCACCCCCTGGTTCTGGCCGATCGGCCGGTCGAAAACGCTGCGCTCCCCGGCATAGGCCGCCGCCCTGTCGAGGAACCACCTTGCATCGCCGATGCACTCGTGGGCGATCAGGATCCGCTCCGCATTCATGCCGGACAGGATGTAGCGGAACCCCTCGCCTTCCGTGCCGATGAGGTTTTCGGCCGGAACGCGCACATCGTCGAAGAACACCTCGGTGGTGGCGTGGTTCATCATGGTGCGGATCGGGCGGATCGTCAGGCCGTTTTCGAGCGCCTCGCGCATGTCGAGAAGGAACACCGACATGCCGTCGGTGCGGCGGGTACTCGCGTCCTTCGGCGCGGTGCGGGCAAGCAGCACCATCAGGTCGGAGTGCTCGGCCCGGCTGGTCCAGATCTTCTGTCCGTTGATGACATAGGCATCGCCGTCGCGCCGCGCGGTCGTCTTAATCGAGGTGGTGTCGGTGCCGCTCGTCGGCTCCGTCACGCCGAAGGCCTGGAGGCGCAAGGATCCGTCGGCAACCTTCGGCAGGTATTTTTCTTTCTGGGCGTCATTCCCGTGGCGCAGCACGGTTCCCATCACATACATCTGGGCATGGCAGGCAGCGCCGTTGCAGCCGGCGTGGTGGATTTCCTGAAGGATCGCCGCCGCCGCCGACAGCGGCAGCCCGGAGCCGCCGTATTCTTCCGGGATCAGAGCGGCGAGATAGCCGGCCTCCGACAATGCGTGAACAAATTCCTCCGGATAGGCGTTCTCAACGTCGAGC
Source organism: Rhodobium gokarnense (assembly GCF_025961475.1). Taxonomy (NCBI): domain Bacteria; kingdom Pseudomonadati; phylum Pseudomonadota; class Alphaproteobacteria; order Hyphomicrobiales; family Rhodobiaceae; genus Rhodobium; species Rhodobium gokarnense. The sequence continues at coordinate 67,104 of NZ_JAOQNS010000014.1, read as the reverse complement.
CGGCGCCAGTAGTCGCCCGGAAAGCCGGCGCAGAGCTGGCGCACCGCGTCGCGGATATCCGCATAGGGATCATCGAAAACCATGGGTGTTCCTCCAGGCTCTTTGCTCTTTTTTCGGTCGCACCATCGGGCGATCGACGGCAATTGGCAAGGCGGTGCGGCGCAACGGCGCTATGATGGTAGCGATGGACATCAGGCCGGGCATTACGTCCGACAAGAACGCGGATAGAGACAATGACCCTGGTCGACGACAGCCCCGAGGCCCCTCCCCGCTTCCTCGACGTCGTTTCCTTCGTCTTCGACGGCAAGGGCGGCGCGCGCGAAATCGCGGCCGACGATTTCCCGGAACACGCCTTCGCCGAGGGGGAAAGCGGCTTTGCCTGGCTGCACCTGAAGCGGGAGGCGAGCGCCACGCCCGCGCTCCTTGCCGCCCTCGACCTTGACGGCTACGTCACCGACGCGCTTACGGCGGAGGAAACCCGGCCGCGCTGCACCGTCCATGGCGACGGCGTCCTCATCAACCTGCGCGGCGTCAACCTGCACCCGTCTGCCGACCCGGAGGACATGATCTCGGTCCGGCTCTGGGCGACGGAGCGGCAGGTGATCGGCGTCTCGGTCCGCCCCCTGTTCGCCATCGGCGACCTCCTTGCCGCCATCTCGCGCGGCCAGGCGCCGGTCTCGGCCGGCGATTTCGTCGCCAAGCTGGCGCTCCGGCTCGCCGACCGGGCCGAGCCGGCCGTTGCCGACCTGACCGACGCTATCGACGACCTTGAGGACCTGTCGCTCGATCCGGAAGCGTTCGTGTCGCGCCAGGACCTTTCCGCGATCCGGCGCGCCGCGATCCTCCTCAGGCGCTATCTGGTGCCCCAGCGCGACGCGCTGTCGACCCTTGAGATCGAAGACCTTCCGTGGCTCGGCGAGCGGGACCGGGCACATTTGCGCGAGGCCGCCGACCGGGTCCTAAGGCTCGGCGAGGAGCTGGATGCGATCCGCGACCGGGCCCAGGTCGTCCACGACCAGATCCTCGACCAGCGGGCCGAAAGCCTCAATCGGCGCATGCTGCTTTTGGCCATCGTCACGGCGATCTTCCTGCCGCTCGGGCTCGTCACCAGCCTCCTCGGCATCAATGTCGGCGGCATCCCCGGCGCCGACAACCCGAACGCCTTCGCCATCGTCTGCGCGCTCCTCGCCGCCCTCGGCGCCGGCGCCTACTGGTGGTTCCGCAGGACGGGGATGTTCCGTTAGGCAGCTTGGACGGAGGCGAAAACGGATTCGTCGCACGACCTATGATTGCCTTTTTTGTAGCCAATGTATAATTCTGCCCGCATCGTAAGTCACAGGGCATCGAGGTTGCATTGAAGCTCGACCATTCGGATGTGGCGCAACTGGCAGACCGGCCGTTGCCGCGCTTTGACGCCGGCCCGTTGATAGATTTCACGAGCTTTGAGCGGGGAGCGGTGATCAACGGCCTCGGACCGTTGGCAATGCTGGCACGCGCGCATGGTTGCCCGTTCGATAAGACCGCGGCAATGACCTTCTTCGGTGTTCGCGATGCCTCCCATAGCTTCTATGCACCTAGGCTCGATTGGGGCTTCCGGCCGACCGAACCGCAGGCGACGGATGGCCTTGCCCATCTTCTGATGGCGGGTGACGCCTCCTTGCGCGCAAGACGGATCGCGGCATTTCTTCGAGCCCTTGGTACACCCAGCATTCCGTCTGTCGACGTTTTGGAACAAGCCGAAGCGCGCGCGGAAGTCGACCGGATCGATCTGGAGATCTTGATTCCGACGGCGGACCCCAGAAAGCGACGCCCGATCATTATCGAGGCGAAATTCGGACACCACCTGACGACGGGCCAACTCTCCCGATACCTGAAGGCGCGCCGAAATTCGCGCTATGACTACGCCAATGGCGATTTCGTCCTGTTGGCCGAAAACGACCGTGCCGCAAAGCGGCTTAAAGGCCGACAGGTCACCAAATGGCGCCTGGTCACCTGGCAAACGCTCTGGCTTCGCTTCGAGCGGGCGCGGCCGGAAGAAGATAATCCGGACCTCTCAGCTTTCCTGAGCTTTCTCTGGAACCGCGTGGGACGCAATTAGGGAGTTGGAGCTATGACCGAGGCGTTCGAATACAATGCTCTCAAAGCCTATTTCACGGACGATGCGGTCAAGCGCGCCACCGACACGCTTGTCGGGAAACTGGCGGGCGACAAGTTGCCCGAAATGACATGGGACGAGGCTCGCAACTACAACCGAGCCTTGCTGATGGCTTGTCAGATACGAACTGAGTTTGTCGATCTCCATTTCCGCATTTTCGAAGAGACCTTCGGAATGCCAAACAGCCTGCCTGGGTCGCAATATTTTTACGATTACTGTAACCCGAATTATGTTTGGATTGAAAAACACATTGAGCTCGTATTTTTTGTTGACGGGCCTGCCGAAGACGGTGGGAAATGCATTAGCTATTTTGTATCTACCGAAAAGGGTAAGATATCTCTTCAGATTATGCTCTGGACCGATGAGGACACTGGCGTCGGGAGTAAAGGGCTTCCTGCAATTTCCGGCTGGAAAACGATCTCAGAAACCGAAGAGGAAAACGCGTACCTTCAAACGGAAAAGAAAATAACAATCGATGACTATTTGAAAGATCCCATGCCGACCACGGCAACGCTCGCGGCGCTGGCCAGCGAAGCGATCGAAGTTCTAAAGAGGGATTGGATTTAGAAACCCAGGAAAACGGTTCCGCCACCGATCTGAATACTCGCAACCGGAAGCCTGGCCTCACGACGCCCGCCGCTCTCGCCTTTCCGAAAGTTCCGCCCGCCGGCAGATTTCCTTAGTCAGGCCGGAAAACAGCACCTCGTGGAACGGCGCCATGGCGTACCAGTAGGCAAGGCCCGCGGCGCCCGCCGGATGCCAGTAGGCGGTTGCCGTCAGTACGGTTTCGCGTTCCGCTCTCTCGTCGATCTCGAATTCCAGGACCCCGGCGCCGGGGGCGCGCATGCCGAATTCCAGGAGCAGGCGGCGGCCCGGCTCAAGGCCGATGACCTCCCAGGAATCCACCTTATCGCCGAGGCGCAAATCCTCCGGGTGCCTTCGCCTGTGCTGCAGGCCGCGGCCGCCGACCATCCAGTCGAGCACCTCGCGCGCGGTCCAGAGCGTGTTCAGATAGTAGTAGCGATTGTCGCCGCCGATCGCCGTCACCACCTTCCAGACCGACTCAGGCGAGGATTCTGCCGTCGCCGTGCCGGAGGCGCGCTTGGCATAGTAGGCATGGTCGCGCCGCCGGCCCCGCATCCTGAACGCTCCTTCCACCCAGCGCGCCTGCACGGTGCATTGCCGCTCGGCCGCGAACGCCGCTTCGACGCTCTCGCGAAAGCCGAGAAGCCGCTGCGGCACCAGGGTTTCGAGCGGCCCGGTATCGGCGACGAAATCATGCTTCAGGCCCTCGATCAACGCCCGGGCAACATTGGCGGGCACGGCGGTCACCAGCTTCAGCCAGTAGGACGACAGGCGCGGTGACAGCACGGAGACCGGGATGATGGCGGGCGGCTGCCGGCCGGCGACATCGGCAAGGGTCGTCATCATGTCCTGGTATGTGAGGGTTTCCGGGCCCGCCGCATCGAACGTCTTTCCAGCCGCTTCCTCATGCTCCGGCAGCCGCAGGAGATAAAAAAGCAGATTGTCGAGGGCGACAGGCGGCGACTTGGAGCGCACCCACAGGGGCGTCACCATCACCGGCAGGTGGAAGACGAGGTCGCGCATGACCTCGAAGGCCGCCGAGCCCGGCCCGACGATGATGCCGGCGCGCAGCTCCGTCACTGGCACCGATCCGCGGCGCAGTTCGTCGCCGGTGTCGCGGCGCGAGGTGATGTGCTCGGAATCCGCATCGTCCGGCACCAGCCCGCCGAGATAGACGATACGGCGGACGCCCGCCCGTTCGGCAGCCGCCGCGAAGTTCCGGGCCGCCTCCAGGTCGAGCCGGCCGAAATCGCGGCCGGCGGCCATGGAGTGGACGAGATAGTGGGCGGTGTCGACGCCTTCCAGCACCGGATCGAGGGATTTTGGGTCGAGCGCGTCCGCCGCCATGACCTGGACGCCGTCCCAGCTATGCGCCTCCAGCACCTGCGGGCGGCGCGATACGGCCCGCACCGGAATGCCGGCCGCCGTCAGATAGGGCACGAGGTTGGAGCCGATATAGCCGCTGGCACCGAACACCAGGCGGCGGTCTTTGCTGGGCAGCGCCTCGGGCGGCGCGGTGTCCTCGGTCATGGCCTCGATCCGGAAAACGGGTTCTCCCATTAGACGGATCGCACACGGCTTTGGATCAATCCTGGCCGTCGCGCGTTATGTGCTCAGGTCGAGGGCAGGCAAAGCCCTTGGCCTCACGCGCAGCCGTCCGTTTCGCGGCCGACGACGTCGACGTCGACCATCACCGATCCGGCGCGGATGAAACCGAGCTTTTGCGCCGCCGCCTTTGTGACGTCGATGATGCGGCCGCGCACGAACGGGCCGCGGTCGTTGATGCAGACGACGACCGAGCGGCCATTGCGCTTGTTGGTCACCTTCACGCGGGTGCCGAATTTCAGGCGCCGGTGGGCCGCCGTCATGGCGTTCGGGTTCGCCCGCTCGCCGCTCGCGGTGCGCGAGGTCATCGCGTACCAGGAGGCCCGGCCCTTCTCGGTCTTGGCAATGGCCGCGGTCCCGCCCGCAGCCACCATGGTCACGACAGAAGCCGCAATGAGCCCCCGCCAAAGCGCGGTCAACTGAATCACCGTCTCGTCCTTCAGGTTGTTGGAAAACGGCGGCGCTTTGACACAAGGTTTGCGGCGATTTTGCGGGCGGTAACAAACAACGCGCACGGGCGGCGAAAGCGGCGCGGCGGAAGGACCCGTTTCAAGGTCGTCACAAAGGCATCAGGCGCGGCGGGCCATTCACCGTCAATCAGCGCTCGGCGGATCGCAGAGACTTCCCGTCAAATCCTTGAAAAAACTGGCGACCCCGGCAGGATTCGAACCTGCGACCTGCTGATTAGAAGTCAGCTGCTCTATCCGGCTGAGCTACGGGGTCTTTGGTGCCTCGCGCGGTCAACAGGAGGCACGGGCGCATGCTCTCGGTCGGTGTTCCGGCGCGTCTTTTTGTCCTTGAGCCCGGTTCGCTGTTCGCAAGGCCCGCTTCAGAAGCGGGCAGCTTTCAAAAAATCAGTGGGTCCAGGGCGCGGCGCGGTCGTAGCGGAAATTGTCGGCGTAGAACTTGCGCTTCGGCTCGCGAGCCTTCGGTTCCAGGACGCGGAACTCGATGCCGTTGCGCTCCGCATAGGCGATCGCCTCTTCCTTGGTGGCGAAGAACAGGCGCACCTGCTGGGTCATGTCGGTGGCCGACGTCCAGCCCATCAGCGGGTCCTTGTTGCGCGGGGCGGCGGGCTCGAAATCGAGCACCCAGCGCTTGGTCTTGCGGGTGCCGGACTGCATGGCCGTCTTCGTCGGTTTGTAGATGCGCGCGATCATTGCTGGCGGTCTCCCGAAATCCCGTTGCCTTTCGCCCGGACGGCTGGTCGGGGCAGCAGGATTTGAACCTGCGACCTACTGCTCCCAAAGCAGTTGCGCTACCAGGCTGCGCTATGCCCCGCCGGTCCGGCGCCGAACCGACTATCCGATTACACGCTGACCGCTTCGCGGACAAGCGCTTTGCCCCCTCGCCCTGCCGCGTCCCCTCACCCGCCGGCGCCGATCAGCGGATGGCGGGCACGGTCGCCGACCTTCAGGCCGATGCGGTCGGCCGTGCCGGCGACGACTTCCAGCACGAAGCGCGCCCTCTCCGGCGGCGAGACGAGGTCCGTCGATTCCGGCACCGTGTCGCGGGCGATGAAATTCACCGTCCCGTCGGCGGCAATGAAGATCATGTCGAGGGAGATATAGGTGTTCTTCATCCAGAAGGAGAGTAGTTCGGAGCGCTTGAAATCGAACAGCATGCCATGGTCCGGCGCCATCTCGCGGCGGTACATCAGCCCGCGGGTGCGTTCCGCCGTCGTATCGGCGATCTCCACGGTGAAGGAATGGGAGCCGCTCGCGGTCTCGAGCACCACGGGCGCGGCATCGGCCGCGCGCAACGGGCCGGCTGCGGCGAGCGCCGCCCATGCAAGGGCGACCAGCAGAAAAACCTGGAAGAAACGGGCCTGAGAACGACCCGCCCGAACGCCCGATGCCCGCATCGACGACCTCAATGGGAGGACGGGATGTGGCCGCCGTCTTCCGGCCGGATCTCGGCCACCATCAGCCCCTTGGGGCCGGCGCCATAGCGGATGGTGACGAACTGGCCGGGGCGCAACTCAGCAATGCCGAAGCGGCGCAGGGTCTCCATGTGGATGAAGATGTCCGGGGTGCCCTCGCCGCGGGTCAGGAACCCGTAGCCGCGCAGGCGGTTGAACCACTTCACCTGGGCCCGCTCCGGCCCGAAGGTCGGCGTCACCTGGACATGGGTGCGCGAGGGCGGCATCTGCGAGGGATGCACGGCCGTCGCCTCGTCCATGGAGAGGATCCTGAGGGCCTGCAGGCCGCGCGGGCGCTCCAGCACCTCGCAGACGACGCGGGCGCCCTCATAGGCGGTCTGGAAGCCGTCGCGCCTCAGGCACGTGACGTGTAAGAGGATGTCGGCCATGCCGTCCTCGTCGGGGACGATGAAGCCGAACCCCTTGGCAACGTCGAACCACTTGATGGTGCCCGCCACCTCGACGACATCGACTGCAGCCTCGTCGGAGAGGTCGTCCAGGTCGTCGCGCGCATCTGGCGAATACTTCGCCACCATGACAATCGGCCTCTTTTTTACGCCTCACTGACGCACCGTCCCCAAGCAACGGCCGCCGGAAGTGATTCCCGGTAGAAGGATACCATCGGGTTGGGGGCCGGGCACAAGGGGTTTTCGAGGCCTCCACGAAATTATCCGCAAGGAAATCGGGCGTATTTTACCGGCAAATTCCCCGCGACGGTACGGTTAGCCAATTCTTACCCAAGAAAAGGCTTGAATACATCGCCTATCTGCATGCGCACGACATGGTCGGCGATGGCATCGAGGTCGGTCGGATCGCGGTTGATGATGACCAGCGTCGCGCCGGCCCGCTTGGCGATCACCGGCAGGGCGGCGGCGGGGTAGACGACCAGCGACGAGCCGATGGCCAGGAACAGGTCGGCGTTGACGGCCGCCTCCTGGGCGCGCGCCATCTCCGCCTCCGGCATCATCTGGCCGAAGGAAATCACCGCGCCCTTGACGAGGCCGCCGCAGGAACGGCAGCGCGGGCTCTCCCCTGTCTCGTCGATGTGCGCGCGCATTTCGGCGAGCTCGTGGCGTTCGCGGCAGTCGAGGCAATGGGCGTAGGTCCCGTTGCCGTGGATCTCGATGACGCGCTCGGGCGGAACGCCGGCCCGCTGGTGCAGACCGTCGATGTTCTGGGTGATCACCGTCTCCAGATGGCCGCGCCGCATCTCCTCGGCGATGGCGAGGTGGCCGGCATTGGGCTCGGCCGCGCCGAACTGGTCCATCATCACGAAGCGCCGGCGCCAGTCCTCCATGCGCGCGTCTTCGGAGGCGCAGAAGTCGTCGAACATGATCGGCTTGTAGTTGGACCAGATGCCGCCCGGGCTGCGGAAATCGGGAATGCCGCTCTCGGTTGAGATGCCGGCGCCGGTGAAGACGACGCCACGCCGGGCGCCGGCCAGAAGCTCGGCGATTGTTTCGCATGCGGCGTTGAGTTCCGCGATCACCGTCATAAGTTAAGCCTCAGATTCGAAAAAACGGGAGACGCAAAAAATGCGCTATCTGCACACCATGGTCCGCGTGAAGGACCTCGATGCCTCGCTCGATTTCTACTGCAACAAGCTCGGCCTGCAAGAGGTGCGCCGGACCGAGAGCGAAAAGGGCCGGTTCACGCTGATTTTCCTGGCCGCGCCGGAGGACGGCGACCGGGCCAAGACCGACAAGGCCCCGCTCGTTGAGCTGACCTACAACTGGGACCCGGAAGACTATGGTGAGGGCCGCAATTTCGGCCATCTGGCGTTCGAGGTCGACGACATCTACGGCCTTTGCGACAAGCTGCAGAAATCCGGCGTCACCATCAACCGCCCGCCCCGCGACGGCCACATGGCCTTCGTGCGCTCGCCGGACAACATTTCCGTGGAGCTGCTGCAGAAGGGGGACTCCAAGGAGCCGGCCGAGCCCTGGGCGTCCATGGGCAACACCGGCCACTGGTGATTTTTTTGGGGCATCGGCGGGCTTGGATCGGGGGCGATGGGTCTGACGGCGAATGCACCGCTGCCTCTCCCCCGCCCCGGTCGATGCCCGTTCGAACAAAGGCTTCGAAATCGCCTTGCCTCCTCGCGCCCCGTCCCGCGGACGCCGGTTCAAGTAAGGGCGTCGGAAACGCCTTGCGGCCTCGCGCAGTGTCCGGCCTGCGCCCGTTCGAACGCGGCCCGGCATCAGCGACTGCGGGGCCTTACAGTAACCGCACCGAATGTGGTTGCGACAGGGCCGAAGGACGCCGAAAAATCCCGCCCGGCGGTCTTGTCGCCCGCAGCATTCCCCTCTATAAACCGCCCGTCGATTCCGATGATCGGCCAAGCGCTCCCTTCGTCTATCGGTTAGGACGCCAGATTTTCAATCTGGAAAGAGGGGTTCGACTCCCCTAGGGAGCGCCACGCGTCCAGCATAAGTCTATGAATTTCCTGCAAAAAATGATCGGACCGACAACCGCGCCCTAACATTTACCCTAGCAGGAGACAGGGCACGACGATTGTTTTCTTCGCCGCTTTGATTTTCAATGCCGCCCTTTCGGCGGTCGCTGAAGGCTTTCTTGCTGCCGTCGCGGGCAAGGCCAGAGACTGGCGTGCAACCCTGTCTGCCGTTGCGTTCGGTGCCGCAGCGATCGCTACCACGGTGATTGCCATCATGCCGGCAATCCCGGAAGGCTGGAGATAGGATCCACCTGTTGTCGCGGGGCAGGCACAAAAAAAGCCGCCGACCCGAAGGCCAGCGGCAAGGCACAGGGGGGGCGTCAAACAGAGTGGACAGGAGCCACTCAAATCCAGATGACTGGACTTCTTCCGTACCGCGGTGACGGCGCGGAAGCTCTTGGGACCTGCGATAATTTTCTCGGCCGCACTTGTGGGCCGAAAAATTATCGCAGGTCCGATCTCAGGTGGGATCGCCGGGCGGGGCCGGCTTCAGGTCCTCCCAGTTCTCGCCGACGGCGATCATGCAGGCGCGGCCGGAGGTATTGGTCATCAGCACCGTCCAGGAGCCGCCCTTGGAGACGAAGATCTCCAGGACGTCAGAGCGCGAGGCGAGGCCCAGCGCCCGGGGCGTCTCGCCATAGCGCGTCGCCAGCATAGCCACGACGGTTTCGCGGTCGCCGCAGGGAACGACGCCCTGCGCTGCGACGGGTGTTGGCATGAGCAAACCGGCAATGATCATGGCCAAGGCAGAGACACCGAACAGCTTCGGCAGTAGATTGGCGATATACCCCATGGCCCAAAAGGCGGCCGCGCCCAAGGATATCAACATCCAGCGGGCACCACCTGCTTGCTGAACCAACGCCTTGAATTCGCTGATGTCCTTCTTGACGATAGCCATATCCGACACCAGCAGCTTTTGCCGTTCATCAAAGCGAACGAGCAATTCGTGATCTTCCGCCTGTTGCTTTTCGAGACGCCCAAGTCGCTCATGCTCTTCCGGTGTCATCTATTACCCCAATGCCTCAAACCAATTTGAGCCGTCTCCGACAGGAAAAGCGCCGGAATGACGACCTGTGCGATGTCCCAGAACTGCGACGGCAGGGCCGCGACGTTCCAGTCGAAGAGGAAGATACTGTCGAGGACGCCGGCGGCGTACCACAAGCCAAGCGGCACGGCGAAGAGGAACCGCCCAAGCCGGGTCGCCGACCAGAAAAACCCGGCTTCGGCAACAGCGAGATCGCGCTTGGCCTCCAGGCTCTTGATCCGGACGTCGGCCGCGATCCGGTCGGCGTCATTCTCGGCGGTCAGCTTGGCGCGGTACGCCTCGATAAGCCGATCGGCAACGCCGCCGGTCAGCCAAGCAAGCAGTGTCTTGAAGATCACCATCAAGGCGCCCTCCGTCCCGGCGGCGTCGTCGTCACCTGTCTGAGAGCAATGTTGACCAGCGCCGACAAAAGCAGCGCCGCGCCCTGGTACTTCACCGGCACGACCCCGGCCCAGAGCTGCGGATCGACCAGCGCGACGACGCCGAGAACGCCGAACACGGCATTGGAAAGCCGCGTCCGCCAGCCCTTGAGCCTGTAGACAAGGTGCTTAAGCATGGGACGCCCTCCACCACCGGCCGATTTCGTCGGCGTTCTTCCAGACGGCCCAAACGACGGCGCCGGCGATCGCGACGGCGACGGCCGGGACGATGAAGGCCGTGACGTCAAAGTCGGAGAATGCAGAGACGGCGCCGCCCGCGCCGGCCGCCGCAAGGGACATCAGGCCGGCCGCGTTGGTCGTTCCCTTGGCGACTTCGGTCCGGTCGAGCGCGGCCATCGTCGCCGGGCCGAGGATCCCATCATTGACGAGACCGTCATGGGAGCGCTGGAAGGCAAGGACGGCCTTGCGGGTACTCGGCCCCCACTTGCCGTCGATCGGGCCGGGATCGAAGCCCTGCGCCTTCAGGAGCCGCTGATAGTCGATCAGCTTCTTTTCGCGGTCGGCCGCGTCGTTGTCATTGGCCGCCGCATCGTCGCGCGCGCCGAACCGCGCCGCGGTAACGGCAACGCCGCCGGCGTCGGCATAGTCGCCATGCTCGATCAGGGCGGCCTCCAGGCGCCGCCGGTTGACGAGGCCCTGGAGGCGGCGTCCGCCCGCCGTGTTGTAGCCGGCCCGCAGAAGCGCGGCGCACCGTGCGACGTGACCGTCGCGAAGGGCCGTCGCCCAACGCCAGGTCACCGACCCCTTGCCGAGATTGAAGGCAACGGACGTCGCGCCGTCATAGTGATGCTGCTCGGTCGGCCGGATCGACGCATTGACGGCGGCGCCGTATTCCGTATCTGCGACCACCATCAACAGATGCTGGCCTTCTTCCTCCGTGATGGTGTCGCCCATGCGCAGCTTGTGCCCGCGGGTCTTCATCCAGTAATCCCGAAAAACGGCGCTTCCCCAAGTGAAGCCCGTGTAAATGGTGACAACGCCGACCGCGTCGCGGTAGGCGTGATACACCTTGCCCTCGCGGCGTGCGATGAAGTCTGCGCCGCCCGGCGATAGCGAAAGGCTCATGTCGTTTCTCCCATGAAAAAACCCGCCGGCGGCGGGTTGCAGATGGATGAGGTTGCTTCGTTCAGCCTAGAGTTCGGCGTTATAGTCGACTCTCCCGCGCCAATACGTTCTTCCGGCATTGCCACTCTGAAGATAGATAACGGCTCCTTTCGTTGTAGGGGTGAAATATCCGAACGAAGCGGGAGTGATGTTGCCGAATGCGTCGATATCCTGATTCTCGACAACGACTGCATCTCTCATCTCTACAGTCGACTGAGGAATAGCGTAGAATGGTGCTGTTTGACCCGCGGCGTCCGCGTAACCTGATGACGCGAAGGGAATGCCCCCCTGAAAGTATCTGTGACACGCCATCAGATCAGATGCATATGTCACTCGCTCGAAATCGGTCGCGTAGGATCCGTATTCAAACTGCCACCCGGTCGTATAGAAGGTCGGCGCCGGGGACGCGGGGGAATAGTTCAGGATCGCGTTGGAAATGCTTGACGTGGCGTAATCCTGCGCGCCCTCCCATGTGGCGTCCGTCCCCTGAAAATTCGACCCGGCCATGAGCGCGATGCCAACCTCTATGCCCGTGCTCGTGTCCGTCTTCCATGTGCCGGTCGTGTCGAGGGTCAAGGTAACGGTTTTCGCCTCCCAAGTGTCGGCAGAATTGATCGTGATGTCTGTGACGTAGGAGCGATTGCCGTCATCGTTGGTCAGGAAGACGCCATATGTTCCCGTGACTGAGGAACGAACGCGAACACTTGCCGTCACCGTTGCGGCGCCGGATGCGCCGACCTGCAGCCAGGCGGTGTTAAGCCCCTCGATGCGTTGGCGGATGATCGCGTAGTCGGAGGCGCCGGCGGCGGCGGGCGTACCGGCCGTGACCTTGAGGCTGTGCGTGAATCCTGCCGGGGACTCCGTGCTCTGCTCGCATGTCCAGTCGAATGTCGCCGTTTTTTCGACCTCGAACCGATCGACGGGGAACCCGCTGTCCCCCGTAACGGTGCTGCCGCGCTGATTGACCACCATGGCGCCGTTGATGATCATGTTCCGGCGCCCGGCCAAGGGGCCGGTGTTTAAGCCGTCAAGACGGCGATAGAGTGCATTCAGGGTCTCCAGGCCAACGTTGATACCAATCGTTTTCGTGCCCGAAGAAAACGAGACCTTGTTGTTGCTGTTGGACGATCGAAACACCGTCGTTCGCTGGAGAGTGTCTGTCGAACTGACATAGGTGCCGAGCCCTTCTTCCCACTCATCGTCCAGCCTGGCGACGTAATAGGTCTGATCGCCGTCGCTCATGAAGCTGCCAAACGCCCGGTAGTCCGTGATAGCACCGGCAAGTTCGAAGTCGGTAACGCCCTGCGTCGTGGACGATTCCTGAACAAGATTGGCAAAAACCAGGCTCATAATCGCTCCTTGATTTTCAACTGCTTGGAGAAGATTCCGAAATCCGGCTGCATGATGCTGGTCGACTCCGTCATCAGGCCCCAGACCGTGTCGCGGGGAAGATCACTGCTGTCAGGATCCAGAAGCAGAAGGACGTCCGTCTTCAGCGCGTTCGATCGGCTGACCGTGTCGACGAAGCCGCGCTGCTCGGCATCAGTGAGGAAAGAGAACGTCAGGTCGATCGCCCGATAGGTGTTTTCCGGCGTGATCTGCGTTTGTCCGCCACGGGTCTCGGTGATCACGGACCGGTCGATATAGGTGAGCGACCATCCGAATCCGAAGTTCTTTCCAAACGCCGTCCGGACACCGGCGACGACGCGCCCGACCTCCACGTAGTCGAGGCTTGAGTGGGCGAGATCGATCCGCAGATATCGTCCGGAGACTGCGGTTTGCAAGGCCCAAACGGCCTGGGCGAAGTTCTGATCCACGGATGCCGACATGCTGTCGTAGAGATCGCCGGCCGCACCGGTGGAGTCCGACGTCGAAATCCGCAGTCGCACCGTGGACGCCGTGAGCCCGATGGCAGCGATCGTGTCAATCGATGTCGTCGCCCCGAAGTCAAAGGTCAGGTAGGACAATGCGGTCCGCGACCGCCATTTCTTCCCAACATGCTGATCCTGCACGTTCGCCGCCGGCGCCAGAATGACCTGCGTCGGCGCGGAAACCGCAGCACCATCCGCCAGGTTTGAATAGACAATCGCCGCGTTCGCCATCAGCCGAAGCCCACAATCTCGATTGCATTGCTGCTCGCATTCTCGGAAATCTCAACGACGCGCAGGTTCCGTCCGGTCGTCAGGTCGAACCGGGGAAAAGTGACGGTTATTGTGTCGCTGATCTCGAGCGAAAACGGCCGCGTTCCAAGGGTCAGTCTGTAGAGCGATGCGCTGTCCGCATGGAGAGCAAGAAGGCGATCCGCCAGGCCTTGGGCATCCTCTTCATTGCGAAAATATCCGCCGACCGGATCCCTCTCCTGGGCAAACGGATGATTGACCTTGACGGCAGCACTTTCGGCAACGGCATATCGGACTTCCTCGGCGAGAAATGCCCGCCGCTCGTCGCCGACGGCCCCGGCCAATTCGTCCTGAACGGTCCAGTTGCGGGCATATCCGACGCGCCATTTATAGGGTGGCGGCGTAAGGTTGTCCGGCAACCTCTCGCGTCGGATATCAACGATTTCAGTCTCATCGAAGCGCATCGCCGGGACGGGGCCGGGCGCTTCAAAAACCTTGATTTCGAGCTTCCCATTGCGCCGGAACCCGATGGTTCCGCCATAGCCCATGATCCGCGTCACGGTCTCCGAAACGGTCGAGGTGTCATTGTGATCCGCGTAGTAACCGACTTCGAAGGGTTGTGCGGTTTCGAACTTGTCGAAGGCCGGGACATAGAAATCGTCCGGGTCGGTCAATGCCGACAGGTTAGCGACGATCCGTCGAATGACCTGCCCCTGTGTCGAGACAAAGCCGGACCCGGAATTGTCCCCTTCCGCGTCACAGGTGATCACGTCCCCATCGAGGAGGAAATTGATGCGAAACAGCCCGCAGGCGAGACACGTCGCGAAATCGCCACTCGGGATCGCTGCCGCCAGAAGCGCGGCGGCGGTCCCGTAATCCTGATCGAAATCAAGCGCCACACCGTTGGCATAGACGGCCGAAATCGCCTGAACCGGGCCGTCATTGACCTGGTAGAGCTGTTTTGTCGACTGAACCAGAACCGGGGTGATGTTGGAGCAATATCCATAGCAGAGCGGCTTGCGCTTGCCCTCCAGGTCGTCCCCGCCATTGACCCCGCCCGATCCGGAATAGGTGCTCTCGGTGAGTGGAATCTCGAGCTTGTACCCGAAGTCCTGCAGGTCGACACGTAGCTCGGTCTCGTCAACGTGAAAATCCGAGGCCGTCCCCTTGAAGATCGTGAACCAGGTTCTGTAGTCGTCGCTGTCGCGGCCGTAGCGAACCTCCAACCCCCGACCGTCAAGGGCATAGAATTCCGGCAGGAAGTCGTAGAATCCATCGCCGTTGTTGACGACCAACTCCCCCTGCCCTTCGACAAATCCCGAGAACCCGTCGCCGCTGATGGCCGATCGCTTGAAGCTTAGCGGCTGGGCCAAGGTTCCGGAAAAGTAGGTGTCGGCCGGAACGTCATCGTCACCGGTGAGGAAGGACCGGGACGCGGCGTAGATCGCATAGTCGAAGGTGACCGTGAGCGACGCGCGCCCGTGCAGGACGACAAAAGACGTGCCCGACTCGCTCAGATCGCCGAATGGGCGATCGCCGAACGGGAAAAGGCCAAAGCTCATCGGTCAGACAGTCTCCACGGCCGAAGAACGGCGCCATAGGTTCGCAGACCGGTATCCGTGAGAACGGCATGTGCCGGGTTGATGCCGCGGGCTTCCAATGTTGCCTCGCCGATGAGCGTGACCGTGACCGGATTGAGAAGAACCGGCCATTCAGACCAGATGAGGAACTGCTGTGATCTCGTCTCGAGCCGAAGCGGGAAGCGGGCGGGCTCGGCGAATGGCGGCATCCACCGGTCGGCCGTCACTCGCTCGGCAAACGGGGCGAAGTCCTGGAACGCGAGGAACTGCTGATTGGCGGTGTTCAGCCGCGGTGGGAAGCGGTCGGGCTCGCTGAGGGGCGGAACCCACCGGTCGGCCGTGACCGTTTCTTCAAACGGGGCGAACTGAACGAACGCTTCGAACGGGTGATCGTGAATCGGTAGCGCCCTGGCGAAGCGGACGGGCTCGCTGAGGGGCTGTGCCCATTTCTCCGCATAGGCGATTTCCGGGAACGGATCCGCCTTGACGAACGCTTCGAACTGCTGGCTTGCGACGGGCAGCGCCGCGGCGAACCGAACCGGCTCGGAGAACGGGCGTTGGAATTTGTCCGGCGCCGGGACTTCCTCGAACGGCGAGAACCCCTGGTATGCAAGAAACTGCTGCTGCGTGACCGGGAGAGATGCAGCGAACCGAACCGGCTCGGAAAGCGGCGGCGCCCATCGATCGGCCGACACAGCCTCGAGGAACGGCTCGTCCTTTACGAGGAACTGGAAAGGATGGAGCGCCGTCGGCAACGCATCCGCGAACCGGACCGGGTCGTCGAATTGCCGGAACCATTTTTCGACGTAGATCGCTTCGCCGAACGGCGCCGCCTGAACAAAGACCTCGTATTGCTGGTTTGCCGTCTCGAGCCGCGGCGAAAACCGAACCGGCTCGGAAAGCGGCGGCATCCACTTGTCGGGAAATGCCGTTTCCGCAAAGGGCTCAAAGCCCTGATAGGCTTCAAACTGGTGCTGTTCGGGTCCAAGCCGCGGCGCAAAGCGGACCGGTTCGGACAGCGCCTGCGTCCATTGCGCAACCGAGGTCTCATCGAACGGTCCGAAGCCCTGATAGGCCTCGAATTGCTGAGCATTGGTCGGCAGCGCCGCCGGGAATCTCGCCGGCTCGGAAAGCGGTGGCGCCCACCTGTCCGTCGAAACCGTTTCCGGGAAAGGCGCGAAGCCCTGAAATGCGAGGAACTGCTGATCGTGCGTCGCCAGCGCCGGAAGCGTTCGGACCGGTTCCGACAGTTCTTGCTGGAATTTGTCCGGATTTGCCGTTTCCGGCTGCGCGAGCGCGTCGGGGCTGATCGATAGCGCATAGAGCGACGCCAGGCAGACGGCGACCGCCGGCACGACATGGTAGCGCGTCGACTCGCTCAGCGACTGGTGCCAACTATCCTCGAATACGGGCTCGACCGCAACGGGGATTTCATCCCCAGCAAACGGCGCTGAACCGAAGGGAAAGGCACCAAACATCGATTAGATTCCGTACGAGCGTCGCGCGTGATAGGCGGCTTCCGCACGCGCGAGCTTTTCTTCAATCGGGTCGCACGTGCCCCTGGACACACAGTCCGGGCAAATGAGCCCGCCGCAGCCGCCGCATCGCCCGCCGATGTCCTCCGGTCGCTGGAATGGCCTCACGGGAACGATCTTGTTGCAATGGGCGCAGGTGAAGGTGTCGGTTTCCTCCTGCCTGCCGTCGTTCGTGGTAAGGATTAGAACCCCGCCCGGCTTGCGCATGGATGCCTCCCATATTGACATGGAGAAGACGGCGGCAAGGCGCGGTGTCCTGCCGCCGCCCTCTATTGCGATCAGGCGCCGCGGAAATGCGCGTTGACGATGACGGTACCGGTGTAGCCGGGGGACTTGGCGCGGAACGCAAGACCGGCCGCGTCGGTCGCCGGAACCACCAGTTCCTGACCCGGAAACGCAACCCAGCGCATGGACGCGCGCTGGTTGGCGCCAATCGGCAGAAGGTTGGAGTTGGAGGTGACCGTAGGCTCCACCGTGTTGTTGGCGAGGCCGACGCCAAGGAACGCGCCGTCGGCGAGATCGATCTTGTTCGGCGTGATCGACGTTGCGGTTCCGCTGGCCGTCGTCCGGCTGACGTCCCAGGTCATGGCCTGGTCGGCCGGCGTTCCATCGGTGCCAAAAATGATGTCGTGCACCATAAAGCGCTGTAGGGACGTGCCGTTTGATGCAGCGAGCACCAGCGCAGTCTTGAAGGTGGTGGTCATGGACTGCTGGGTCCCGCCCAGCAGGTTACTGGCTGCGTAGCCGGCCATTGTCTTCTCCATCTTTTGGAATAGGCGTCGTGACGACGCTTGGAATGGCGCTGCCCGCGCCGTTGCATCAGTCGAACTTGATGATCAATTGTCCCGGGTTCAACTGAAACTGGTCATTCGTATCAAAGGTTTGCGAGTTGGCCAGGGCGCCGTAAAGCAGCATGTTGCCGGCGCTGGACGCATCCGAAATCGCGAAATATGTCACGGACCCGTTGTCACCATCGGCGGGTCCGAAATTGACCACCGTGTCGATCTGCGACGTTCCCGAAGTGAGGTCGGTTTCCGTCATCAACCCGAAGATCGATTGCCGCGAATACCCGCTGTCGGAAATCTCGTCGTCGAAAGACCCCGACTCCGTCGGCGAAGCGGTGTGCAAAGACCCCCACAATTCCGTCGGAATGGTAAATGCCGTGATCCCCAGGGCGTGGTCCAGAAGAGCCTTCTGGAGATAGCGCGTCATCGCCGCCATTAGCCGTTCGCCTTCCTCTGCTTCCGGTTTGCCGCAATCCGGGTTTCGTTCGTCAAGCGGTTGAGTTCGGCACGGACCGAGCGCAGTTCCTCGCGCATCACCTCGACCTGTTGGGCGGACGAGGTGATGATGGCCTGCGCCAGTTTCGCGTCATTTCTTGAATTGTTGTCGTTGCGCGGACCGAAGGTCCCGGAGTCCATTTGCTCGAGATAGGGTCGGTAGCGGGCGGTTGCGGCCTGATCCATCACGTACTCGCCGCGATGAACGACGCCGGCAACGACGTTGGACGGCCCGTCGCCGGTGTAGCCGCCGCGGGCGAAGCCCTCCAGGCTGCCGCGGTCGCCGCCAGAACTGATGAACGCGCTCATATAGCGGTTGAGTTGGCGAATGGCCGCGTCAACGCTCATGACCCCGTCGTCGATGTCGATGAGTTTCGAGACCTGGCGTTCAAGGGCATCGATCTGTCTTTCAGTCGATGTCAACTGCCGCGTCGCCGACGCCTGCACGGTATCGAGCGAGGATGTGACCTGCTCGAAAATCGTCGCGTATTGCGGGCTGGACGCGTAGTAGGATTTTGCCTCTTCCAGATAGGCTTGCGCGGCGCTTGTCAGGCTCGACATAGCGGTCTCGTCGCCGCGCATGGCCGCCTGGAACGTGCTACTGTACTGTTGCTGAGCCTCAGCCAGCCGTTCCGACGCAGACAGTGTCGAAAGATTACTGTCAAGCTTCAGATCGTCGCGGAACGCCTTCACCTGGTCGATGAAGTTTTCCAGCGTTGAGGCGGTGTCCTCGAGTTCGCTTCGCTCGGCGTTGTAAGCGTTCAAAAGATCCTGTCTGGCATCCTGAACCTGTTGTTCGCGATATTGACGAATCAGGGCTTTGCGCTCGGCGTTGAGCGTGTTTTCCAAAACAGCGAGCGCGTGCTTAGAGGCGCCCGACTCCTTCAGCGCCTCATATTCTGCTTTGGCGGCTCGGTTGAAGACAGCCAACTGCCCCTTCAGGGTGGATGTGTCTATCCGCGCCGTGAAGATGCGGTCCCAGAACTGCTGCAGATCGACGGAAACGGTGACGTCGGACAAGTCCTTCAGGGCCTTCCTGAGTGCCGGAAATCTTTTTGACAGTGCGTCGATCTGCTTGTCCGTGAGATTGGAGTTTCTAATGATGTTGGCCAGCGAGAGCTGCAACTCTTTGAAGGCGCCAGCACCGCTGAGGCCAAGCGCCTCGGCGTCCTTCAGACGCTCGTTGTACTTTTCCTGGGCATCGGCAATATCGTTCAGGTAGCCCCGGCCCGACAGGTCGTTGATGCTGGATCGGACGTCGCCTCGGTACTCGTCCCTGAGGTCGTCGAGCGCCGACCTCAAGCGCTTGGAAATGGCCTTGGACGCCTCTGTCGACGACATGCCGAGGTCCATAAGGGTCTTTTTCAGGCCGGAGGCGGTGCCGCGCGCATTGGCAACGGCGGCCTCCATTTCCGTCATCTCCCTGGCCCCGTGCAGCAGCGACAGGGCGTATTGCTGCGCGGCCGATCGCGCTTGTCGGGTGCGCTTGGCGACATCGGATTGTGTCTCGCCAGCGCGCTTGAACTCTTTCGCATCTGAAATCACGCCCTGCAGGCTGTCGCGAAGGTCCAGCATGTTCTTCCTGGCGACGACAAATGGGGAGTTGTCCCCAAGGCCGGAACGCAGAGCATCGATGGTGCTCTCAAACCCGCCGAGAAATTCCTTTCGAACGCGCTGCGTGAACGCGGCCGTGGCCTTGCGGAGTTGTCGGACCATCGCGTCGTTACCGGCCTTTTTTGCCAGTTCGATCGCCGGGTCCGTCTGCGACTTGTACTCGCGAACCTGCTGTGTCGCCGTGCCGACGCCGCGGCCACGGCCAACATCTATGAGGGAAATGATGTTCTCGCGTTGCGCATCAAACTGTGCTTTGGCCTGCTGGCGCTGCTTGTTGTTGCTGCCGCCGAAAAGAGAGCCGACAACGCCGGCGAGGCCGCCCGCAAGGGCGCCGAGAGGATTGCCGCCGGTTGCGGCAAGGCCGCTGAGCGCGCCACCGATACCGCCCATGACCGTTCCAGCGGTGCCGCCGCCGGTCTGGTAGCCGATGCCGGCGCCCCCCAAGACAGCACTTGCGGTTCCGCCGGAAAGAATGCCGCCGCCTTTGCCGAAGATGGCTGAAAGCCCTGTAACAGAACCCTTTGCCGTGCCCGCTTCTGCGCCGGTCTGTGTCGCACTCGAAATCGTCTTGAACAGCCCAGAAAAAAGCCCGCCCGACGACGTTACATTGTCATTTGCGGCCGTTGGTGTGCCGGAAAACAGGTTCTTGATGTTCTGCGATCCGATCTGGGCAAAGCTGCGAGCCAAATTGCGGAAGAAATCCTTTGCGTCCGCCGCCGGCTTGGTGAACAGGTCGCCGAGCGCATCGCCGAGCGTCTGCTCGATCTGCTTCGCCGTCTCGTCGGCCTGGTCGCCGACCTTGCGCAGGGCGTCGATTTCCTTGTCGACCGCCTTGCGCTGGATCTCGGTCAGCTTGTCGCCGTACTTGTCGAGCAGCGACATGAGTTCCTTGATGCGGGCTTCGGCTGCTTCCTTCGGGAAGAACTTTTCAACCAGACCGTCGGCGGTGTCCTTGAAGCGTTCGAACTCGCGGGCGGCCTCCTTGGCCGCCTTGGCGGCGTTCTTGGTCTTCTCGTCAAGGTCGCCGATGCTCACAGACGCCCCGCCCGTGGACGTTGCAACTTTTTTTAGATTGCCATCGACCGTCTGCAACTGTTTCCCAAGGTTCACATAGGCCTTGGTGAGAGCATCTGCCTCTGATGCGGCCTGGTCCTCAAAATGCTGGAGAATATCCGAGTTCAGACCGGTCAGGCGCAGAAACCCGACACGACGCGCATTCGCTGCTTCGAATTCCGCATTGGCCAGGATCATGGCCGACTTCGCGGCCTCCACCTGCATGGCAATCTGGTTGCGGAGGGCCATGGTATAGCCCTCGGATGCGGCTTTGGCATTGTTCAGCGCGCCCTCATTCTGGCGATAGGCGAACTCCGCATCGGCCGTGGCCTGGGCCGCCGCACTGACATTGTCGCGAAGCAACAGATACCCGCCTGCCAACGCCGTCACAGCGATGCCGATCGGTCCACCGACGAAGGCCATCGCCGCCGAGAGGGTGCGCGCGGCGACGGCCGCCGCCCCCATCGTCGCAGTCATGGTGGCGAACCGGGCGATCACCGTCGCCAGCGCTGCGGCAAGGTGACCGGCGGTGAAGATCACGACCGCGTTGACGATGAGCCCCATATTGTCGGCGACGGCCTTGATCGCGGGAACGAGCGTGCCGGTCATGGTGCCGCCGACGCCAAGCACTTCGGCCTGCAGCGCGGACCATACCCGCCCCGCCTGGAAACCCGGGCTGTTGGCCATTTTGTTGAAGGCGATTTCCGTCTGCCCGGCTTTGTTCTCCATCTGGCCGAGGACGTCGGAAAAATCCTCGCCGGCCTGTCCGGCTAAAGCCATTGCGGGCACGAGGGCTTCGACGCCGCCGAACAATTGCGCGAGAACGGCGGTGTTGCCGCCGGTCTTCTGCACGAGATCTTCAAGGAAGCCGGCAAACCCCTTCGACGCAAGCCCGGCCGCGGTGAAATCGATCCCGAGCTGTTTTGCGAGCTTCGACGCCTCCGACGTCGGTTTTGCCACTGCGGCAAGGATCGCGCGAACACCGGTCACCGACTCCGCCGTCGAAATGCCGCCCTTCGTCAGGGCCGCAATCGACGCAACGAGTTCGTCGAACCCGACGCCGGTTTGGGCGGCAAGCGGCGCGACGCGACCGAGAGTCGACGACAGTTCTTCGATGGTCGTCTTGCCGGCCCGCATGGCCACAAAGAGCGCGTCCGAGACCGCCGTCGCGCTTTCGACCTTCGACCCATAGGCATTCAGGATGCTGGTCAGGCCGTCGGCGGCAACCGCGACGCTGGTGACGCCACCGACGGCAAGGCGGTTGGCCGCGTCCAAAGTCCTGGTCGCCTCGGCGGCGGAAGAAGCCCCCGCCGAGATGATCTGGTAATAGGCGCGCGCCTGACCGGTTAGGTCTCCGAATGCGCGCCCTTGTGCGGTCGCCCCCTTTTCCAACTTGGCCATGTTGAAGGTGGTCGTATCAACCAGCGTCGAAACTTCCGCAACAGCATCCTTGAAGCCGACGACACTGCGAACACTCATTGCGGTGCCGACGGCCGCACCAAGAGCGCCGGCCGCTCGGGTTAAGCTGCGCATGCTCATTTCGGCGAGGTTGACCGACCTGGTCATCTTGCGGAAATTGCTTTCCGACGACCTCGTCAAGCGATCGACTTTCTTTTCTGTCGTTTCGGCAGCGCCGCCAATGTCAATAATGACACGCCTGACGACGCGCCCGCCGCTTTGTGCGCCGGTTGGATCGATCTTGACGGAAAGGGTGGCCATCAGCGTTTCTTCGGTTTTCACTTGTCGAGTTCTTTGACGATGTCGAGATATTCGGTATCGAGGTCCTGGATCATGCGCAGCAGGTCGTAGCGGGCGGACGGATCGCGATATCCGCAGAGGTCGCAATAGGCCGCGACCTCACTGACCGGGATGCCGGCCGGTGCGCCGAAGCCGACCCGGCGCGACCGATTAAGGTCCCAGAATGCCTCTAGATAGAAGGCCAGGCGCCCCGGAAGTTCGGGACGCCTTTGCAGCGCCGGCGCATCGGGCTTTACGCGCTCAAGTCGCTCTGCGTGCTCGCCCCACTCGACTTGCCATCGGAGGGCGCTGCGGAGTTTTTTGCGTCTTCCTCCCGCGGCACGGCCCGGAAGTTCTGCTCGTCCGTCGCGTCGCCGATGAAGACGTCGAACGCCCTTTCGCAGGCGCGGTCGGTCATCAGGTCGATGAAGTTCTCGCGCGTCGCCGCGATGACGGCGCCATCGGACTTGATGGTCGTGCTCCAGGACAACACGCCAGTGTCGTAGACGATGCCGGCGAGTTGCCGCGCCAGGTCCTTGTCGGCCTCCGAGCCGAGCTTCTTGCGGCGCTCCTGGCGTTCGGAATAGGCCTTCATCGCAATGCGGAACTGCGGGTTATCGTGGCCGGAAAGGCTCTTGGAGCGGATCCGGATCATGCCGAAGCCGAGATCGTATTCGAACGTCACGCCGTCTTCACCGGCGATCTTCTGGTCAACGGGAACGTAGCCGTCGATTTTCATGATTTCACCTCGTCGGGTTGGTGGGGCCGGCCGCCCGACACAGCCGGCCCCGATGACGCGAGCCGAGGGGAGGAGGGGTCGGCTCACAGCGCCAAGGCGCGTCGGGTCATTCACATTTTCAGTTGCATGCGGTATCGTCCGCCCTCCGAAAGGGAGGTGGGGAAATGCGTGCGTTTTTCAGTGTTGTTTTCTTGGTCGCGCTTGGGTTTGCCGGATGCCAAACCGCAAGCATGGAAACCCAGTTCGATGCCTCTGCGCATGAATTTGCGCTCGGTGCCGGCGACGCCTCCGTCTTTGGACAAGCATTCATGCGCCGAAATGACGGCGTGGTTGTCTACGCGGCCGGTAGCACGGTTCTGTTAATGCCGGACACCGGCTACACCAGAGAGATCGTTGAAAAGTCCCAGATCGCATTCGGCGGGTTTTCTGCCGAAGCGATAGACAAGCGCTACGAAAAGTACACCAAGGAAACGGTTGCAGACGGTGAAGGCCGCTTCACATTCGCCTCGGTTCCCGCGGGCAACTACTATCTGGTGACATACGTCACGTGGTATGCCGGCGGCATCCAACAGGGCGGCCGCATCTATCGGCAGATCACGGTCGAAGACGGCGCCGAAAAATCGATCATCATGACCAGCTAGCGCCATAGAAAAGGCGCCCGAACGGGGCGCCTTCTTGATTGCAGGACATCGTGCCGCGCCGTTATCCGGCAACGGCCTCGATCGCGACCGGCGGGAATTCCTGCGCCAGCCTGGCGAGCCCCTTCGCGGTGACGCGGACTTGCGTGGTCACCTTCTCGCTGCCGTCCGACCGGTAGACGGTCGTCGTCTTGTGCTCGAGCAGGCCTTGCGCCAGCTTCGACTGGTAGGCGATATCGCTGGTGCCGGGCCGGCTGTAGATCCAGCCGTGCGAGCGCAGGAAGGCAAACAGGTCCTTCGGCCGCACCTGCAGGGTCTTGGCCGCATCGGTGATGCACAGCGACCCGTCGGCGTTGCTGAGCCGTTCCAGCGCGTCGACCTTCGGCGCCTGCTCGGCAATGGTTCCTTCCAGTTCCAGCACCTTTTCGGTGTAGGTCAGCAGCAGCGAGCGCAGATTGTTCGGATTGCCGAGCGCCTCCATGGCGTCGACTTCGGGTGCGCGGTAGCTGCCGGTGCGCCGGATCGACGGCAGCACGTCGTGGAAAACCCAGCGCTGGAAGCGGGATATCCGCTTTCGAATGCGCTCGTCGACTTTTTTCGTTGCTCGCCGAAGAATAATCGCCCGATAGACACCGGCCTCGGATACGATCGAGACATCCTGCTCGCCGCCAGGGGTGTGCACCGGGTGCACACCCTTTTCGTCAGCATCGAGCAGACGAGTCATTTGCGGCGCCGAACTGTAGGCCAGTTCCGCCGCCACGTCGCCGGCGACGAACCAGAACTCCCCATCCTGCTCGACGATGCGCACGTTCCGTCCCTCGAACTGGAACGGGGTCACGCCGTTGATCTCCATCGTGGTTTGCGTGTTCATGTCAGGGTCTCCTGTGGCGCCCGGCCGACCAAGCCACCGGCGCGTAGTGGGTCGCAATGCGACACCGGGGCCACAGAAGCTCTCGGTATCGCGCCATCCCCTTGGTCGCGGGGGTGTTTGAATTGTCAGTGGGCGTCGTCAGATGTCCGCGCCGGGCCTAGTTGATCCGGTCGACGCGCCGCGGAACGTCGTTCAAGAGCTCCGGATAGAAGAACGGGTCGTTGTCCTTCATGTGCCGCGCCACACAGGCGCGGGCGATCTGGACGAAGCGGAGCGACCCGTTGCCTTCCAGGAACTCCCGCATGTGGGCGGCGGCCGTCGTCAAAAGGGCCTCGGGCGGGATCTGCTCCGCAAACTCCCTCGGGCTGATCTTCGGGCGCCCTTGTTGCGCCGGGGCCGTCATCGCCGGCTCCCGCCTGGTCGGCGGGCGGCGGTTGAACGACTTCACGGGAACGGTCTTGCCGCCCATCCAGTCGAACAGGACGTTCGTGCACCACACCGCGAATTCCGGCGACAGCCATTGTGCGAGGTGGATGGCGACCTTCGGATGGACCCACGTGCCCTGTGGGCCGGAACCGCCCTTAACCGATTGAATCAACTTCGAAACGGGAATCCCCGCTTCGGCCGACAGCGCCGACATGAACCCCGACGTCGCATCGAGGCGCGCATAGTCGTTGAATTTCTTCCCGGCCGCCTTGCACATGGCCGTCGCGTTCAGATAGCCGTCCTCGACGCGCTGTTCGATCCGGGCGGCGTGGAACGGGTGGATGACGATCGCGTTCACTTCGCCGCCCTCCCCTTCCGGAACGTCACGCGCATGACGTTGTCGTCATGGGCGGTCATCACGGCCTTGCCGCCGCGCTTCGTCGTCCAGGTCTGAACGCGCATGTTGTTGCAGATCGCCGGCCTTTTCCTGCCGGCCTGCGCCGTGCTATTCGCTCCGGCAGCCATTGCAGCCTCCTGTCAGGTTGCTTTCGGTTAGGGCCGGTAGGAAGGTGGTGCTTCCTATCGGCCTGTTTTTGTGATAACACGGTTTCAGATTGGGGTCAATAACTGTGATAACACAAAAGCCAAAGAAGCGCGGACCGAAACCAACCGGGAAAGGGCAGATGCTCGGGGTCCGGCTCCACGACGATTTGCTTGTGCCTCTCGATGCGTTCATTTCGGACGAGGCGGTGAACCCGGGCAACCCATCTCGCCCCGAAGCCATCCGCCGCATTCTTCGCGATTGGCTGGAAGAGCGCGGCTACCTGAACGACTAGATTCCCTCTTCCTCAGCCCCGCCCGTATCGACCTCGAACGGCGGCACCTCATCGACTTCAGGCGCCGGCGGCACATCCGCCGCCGCGCCCTTCCGTCCGACCTCGACGGCGAGCCCCTTGCCGATCCATAGATCGCCGAGGTGGCGCGCGACGGTGAGCTTTTCGCCGGCCGGATGATGGACCTTCCAGCCGGTGTCGTAGCCGTCGAAGGCCTGGATGATCTCGACACGCATCACGCGACCGCCCGCGTCAGGATGATGGTCGCGTTGTTGGGCGGCGAGCTCGCGGTCGAATAGAGGCCCTGCCATTCGAAGTCGAGCATGATGTCCTGGTCGTTGCCCGGGGTCGGCACGGTGCCGGTCGTAAACTTCGCCTTCGGGATGTTGATGGTGTACTTCTCGTTCGTCACCGAGCCGACCGTCCAGGAAATCCCGACATCCGTGTGGTTGACGAAGGCGTCATAGGCGGCAAGGTTCTCGAAATAGATCGAGATCGAGCCGGTGACGACGCAGCGGCCGGACCCGATGCCGACAAGGCCCTGGGTGCCGACGGCGGTCTGTTCGCGAAGGTTGTTCTCGATATTGACGGTCAGCGACATCACCGTCGGCGCCGGCGAAATCCCGGTCAGGGTCAGCGCGGAAACGTCGTTGGACGCCGCGGAGATCGCGTTGGTGTTCGCCGCGGTGTAGGTGGCGCCGGAGAGCGCGGCGGCGGAGGACGTGTGCCCCCGCCCCATGACGCTCATGGTGTAGGTGACGCGCTCCCGGGCGTTGATGTTCAGCGTCATCGCGCCGATCTGGCAGCCGGTGAAGCGCATGTAGGAGTCGGTCGCGCCCTGCTCGAAGGTCTTTTCGAAGGTGAAGAACTTCTTCGTCGTGCCGTTCTTCAGGACATTCGACGACCAGGTGCTCTGGAAAAGTCCCTCCAGGAGCGGATCGAGCGTGCCGTAGGACAGCTCGCCCTCGATATCGCCAGCGACGGCATAGCCGACATCGATGCTGTCGGAGACGTTCCGGTCGGCGCGGATTTCCTCCGAGCTGACGGTTTCCTTGTTGTAGTTCAGGGACTCGCCGGTGAAGCGGAGATTCTGAAAGCTCGGCGATGCGGGAGTGGTTCCATCCGTGCTCTCGGCAACGAACGCCAGCCTGGTACCACTGGAATCTGCAAAGGCCATTTGTGGGCTCCATCGATTGGGAAGGCCGACGTCGTCCGACGTTGGCGATGCGGCTTGCCCAAGGCCGTGTTACGGGCGCGCGAGCCAATCCTTCGTTGGTTCGCCGAGTAGATCTCGTGTCCATCCGCTCATGGAGCGGGTCTTGTCCGCATAGAACCGCAGCGCTTCGGTCCACGCCTTGGTGAAGCTGCTGCACTCGCTCCATGGCTTGCCGTCGAAGAAATGCGGCTCAGGGGTCATCGGGACGCCGCACAGAACGATCCGGTCGAAGCCTTCCCCGATCGCCACCTTGACGGCGAAGAGCCCGGACGACCCGGACCCGGACATTCCCGGCCATCGGTATTCCAGCGTCTCGTCAATACGGAAGGCGTTCGGCCGGCCCTGCTGCGTGTTGTTCTCGTGCGCAATTCGCTTTTTCGGCCTCGGAAAGCCCTTCGCGTCGCGCTGCTTCAGCCATTCCGCCGCCTTTTCCGGGTGCAGCGAAACGAAGACGTCGATCTCGCCCGGGTAATGGGCGAGCATATCGTTGATGGCAAACGTCGCGTCGAACGTTCCGAAGCGCCGCGCGTTGTCCAGATCCTCCCAGACGCATTTCGCGCCGCCGAGGATCACGACCGAGCGAGCCATTCCTTCAGGCGCTCGATGTCACCGGGATCGGCCGACGGGTTGCACGAAAACGCATCGAAGTTCGCCTCGATTTCGTCCAGCGCCCGGACATGGGCGTCCAGCACCTTGTCGGAGGCGATGTTGCCGCCATGGCGCTTTGCCGAAGCGAGAATGCCGGCCTTGTCCCTGCGGACGGTGATCGGCCGGGCTTCCGGGAACGATGCCATGAACGGGCGCCAGTAGAGGGCGGAGACCTTGTAGACCCAGGGCCCGCCGGTGTAGCCGTCGCCTTTCATCGTCCAGAGCACGGCGCTTCGCCAGCCGGGCCGGGCGACAATCGTCCGGCCGGCATCGGCCATTTCCCAGCCGCGACCGAACCACGACCGTTGCAGCTCGAAGATTTTGCGGTTTTCCAGTTGGCCTCGGGGATAGCCTTCGACGGTGCCTGAGCACGAGCCGACCCAGGCGCCGACGGCGTCGATCACCGTCGCGGTCACCCATGAGGATTTCGACCGCGCCATGGTGAAGACGAAGTAGGGGTTATTCATCTTCCCCATAGCCTTCGATACAGCCCCGAATGAAGCCGCGAAGAATTATCTCAATCTCATCTTTCGATTCACCATCCCGAATCAAACGGTCCCGATATTCGTGAAACAACCGAAGATCGTCATTGTTAAGGTTGGCTCGCGCTTCGCTTTCCAATATCGATTTCACGCCGCCACCTCCACGGCGCCTTTCGCGCCCCTGTAGACGATTTTCCCGCGCAACAACGGGGTGATGTCGAGTTCCCTGACCTCGGCATACTCCCGGACGAAACAGAGCCGCCTATGGGCGCCGTATTCGCCCGGCTTCCACTGCTCGCACAGCCGCTGCCAGTCGGACAGAAAGCGCCGGGCACCGGGCGTGTCGTTGAACGCCAGCACCGCCGACGCGATTGCGTTCTCCGGGCACCGTCGGCGCCACCGCTCCGGGTTCTCGGCAAACCCGACGTCGTACTCGCCAAGGTCGATTTCGGGCGCTTGCAGGACTTCGGTGTCCACGTCGATCCAGGTGACCGGGCCGAAACGCCGGACCTGTCGTTTGATCCATGCCGGCGCCGCAAGACACGCCTGCCGCGGCGTCGGGAACGGCGACACGCGCTCGATGTGATAGGCGAGACCGAGTTCATCCATGCGCGCTTCGAACCGGTCTGCGAAACTGGCGTAGTGCGGATCGGTCGTCGCGAAGGTGACGATCAAAGAACCGGCGCCCCATGCTCCGTCTGCCGCGGCGCCCAGCCGGACCGGTCCTCGACAAACATCGGGTGAGACGATAGCGCCTCGTAATCGACCAGGAACGAGTTCGGCAGACACAGGTCTTGGAACTGCCGTAGCTTCTCTGTCGGGTCGTCCAAGCGCCGCCCACGATAGGCCATTTGCGACCGCAGGACGTCTTCCGTGTTTCGGACCACATAGACCACGGCCAAATCGGGTTTGAGTGCCGAATAGAGCCCCGCCAGCCAGCGAAAGCAGGTCGCGCCCTGCAACACGACGTCGCGACTCTCCCCAAGCCATGCGACGACCGTATCGGCCGACAGGTCCGGTTCGGTGTCGCCCTCAAACCGCGGCGTCGCCAAGTCCCGCTCCATCACGAACACCTTGCCGGTGTCGGCGGCGATCATCCTTGCGCAGATCGTCGTGCCGGACCGGTGAGGGCCGGTGACGATGATGCGGGGGAAGCGGGCGAGGTGTTCAAACATCACCAACTAACGTGAGCAAGTACAATGCCATCAGTGGGTCACGAGAGTCTTCTGGACTTATACCGTGTTCAACTGCAAGCCAGTCCATAATTGCCGGAACGGCATTAATGCGCGACATGCATGGTGATGAAAAGGACGGTGTTTTTAGTGAAATTCGTCCGGCCGCATCAGTCGCAAGCCGCGAATTAGTCCAATCTATTTCTGTTGGCTTCGGCTTTGCATTTTTTAAAATGCAAACTATCCCTTTGCCATCTAAAAAAGATGCATCTTTTTTAGAGACAATATAACTTCGTCCCTGCCGAAAGTCTTCCACTGAACATCCCGGGTAACTGAAATCATACAACGCCCGAATAACGATGTTCATGCCACTCATCCCTATGCCTCCCGCGCTCACTCGTGCGTCTTGACCAGGTCCAACGCCTGCTGCTCGGTGAAGCCGGCGGCGACATAGGCGTCGAAGGCAATGCGGCGGCGTTCGGCGATGACGGCGACCAGTTGCCGCCAATGATCCATCTGCCGCACAGCCGATGCGAGAGCGCCGGCAAACTCGTCTTTCTCCTTGTCGCCAAGATTGACGAGTTTCGGTCCGTCGCTCATATCGCCCATCCAGTTTCATGCGGCTTCGGCGACCCGTGGTAGCAGATCACCCGCGCCCTTTTCCGCTCATCGATGGAGTGCCACTTGTGCGAGACAACCTGCCCCGGCACCAGGTCCTGCCACCGGTCGGCCTTGATCTTCCAAAATTGCTCGAGGAAGCCCTGATCCCCCCACATGGCGCCGTGACTGCATTCCCGCATCCACCGCGCCGGCGCCTCGATCCATTTCAGCCAGATCGGCGACCGGTCCTGCTCAGGAAGGAACATCATCCCCGAACCCAGGCCATCGGGCCGGCCGAAGTCCCGAAGAAGGGTCAGATCCGATACGGCGGCGATGTCCTTCAAGCTACCGTTGATCACCGTGTCGAGGTCCAGATAGAGCAGATCGCCCTTCACGTCCGGGCGGAACAACTCCATTTTCGACCACCAGCCCGGCCAATCGTGCCGCAGCGGGTCAGTCGCGGTTTCCTTCACATCGGAAAAGCATCTGAACCTCACCCCCGGCAGGTGCCGCCTCACGCCGTCCTGTAGCCTGTGGACATATTCCGGGGTGTAGACGCCGCCGGATTTCAGGACGCAGGCGACGGTCGGCATTCAATAAATAAGCAGGCATTTTGGTTGGTCTTCATATTTGTCGCCAATGTATTTCGGCAACAGACGATCAACCGATGCTCCCACTGCATCGCCGCGAAGCCCACTGTCCGACATGACGTCTATGGGCATGTCGTCCGGCAAATCCTCAATCGCGCGACGGAGCTCGCCGACGGTTAAAGCGCCACTGTTTGCGCCGGGTTTTTCATGCTTGCTCACAGCGGTCCTCATGATCTATGGGATAGCACGGCGCCTAAAATCTGTTTCATCAGGAGCAAGCGGCTACCATCGTCGTAGTCTTTCGAGAAAGTTGCATAAGCAACCAAACGCGCAAACGCTTTCGGGTCAGAAACGACAGCGCACCATTCTTCCTTGGAATGGGTAGAACGATGCGAAATGAGACCATCAACGGTAAGCGAACAGCAGAAACCTTCCGGTCCTTCACCGGCAAATAGATCCTTTGCGTAATAGATGTCGCCGTAGACGACCGCTTCGACGTCCCGTGCACGGCCGATGAACTGCCGATCGCCGTCCGCGCTTTCACGGTGGACGAGATAGGGCCAGCGTTCCTTGCGGAGGGCTGCAAGTTCATCGGTCATGGTCCACCCCTAAGCAACAAATGGAGCCCTACGGCAATCCTGCCATGCAGGGGTTTTGTCAAGATTTGCGTATATGCCGCCCATACCGCCCAATCCCCACAGCTTCCGCGACCCGTCGCTTGTGGCATTGTACCGCTCGATTTCGTCGCGGCATTCCTCGTCTGAGAACGTCGAAGGCACTAGCAAAAGAAACCCGTCGTCTGCAACGAGATATCGAATGCTTGCGCGCTGCATCGTGCCGGTCACAGCGCGTTCCTCTGCGCCGCTTTCTTCTGGAACTCGTCCAACATCCTTACCGTTCGGTTGAATTCGGCAAATTGCCGGGCAGCGTCTGCGAAGGAGATGCCCACGGCTCCGAATGCCGCGCTCGCTCGACGGATGGCCTTCGCTTGGCGCACCGCCCGAACGCGCCGCTCCATTCCATGCCGTCGGATGCACTAGTCAATGCGCCGGCCGAGGTCGTCAACTGCGGTGCGGTCGATTGTGGTCATTGTCGCCTCCTCACCCCAAAAAGCTATCCCGCTGATACGGGAAACTCACCGGGACCATGTAGAACGGTGGCGACGTGTCGGGCGTCCCCACGTTCATCGTCCGAAACAGAATATTCCCGCTTCGCCAGTTCGTAAAGATCGGCTCGATCAGGTCCACAAGCGCGCGCGCCGCCGCGCTGCCTTGGCCACCTGGCGTGAACACCTGGATCATCACCACACCGGCATATCGGATGGCATTGTTGCCCGGATCGCCCATGCTTTGGTTGATGCCGTCGCCGTTCAGAATGGTCAGGCGCACGGAGCTTTCATCGGTCGGCGGTTCGAAGGTTTGAGCATCCCATCCGACTGGCGTCCGGAGCGCGGCCGGGGAGCCCGTCGTCCACTCCGTATTGAAGCGGGTTTCGATGGCGGCGCGCTCGCTGGCGAAGGTCACCTAGTCGATCCTCGCAAACATGGTTTCGATCTCCGCCACGGTCACCGCCACCATGCCGTTCGGCGCCTGGCCAGACCAGCCGTTTTCGAGCCGGTTGATGTAAGGCAGATTCGACTGCACGTACGTCACCTTCGGCTCGTGCAACCCGGTGATGATCGATGATCCACGATTGATCGTCGCAGCGCCGCCCGGATCAACGCCGGCCGGCACTTCGTCTGTCGGGCTTTCGAGCGACACCACCCAGGATCCGCGCGCCCGGCCGGAATCCACCGGCGTGCGCAGGACAACCCTGCTCAGCGTCTCCATTGCGATTTTCTGCAAGACCAGCGTCAGCTTGTCCTCGACCTCCTCGACGAACTCGCGTTCGAGATCGATTGAGAACTGTGTTGCATTGGCCATCGGCGATAGCGCCGGGATGCACAGAAGCGCCCCGGCGCGGCTCCGTTACTTCTTCGGAACGGCGTAGATGAGGATCATCTGGCGCTCATCCGAAAGCTGAACCCGCCATCCCTCGACCGAGTACATGCTCGGCGTGATCGTCTCATCATGACCCTGCAGCTCGCGCAGCAGGGTCTTGCGGATCGACCGAAGCTCGGTCGCCTTCGACAGGTCGCGTTCGGGCGGCACCTCGAGCGCGACGCCGTGCCAGGCCACGTTCGAGAAGAAGTCACCGCGGAACTTCGCCGAAGCCGGGTAGGGCCGACCGTCCTTGTCCTCCCGATCCCAGATCGGGTTCAGCTTTTCGTGGATGGCGTCGATGGCGCCCTCCGCATAGTGCTTCTCGACCTCGGCGAAGATCGCCTCACGATCTGCGGCAATGTTGGTCGTCTGCTCGGTCTGAGTGGTCATGGTCAGTCTCCTTGTTGCGAAAAATTAGCTGTTGACCACCGTCGCGGCGTAGAAGCTGCCAGCCCCCACAATATCGCCGACATGCATGACGGTGTAGGATGACGCGCCGACGGTCAGCCCGTCGTTTTCCTTCGGCGTCAGAGTGTCCAGTCCTTCAATCCAGACCAGCTTTTCGGTCGGGCCGGCGATATAGCCCGGAAGGGCGTCTTCAATCTTGGTCGACGTGTCGAACAGCCCCCGCCCGGTGTCGGTCGACGTGGTCGTCGAATACGAGCCCGTCGACGGGTCATAGGCGCCCTGCGTGGTCCTGGTCAGCGTGCAGGATTGGATGACGCCGGAGATCTTCGCCGCGACGCCGTCGAAGGCCTTGGCGGCGATGGTGGCGACGGTGGTAGTCATTGTTCAGGCGCCGCGATGTGCCCCATGCTCGTCAGCACGCGCGCCTTCATCACCTCCAACATTGCCAGCATTTGCGACGCTTTCAGATTGCTGGCGTAGTAGCCAACACCGAATTCATCGCCGTCCAACCCAGCATCAAGCGTCAGAACGAAAACTGAGGTGCATGCGCGTTCGCCAGACCTGATTTCTCGGGCGGCTTCCTCAAGACATTCGGGCGGCGAAATGAGGGTGTTGTCGCAAGCCGCCACAGAGCGCGCCATGGCCAGAGATTGGACCTTATCGGTCATACCAGATCCTAAGCCTCATTCTCGAGCAAATGCTTCTTCGCCATCTCGAGTAGCCAAAGCACTGCCCCGCCGTCGGCAATGGACGAAGCGAAGTACAGCTCTCCGTCGTCGTCGCGTCCGACGATGATTACACCGTCCGAGCAATTTCCCTTGCATGCGTCGAGCACACGGTCGGCTGGCAAATCGAGGCACGTGATGGTGCCGAGAGAGATGACGTTGTCGGTCATACCCGCGCCAACTCGACAGTGTTCTGGTTCTTCACCAGACCGACCAAAAGCCCTTCAATCTTCGTGAAGACGCTCCGGGCCGGGGCACCAGCGCTGTACTCCGTTTCCGTCTCAACCGGTCCTGCCTTGACGCGTTCCATGATCGGCGCGCCGCCGCGCTCCAGAGCCGGCTCGAGATCGGCGCCGGTCAGGATCAGCAGCGCCGCCTCGAAATTGGCGTATTTCACCTTGTTGGGGACGGTGTCGGCGTCGATCGAATAGCCGTCCACGTCGCAGATATAGCCGCGCGGCCATGAAAGCGACTGCGCTTCCGTCGTCGCCAGGCCTTCCCAGCGGCCGCGGTATTTGCCCTCGAGGTAGTCGCAGCCGCGGATCAGGGCCGCTTCCTTCGCCGCATCCGTGCCGGTCCACGTGGTGATGGCGCGCGCGGTGAAATACGCATCGGCCTCCGCAGCGGAACCGTAGGCAACGGCCGTTGCGGACTTGGCCGTGACGTCGATGGTCATGCGGCGGCACCTTCATCATCGGCAGCGCCGTTGGCCTCGCTCTGCACGGCCGCCGGGGCGATGGAAGCCTCGCTCTGGGGCGCCGACAGAGCGTCGCGATACTGCGTGATCAGCGTCTCGCGCTTGGCCTTCCAGTGCGGCACCTTGCCGGTCGCTGCCTCGATTGCGGCGCGGAGTTCATCGTTGGAGAGTTCGGAGGAGTCGCCGGCAACGCTCAGCGGGACGTCTGCAGCCTCACCAGCGCCTGAAAGCGAATTCGGCGCCTCAACGCCCGCCGGCACCGGCTGAACGGCAGCAGCGGCCGCCTCAGCGCCGTAGAGCACGTGTTTCTTCGGATCGAAGTTGGCCTTGTTGATGATCGCCCAGCCTCGGGGATGATCTGCGACGATTTTCACGGTCGGGATGCGCATGGTGTCTCCTTTAGGCGGCTCGTGAATAGCCCTGGACATGGAAATATTGCTCGACCATGCCGGTAAAGTCGTCGCTCAACCGGACGGCCAATGATTCACCGGCCGTCAGAAGAATCGGTGCGCCAGAAGCCGCGAACGTCCAGCGCACGGCGACAAAGTTGTCGCCTGTCGCCCAATCGTGCTCCGTCACGTCGTAGCAAAGACGCGACCAATGCAGATTGGACTTGATCGGGACGTTGTCCGTGAGGTCGATGAGCTCGCTGTCGCCGCTGTCGAGAACCTTGACCAGGATCCCGTTTGTCAGCGCGCTCAGATTGCCGTATTCGTCAGCGCTCAAAGTGCCGCCATCACGGAGCAGCACGAGCATGCGACTGATGACATAGATCTCGTTTGCGGGACAGGTGATGCGGAAGTCCTGCGTTGGCGAGGCATAGTTGCCAACCGCATTCTTGGTCCCGCTGCCGTCACCGACGGTGTCGAGGTAGCGGAACAGGAGGTTCTCGGCAACAACGTCCGTGCCTTCGGATGCGACAAGCAACGATCCTTGGGCAGTGGTCGCGACGTTGGTATAGGCGCCGTCCTGCGTTGCGCCAACCAGAACAGACCGGGTGACGATCGCGTCGGAGTCATTGCTGATGGTCGCCGTGAGCGGCAGATTGCCCTGCCGAAATTGCCCGAACTCGGTGTGGAGACGCAGGACCGTTTGCGCGCTCGATCCGTTGACCAGCCGCACCCGGCACACCCGGGCGCCCTTGACGCCAGTGTGGAATTCGTTGAAGCCGGCCGCGACCGTGAACGCAAGCGAACTGTCGTAGTTGTTCCCGCCGTCCGTCGAAAAGTCGACGTAGAGCGTTCCACCTGCGTCCGTGTAACAGGTGACCATGACGTCCGGAAGCAGGCTGAACTCTCCGCTGCCCGTGAACGTCGCGTTACTGCCGAGCGGAACGTTGGAGCTGTTCTGCTCGCTGATTTCGCACAAGAGGGCCATGACGTCGCTCCATTGCGCGGCCGGGGCAACCGTCCCGGCCGCATTCGTGGATGAGGATCAGCCGAGAACCAGCGCGATGGCCTCGTCGTTCCAGGCCTTGGCCTGATAGAGCGTGGTGATGTCGAACATCGCCTTCTTGTAGCCCTTGTAGACCGAGATCATGAACACCAGGCCGGAGTGGTCGTCCTGCACGACCATGCGGTCGACAGCGGCATCGCCGCCCGGCGGTTCGGCCATCGGCCGCATGGCGAGCTCCATGGCGGAGCGGTGCAACATGACGTTCGCCGTGTAGCTGTTGGCAATCGTCGCCGTGACGCCATCGGCGAGGGTTTCGCGAAGGCCAGGACCGTTCAGGACGATGTCCTTGTCGCCGCTCGAAGCCGACCCGGTGCCGATGACGTAGTTGTTGGAATCGCCGGAGAAGGTGATCACGTCACCGGCGACGTGGGTGCCGGCGCCGGTATCGAGGTGGATCGTGGTCGACCCGACCGCATAGGTCGTCGGCGACAGGCCGGCGGTGTCGGTCAGATAGGCCGGGGACGAGCCATACGCGGTGCCGCGGGTGTGCGACTGCGCCTGGGCGGATTCCTTCATCATTGCGCCCTGCAGGTCGAGCAGAACGCCCTGGCGAAGAAGCTCGTCGCCACCGGACTCGTTGGCCTTCTGAAGCTGCGCAAGGTTGCGGAGCTTGGTACCGGCTGTGGTGCTCAGGATCAGCGACAGCTCGCCGTCATCGACGGGCATGCCGTTGTCGACCAGGATCTGACGCGCCTCAGCGACCAGGTCGAAATTCGACGCGAACGGGGTCGTGCCGGCGGTGCCGACGGCGCGGGACGCGTTTTTATACGCCTCCGCTGCGACCGACGCCTCGATCTGGTTGGTGATCTTGTTGAAGGCGCGCTGGATCTGGTGACCGTAGATGGTCTCGTAGCCGGAACCGTTGTTGACATGCTTGATGTCTTCACCGGTCCACGGGATCTGCACGTTGGCGACGCTGTTGAGCACGAGCGTCTTGCTCGACACGGTCTGATCGTCGCCTTCCGGGATGGTCATGGACGGCGTGACAGAGGTGTTGAGCGTAGGCTCGGCGGTGGTGAAGGAGCGAACGGTGTCGCCCTGCGCCGCGGCTTCCGAGCCGGCGTTGATCATGACGGACGGGATGTAACCGACGACATTCCGACCGACAATTTCGGCTGCCTTGTAGATATCGGCAGCCAGGTCCGTGAGGACGTTGGCCATGGTGGCCTCCTTTTCAAATCAGGATGGTGAGGTTTGGGAGGCCATCGGCCGGAGGGTAGCGCCCATCGGGCGCGGTATTGACGTGAGGCTTACGCCTGATCGACGACTTTCATGCCGTCCTTGATCGCTTTTGCGCGTTCGGACTGACCCATCGCGTCGAACTTTGCCCGAGAGATGGTCTTGCCGCTTGCGCGCCCGCCGTTGTTGCCGCGCGGATCCGGCCCGGTCGGCTTGGCGACGTACTGCTTGCCCTCGTCGGTGCCGGCGAACTCGCTGACCCATTCCTTGAGGGCGACGTTGCCCATGTCGGTTTCGACGACGGCGGTGCGGTTGCCGTCATCGTCGCGCTCGACGCGGATCTTGCCGCGGGTCTTGAGGTACGGAAGCAGCACGCCCTTGTGCTTCGGGTCGATGTCCGCCGCGTCCATGGCGGCAGCGAGGCCGCCGTCGACTATGTAGCGGTTGATCGCGCCCTTCAGCTCTTCGCCTTCGGCCTTCAGCGGTTCGATTTCAGCCGCGTGGCGATCCGCGTACTTCTTCTCGAGCTTTTCGGTAAGCTTTTCGCGCATCTGCGCAAGCTGCTCTTCCGTCGGCTGCCCGCCCTTGCCCTTGGCCGCTTCCTGGAGCGCGTCGAACGCGTCCTGGTCAAAGTCCTCAGGCAGGAAGGAATACCGCGACCGCATCTTCTCGAGCGCAGCCTTGGTCTGGTCGTCGTCGATGGCGGTCTCGTCGACCTCCCGGCCATGGGCGGCATCCCGGAGCGCCTTGACGCTGCGTTTCGAGCGCTCGTGCGCGGTCTTGAGCGTGGCCACCTTCGGGTGGTTGTCGATGCCCTCCACGTCCAGCACGTACTTGCCGTCGTTCTGCCTGTAGAGGTCTTTGATGTTGTCGTCCGTCAGCTCTTCGAACTGCTCGGAGGACAGGATTGCCTTGACGCCCATCGGGCGATCTCCTTTCGTTGGCGGCCATCGGCCGGTCTGGTTTGGTGGCTTAGATGCACGCATCCGGCCCGCGGCGCTCCCTTGCGGCGCGGGGTTAGGCAGAAACAGCGATGCGTTGAACTACAGAAGCCTGGTCAGCTTTCCGCGGGACAGGCAATGGGCGCAGTAGATCACCTTGGAACCGCCTTGAGGCTTTCCATCGGCGACCATGCGGCCCTGCTTCATCTCGATTGTGAGCGCCGTCGCGACGCCGGTATCCTGCTCGCAGACGTAGCAGGTTAGAACCTCGGCTTCACCGCGCTTGCGGGCGCGGTGTCTCTTCGGCCTTTCGCCGCCTTTTATGACCCGGAATCGCTGGGGATCATCGGCCATGAGGCGGCGGCCACGAGCCGGTCGCCTTGGTGCCCATCATGACCATATCGAGGGAGGACGATTGCATTTCGTCAATCCGCTCAGCCAGGCTTTCGATTACGTCCAACAGGCGCTCCCGATCCATCTCCATGATCGGTTCACCCCAAAACGAGGCTCCATCGATTTTGCGAACACGCGGCAGCGAGTCATCTCCAGACTCGCTCACAGCCCGCCTCCCCATGCAGCAACGGCGTCGGCGCCGTCGTCCGGCCGCTGGGCGGACCGGTACTTTGACCGAAGATCGAAGTTCATCTTGGCGTCGTCGATCTGAATCACTTTGGCGTTCAGATCAATGAAATCACGGATCCAGTCGTTTCCAACGCTCACCCCAGGATTGCGTTCACGAAAGCGCAAGAGCCACTGCAAACCTTGGCGCTCCCAAGCGTATGGCTGTAGCCGCCCCTTCTCATACGCGGCCAACATCGATGACGTCAGCATTTCGCCAAGTATCTTGGCGGCCTTCTGCTCTTCGCTGTCCAAAGCCGGCCCTCCCTAAAGCTCCACACCAGCCCGTTGGAAGGCGTCGGATTCCTTCCTGGCCAGTTCGGCGAGGGTCAGTTCCTCGCCCTTGCGATCGACAAATCGGTCGATAGGCAGCTTTCCGTCACGATACAGCTTTGCCTTCGTCACGCCAAGGACATCTTCCTGTACCGACTTTGGCTGCTTGCGGAGCCATTCGCCATAGGTGGTTGACGCCGGCACCTGGCCGTCAAGGCTCGCGCGGGTCCCCTCAGGCGCTTCGCGAAGGTTGATGCCCATTTCCTTCCAGGATTTCAGAACGGGCGTTGTCGTCGAGCGGCAATTCCAATGAGCGGGCGGCCGCGGGCCGCTGTCGACCGGATAGACTTTGCCGTCCCTGGAAGCGCAGATCAGCGTCGTGCGGCTGTCCAGTGTCGCCACCCAACGAACCCCCTTGATGACACTTTCATTGGCTTTGTAGACCTCGTTTCGCGCCACGGTGGCCGTGTGGTTGACAGCGGTCCGAACGACCGCCTCAGCACCGCGCCTGTTTGTCTCGAGAATGCCGTCCTTGAACCGGTTGGCCCGCGTGCCCCTGACGCGGCGGACCATCTGGTCAATCGTCTCACCCTCGACAAAGCCGAGCCGAATTGCATCGCGAAGCCGGGCCTGCACCGCCGCTTCAAGCCCTGAGAAGTATTCCTTCAGCAACCGCCCCTGGAACGGCCGCGCATTGACCGCCGCATAGAGTTGCGCCGCCGACGGTTGCACGATGTCGAGCGCGATCGGAACCGCGTTTTCGATCATCCGCGCCTGAAAGCCGGCCTCGTATGCCGCGAAGTCCTTCAGTTCGGCGTTGAGCGTGCCCTTGACCTGGGCATAGGCGTCCCGGTTGATCGCCCGGATCGCTTCAAGCATTTTTTCGAGGCGCTTGCGGGAAAACTCGCCCGTGACCGCGGTCGGGTCGTATTTCTGGATCTTGGCGACAAGGTCTTCATCGGCCTTGTTCAACAAGGCGACGATTTTGCGCGCCGTCGCGGTCGAATAGCGCTGCAAAAACACATGGTGGCGGATCGATGCATCGAGCAGTTTCTCGCTGGCGGTGTCCATCACCCGCCCGCATGATCCGGATCAGAGCGCCGCTTCAGCGCCATAGCCGTGACCACGGCCATGAACGCAGCGCCGAAAAACCCGACGGCGCCGACAAGCGCCAGTGCGCCCATAAAGGCCCAGAAGGACGAGAACACGGCGTGAAGGGCATCAAGCATCAGCGTCGGCGCGCATCATATCGGCGAGAAAGCCTCCAGCGCCGCCTGGATGGCTCGTGGTCAACGGGACATCGCGAAGCGCCGCCGTCATGACAGTGGCAACTGCAACCAACTGCCGTTCTCTCGCTAGAGTACGCTGGCGTCGCAGATGCCAGGCACGCATGCGCCTAACGATCTTGCCAATCATGCTGCGTCCTCCTCAGCATTGGTCCGTGTCGGCTCAGGTGGCGCGGTCACCCCACCAAGCGCCGGCCCCTCGTCATCAATCAACTGCTGCTCCTCCTCGAGCGTCCGCCCGGGATCGATGACCCCGCCGCGCTGAAGATTCTCGAACAGCGTCACCTTGGAATAGGCGCCGGACTGCCACGCCGACACGATGGCGAGGATTTCCTGCGGGCTCAATTCGTGGTCGACGAAGTCGAGGTTCGGCTCGACATGCACTTCGTCCGGGTTGGCGCCGGCCCATAGGGCCGCGTCCTTCAGGCACCGTTCAAGCCCGGCCGCCGATTGAACCGAGACCATCTTGAGCGTGCTGGTCTGGCTACCGAGGCGCAGCCGCAGCGCTTCGCCGCTTTCCGCCGTACGCTTGTTGTCGGCAAACAGCTGAGCGCCGAACATGATCGCGCGCTCGAGCGTGTCCGTGATCGCCTTGCGCTGCGCTTCGACGCCAGGACCTGTGAACTCGAGGAAGTCCGCCTTGGCGCCGGTGTCCTCAAACACCCAAAGATTCGACGCCCCGATTGCTGTCGGAGCGTTATCCCTACTGCACCCGCTGATCCACGGCTGCGGCTCGCTGGTCCAATGCATCGCCGTCATGTAATCGGCGTCGAGGCGATAGGCCCGGAACGCCAGATTGGCGAGGCCATAGAGCGGGATATCGTCCGGCTCCGGCGTCAGGTCCATCGTATCGATGAAGGTGAAGGGCAGGAAGGGGAGGCGATCGCGACGCCGCGTTCCCGCTTGAGACCAATCGGCCTCGACTTCGAACTTCTTCTTGCCGTCGACCGCGCTGCCTTTTTCGATCCACTTGCGGGTTTCAAACCCGGCCTCCGCCGTCCGCTGGCACTCCAGATAGCGACAGACCTTTGACCACTTGTTCGTGACGACGTCGCGCTCTTCAGCGCTCTCGTCAAGGACCAGATACTCCAGCGTCCCGGTCGGCGCGTCCCAGTTAATCGCGCTCTCCGCCGTGTAGCCGGCGATGTAGAATTCGCCGGCATCGGTCACGCCAGGCATCAGGCCATAGCGACCGAGCCGCAGAAGCTCTGCCGTCACCCTCTGGTGCAGGGTCTGCAGCGTCAGGCCGTCCCGCGTCGCCTTTTCCTCGAGCGACTTCAGGCCGGACGGAAGCTCGATCGTCGACTCCTTCGAATGAATCAGCCCAAGGGCACCGCGGACCGTCGGTCCGACGATCTCCGGAAACTCCGCTCTCGCCTTGTATGCCTCATAGGCTCGATCGCGCGCCTGAAGGTCAGTCATGGCGACCATGCCGGACTTCATCGGCAGATACGCCTTGCCTTTGTCCTTGATGCAGCGCTCGCCCTCTACGGCGTCGCGCATCCTCTCCCAATCCGGGGCATAGGCGTCATAGGACGGATGATGCGAGGTGATGTCAAAGTCTTCGGTCATCAGTAAAATCCGCCCAACGACACCGACCCGCCGCCCCGCTTGTCCAAAAGTTTTCCGAATGCGCCCGACGACGCGTCAACCTGATCCTTGAACTGCCCGCCCGGAAACAGGCACAGCTCGTCAAGATAGGATTCGTTCCACTCGCCCCTGACGATGTAGACGTTCCCGGCCTCGCACTGGGCCGCGAACGGCTCAGCCCTCGTCACCTTGTCGCCGGTTTCCGGCTCGGCCTTGACCGTCCAGCCGGCGAGCATCGCAACCATGTCCTTGGCCTGCACCTTGCCGGCCTGACCAGGATCCTGCGGAAGGCTGATCAGCGGAGATTTTCCGTCCACCTCGGCCGTCGCCTTGATCAACTTGCGGACAGCGTTGCCTTCATCCTGCGTCGTCACCGCATGGCCGACGATGAAAGACCCATCCGGGGCCCTGCCGATCTTCACCCCGGCCGTGCGCGCCGCCGTCTTCTTCTTCGTCGCGGCAAGGTCCCAATGCCTAACCCATCTGGTGCCGGCCGGGGGCGCGCCGATGAACTGACCATCGAACCAGGACCGCTTGAACATGCCTCCCTCGCGCGGCACCGGGCGCTGCTGAAACTGGCCTGCGACGGCGTAGGAGCCCATCGGCACCTTGTCGCGCTCAACGACCTCACGCGAGAACCTTTCGGGGAACAGAAGCTCCCCGCTTGACTGTCGCGGATCCTGAAACCCGATCGACGTCCGACACCGGCGTTCCGGCTCGAACTCCATCGGCAGCATCAGATGCTCATATCCAAGCTTCAGCGATATCGCCTGCCCGGAAACATCGGCCTCATGCAGCCGCTGCATGATGATGATGATCGCCGACCGCGCCGGATCATTCAGCCGCGACGGCACCGACTCCCGGAAAATCCGGGCCGTCGTCTCCCGTTCGGCCGGGCTCTCTGCTGTTTCGGTCGAGTGCGGATCGTCGATGATCAGCCGATCCGCCCGGCCACCAGTCAGGGACGCAAACGCCTTGCCCTCACGATACCCACGGGCCGTGTTCTCGAAACTGATTTCCGCCTTGCGGGACAGGGTAACCCGGTCACCCCATAGCGACTGATACCACTCAGATTCCACCAGATCGCGCATACGGCGCGCGTCGCGCTTCGCATAGCCCTCCGAATAGGAGGTCGTCAGATACGATCGCGACGGCTCTTTCGTCCACTCCCATGCCGGCCAGAACGTTGACACCAGCAACGACTTCATCGTGCCGGGCGGCACATTGATCAGCAGCCGGGTGATGCCCCCCCTGGTGACCGCCTCGAGATGGTCGCATATCGCGTCGATGTGCCAGCCATGGACGTAATCGATGGCCGGGTGGAGGACATGCCACGCCTCCCGGACGAAACCCGCGAGCGTCGCGCATCTTGCCCGGATGCGCTCCGCATCCTTGGCAATGCGCTCACGCTCAGCCTCGAGTCGGCGCCTTTCCCTCTCCTGTCGGATCGCCTTCAGCATCGTCGCCGGATCCGGCAAGCGGGCCGAAGAAAGATTCGAGTGCCGAGAGCTGGTCATCCGTTGCTTTGGTCAGATCCACGAATGCGAGGGGTGCGCCGTCCTTGCCGGTGTGCTCCAGCGATTGCGGGGGGCGGCCATAGGCGCGATCCAGGATTGCCGTCGCGGCAGACACCCGCGCGCTGTGAGGCGCTTTTCGATCCTTGTGGATATCGTTCAGCGTCTTCAGGGCGCCATCGGCGAGACCGCGTGCCTTTTCCGATAGTTGGCGCTTGGCCGCGCTCACCTTGCCTGGCTTTCGTCCGGCACCCTGTCTGGTTCCACCACGCGGCATCTTTTGATTTCTTTGATTGTTTCCGACTTTTCAAAGATGGGCGCCACCGCTCCCCGGTCAGACTTGCGAGGGGCGCAGAAGACGAAACTGCCGCTAGACCGGCGCGGCTCCACGCCCCTACGGTGGACAGAGCGGCACAGGGCCGCAAGTCAGTTCAGATCAAGATTGAACGCGGGCAGTGAGCAGGTGATTTCGTACGGCGGCCCAAACGGGGACATGTCCCCAGGCACAAAGCGATAAGGTTGAGGGCAAGGCCCCGGCAGCGGTTCGTGGACTTCGCCGAACTTCTCGCAGATCCGCTTCCACTGCTCAGTATTCGGCGCACCTTCAATGCCCTCGCAGAAGCCGTCGAACCATGCTTTGAATTCGAGAAATGTCATAGAGCCTCCTGAAGAGCCGCCACCCCGACGCACGAAGGCCTAGGAAACCAAACGCGTCGTGGGGCGGTGTCATCTCCAAACTGAATTGGAGACCTTGGCGGGTATTTGTCGACGCTGGCGGGGCCTGCTGAACCCCCGCAATGCGGTCCGTGGTAAGACTTCCGACCACGCCCTACGGCAAGCAGAAATCACCGTGTCACAGCGTCGATAGGGTCGGCGCGCACCCCAATACCCTACGCCACAATGGCTACGGCCAAGCCGTTCTCCTGAGTGGGTCAAGATTTTCGGGCAATGATGACACGCGCCGATTAGTGT
Source organism: Rhodobium gokarnense (assembly GCF_025961475.1). NCBI lineage: Bacteria > Pseudomonadati > Pseudomonadota > Alphaproteobacteria > Hyphomicrobiales > Rhodobiaceae > Rhodobium > Rhodobium gokarnense. The sequence goes on along the minus strand of NZ_JAOQNS010000014.1, from coordinate 23,020 downwards.
CGATGCTGACCGGACGCTACCCCGGCTCACTGGATCTATGCGCATGTCGTCCAGCGCGTCGTCACCCGTTCCCAGCTATTTCAACGCCGGGCTCTACGGGCCGACACGTGTCTGCTTTCCACGCCGCAGCATCGATTCCGTTGCCCTGATGGGCGAATTTGGCAGCGGCTAAACCGGTCGCTTGGGCGACCAGCCTTGTCTTAGTCACGGCCCTGCTGCAACCGTGAAGCATCGCAGTATCATATCAGCAAACGCGCTTCTGCGACAGCATCGTTTGCCACTACTTTTGCGGAGGCGCCAGGTTTCACGACTCGATGGCGCCTCCGCTGGCGCACCAGCTACGCGGGATTGCATGAACACAGGGTCTCTAACCCTCTGGATCCAGGCTCGCTGCCTTCCATAACAGTAGTGCGCGTCGAACCTTAGACCACCTGTCGCGACCAAGCCGAGGAGGCGTCTATTACTCGTGTCCTCGCCGGTGCTCATGTTCTACAACGCAAGGCCGCCGGCTATCGCCCATATCCTTGCTTTGCGTTGGCTGGGAAACCAGCCCTTGGCAGAAATACTTCCGGGGCTCTTTCTACTTCAGCAGACAGGATCGGCGCCCCGGAGCGTCTGCCTGACCACTATGTGCCCTCTGTAGCTCGCTGAGCCCATACGAGGGAATAAGGCGGCTTGCTAGCTTGGCGCAAACCCACGGGCGTTGCCCTGACTTGGTAGCGGGGGAGGGATTTGAACCCTCGACCTCCAGGTTATGAGCCTGACGAGCTACCGGACTGCTCCACCCCACGACACGCCGGATATCACCAGATCATTCGGGGCCCCGGCATCATCTCGCTTTTCGACGATTCGGCAAAAACGTGACTCACAAAACGAATTTTGTCAAATTCGTTCGGCATCGTTCTCCCGACAACAGAATTTCGTAGTGCGGATATCGGCAGAAAATAGCCATTTTCGCTATGGCCGCCATCGGACTGTATACAAAATCATTCGTTGCGTATTGACGCCGGACAGAGCAATACGATATGAATGACGCCGCCAGCAAATGTAACCAAAAAAATGGAGGCCACAAATGAAAAGAAAGCCGACATGGAAAGAGGGTCGCCGACACATCCGCAGGACGCGGATTGCCCTCAAACGGATCGGTCTCGCCCCGGAATGCGATTTCCCGTTGATCGCAGTCTGACTCCTCCCCAACTTGGCCGGCGCCGCGATGGCGCCGGCCGCTTCGTTTCATGATCCAGCGAGACAATAGCCAATGCCCGGGAAAACGCCTGTCTGCCCAAATTGCGGTCGTGAGAACATCGTCGTGGACGCTTGGGCCGTCTGGAACGGCGAAGCGTGGGAACTGCTTCGCATTTTCGACGCTGCATTCTGCCAGGGCTGCCTTGAAACGTTCGCCGACGGCCCCGAATGGAAAGCTATCGACCAAGCGCCGATCACCCCTTGCCGCCCGTCCTGTGAATAAACGGCCTCAGTCGCCGATAGAGTTCTTGCGAATAGGGCTCCGGCCATCGCCAGGACAATTCCCCCAGGCTGACTTCGCCGTGGACGAAGGACACAAAGTCAAGACCGCGGCGAATATCGTCGAATATCCGACGCTTTTCCGACCTCCTGCGAACGTCCTGCCATATCCAGAGATCACGGTGGACCACCGCCTCGAGGATAGCGAGCAACCCCTCCGGTAGCCCTTCCCGGAGACGGGCAACCTCCTTCTGGCAATCCAGCACATAGTCCGCGATGCTGCTTGGCCTGCCGGCGCCGCCCGGCGCCTTCATCAGATCCAGCGATCGCGCCGGCGAGATCTCCGCACCCTCAAACACATCCCGCAACCGGCGTGCCGCAACAAGGCGTCGATGCTCGGCGCCGTCCATCCACACGACCTGCTCCCGTGTCATGTCCTTTTTCGGGCGATCCTGCAGAACGTGCTTGAATTCCAGGTATTCCAGCGGCGCGGCGGAATGATCGCGAAGCTGCAGGATCGGCGACCCTTTCTCGCTGGCGTCCTCAAGGATTCGGCGCCGGCCGCCCCGCCCCGGCTCGGCCTTGGCCACCGGCCCGTCCCGGCGGCGGCCCGCGGCAATGTGATCCGTTTCGACCGGCAATGAGCCCAAACCCTTCGGCTGGACGTCGCGCGGCAGTCGAACGGTTTCCCGGTCGCCATAGTCGACCTGGTACGATCGTCGCTCCCCGCCGGAAAAATCAATGCGACGAACCGTTTTGACCTGCCCCGCTTCAAGGAACTCGGCGACGAACATGGTGTCGGGCAACCGGCCGCCGTCACGGCGCCCGGCCTTCAACTCATCCAGGATCTTTTGGCGATCCGCGACCGACAACTCCGAGCGGGGCGGATAGGGCAGCCGGTGGACGACGCCGCGCACCTTGCCGGGCGTCGCGCCGCAACGCGCCGCGATCGCCGCCACCGGCCAACCGCACATCCAGAGCACGGCGATGATGAAGCGCTCTTCGTCAGGCAGCTTCTGGACCGTCATCTCCACACTCACCTTCTTCTCGTGATTTTTCGTCTTTTCGGACGGCTTGCAGGAACGGCCGCCCTTCGATTGCGGCCATGGCGCGGTTGGCGCGGATCGACGCCGCGCTGCCGTCGTCCGCATAGCCATATTCGTCATCGAGCAAACCTTCAGGCACCGGGGACGGCGTCATCTTGTAAGTCCGGTCCGCCTTTGCTCCCTCGTCAACCCAGAAGACCTCGACTCCCTCATCGGCAAAGACCGTCAGCCAGCGGTCCCCGTCCTGCCAGATTACCACCCGCTTGGCCATCATCGTCTCCCTTCAATGCTTGTGACATGCCTTGTGACATCTGTGACATATGTGACAACTTCGCTTGTAAGCCGCTGAAACTTAACGGATTGACCATGTCACAAGCCGCCGTCCCCAGGCCACGTCGCGAACGGATCCTCACCGTCCAACGCGGTGCTGTCCGGCTTGTCCGAGGTTTCATCGCGGCTTCGGTTCGCAAACCCAGCCACCGGTTTGCCGGTGATCCAAACGTAATTGTCGTGGCGCCCGATCAAACGCCGGCTGTGCATCTCCCGCCCCTCTCGCGAGATTGCCTGACGCACGGCCGCGTCGCGCTTTTTCTCATCGCCCTCATCGATGAACGATATGCGCGTAAAGGCATCCTTCCACGCTGCGTATCGGACGACGGTATGGATTGACCTCGGCAGCTTGAGTTCCGGCGGCGTCGGGATGCCCTGTTCGGCAAGGGCGTCGATGAGGGCCTGATAGAGCTGCCGGCGCTGCCCTTTCAGGTGAACGCCGCTCCGGGCCCTGTCGGCCGCCTTCGCCTCGTCCTTGGTGCCCTTATCCACCACGACGCAGGACGTGATCGCCCGGTCGTCCATCTCCCGCCGGCCGATCGTGATCGCGCAGAGTTCGAACTTGACTCTCGCCGTGTCATCGCCATCCTTCTGCTTCTCGACAAACGCGGTTCTGACGCCCGTTTCTTCGTCGCGGTCAACCTGGATGGCGTTATCGATGTTCGCGAAAATAGAACCGTGACCGCGCGGGGATTTGCCATTTTTCGGCATGTGGTGGACCAACATGACGTGCGCCTTCAACTCTGTTGAGATGCGGGCACAGTTCGAAAGGACCAAAGACATGTCCTTTCCGCTGTTCTCGTCGGCGCCGGCCGTCGCCGTCGACAGTGTGTCGATCACGACCAGCTCGAGCCGCTCGTTCATCACCGCGGCCCAGGCCTTGCATTCGGCGATGAACCCGTCGACATCGCCGTCGCGGTGATAGAGGTCGATGGTCGCCGGCATCAGCACGAAATCCAGCGGCGTGTCGGGCGACATCTCGTTGTGCTGCCGATAGGCTCGCAGGCGCTTCTTCACGCCCTTCTGTCCCTCGCCGGCCTGGTAGATGACCCCGCCCTTGCGAACCGCCTTCCCGAAAAACTCGATCCCGCGCGCGACGCACATGGCCATGTCGATGGCCAGGAAGCTCTTGCCGGACTTCGACGCGCCGTAGACCAGCGACCGGTCCCCGCGCGACAGGAAGTCGTCGATCAGGAACTCGTATTCCTCACCTTTGACCCGATCGAGATCCTGGAAGAGCAGGCCGCCGAACTTCGATTTCGGCGGCGCCGGCTTCCATGGACGGGCCAGACGATCGACCATATCCAGAAACGCGTCGGCCGTTCCACCGTCCGCGATCCAGTCGGAGACGTCTCCCTTGTCCGGCAACCCCGGAATGCGAAGGATCCGCAAGGATGAGACCGCGTCCCTCAGAGCCGCGCCAACCAACGTCACGTGCTTCTCGCCGGCCTCATCGTTGTCCGGCAGGATCACGACATGGGCACCGCGCAGGCTCTCGGTGAACGACTGCTGCCATTTGTTGGCGCCGCCGATGTTGCAGGTGGCGACAAGGCCCATGGCCCGGAGATTGTCCACGTCCTTCTCCCCCTCAGGCAGATAGACCGCCTGCTCGAGCGCGACGGCTTCGACGACCTCGGGGAGTCCATAAAGGAATCTGGCAACTTCGCCGAACTCCGTCGTCTCGACATAACGGTCGGCGTGCTTCTGGCTGAACTTGAACCAGTCACCGTCTCGCCGAAACCGGCCGTAGGTTCCATCGCTCAGCCCCCATATCCAGACCCCGTTTTTTGCCTTGCGCCGCTGGCGAAACCGCGGCTCGGCCGGCTTCCGGTAGCGCACCACCTGGCAGACGAAGGTTCCCTCCTCGTCCACATAGTCGTAGGTGGTTTCGATCTCCTTTTCCGAAGCCTTGGCCGCGGCCGCCGGATCCTCCCGCTTCACAAGCCCTTGCTCCTCAAGCCAGCGAACTGCGTCGGAGGTTCCAAGCCCTTTTTCCACTTCGATCAATTTCAAGACGCCGCCGCCCGCGGCCGCCGAATGATCTACCCAAGTGCCCTTGGTGAGATCGACGACACGCGCGCCCCGGGTTCCCCACCTCAGCTCCTTGTCATTCGAAAGGGCCTTGTTCGGGTCTCCCCAAAAGGTGATCGCCACGGGGCCGATCAACGCGACGTAATTGATGTCGCTCACTTCGCCCCCCTCAAATCGATAACCGGCCTTCGCCAGACCCTACGGCGAAGAGCCTTAATCATCTCGTCGTGCAATAGCGGCGCCGGGAGCGCATCGCAAAGCGCCTTGGTCAACACGTGAACAGGCGCCTTGCTGGCTGAACAAAGCTGATAGCACTTTGCTATCGCGCAGAGTTCATCTCGCCAAAGGGTTCCGCACATGACGTGGGGCGACTGGTGCTCCTGTGGATACCAGCGATCCGGCTCATATCGGCTCTCGTCACGAACGGTCGGGTAATACGTTCCGCCCAAAGGGTGTTTTTTTAAAGGGCCGAGTTTTTTTGCGACGTTGTAAGGCCGGACAATGCCTTCGTGAATCTCCAATCTCCCCCATCCAGCCGGGCGCCTGGAAAAGCATTTCTCCTGAAGGCTCATATCGCAAAGGAGCCACATTTCCCGGGCGACCATGCCGTAGGCAAGCCCTTGGCGATCGAGCCTCGCCGGACTGTCGCCTTCGCCCTTGATCTCGATACCGGCGATATGCGTTTCCGTAATCGCCGCAAGATCAAGCGAAGCACCTCTCCAATCCGCAACGCTCAACTCCGTCACGATGATCGACCCGGGGTGCGTGACACGAAGCCAGTCGATGGCCAATTCTCGCAAACATAAAGCCCTCATGCCCCCTCCATCGTCAATTCGTCCACCCAGGGTTTCGGGAAATGCCAGCCATTGTCGGCGACGGGGCAGCGGCGGCCCTTGCGCGCCGTCGCCCACCGCTCCGCAAGCCGGGCGAAGCGCGCATCGTCGGCGGAGACGAACACGACCTCCTGATGCGGCGCCGTTTGCCAGAGCCGGTCGGCGAGGTAGGCGGCAAGGCTCGGGACGACCGTTCGCCCGGCCGCCATGCGTTCGACATGGTCGCGATATCCGCGGCTGCGCAGGTCGAGCTCGGTGGCGATGTCGGGGATCATGCCGCCTCCGTCCGCTGCGCCAGCCAGGGCAGGTTCTCCGCGACGATCGCCGCGGCGACGGGCGGACAGACCGAGTTGCCGCACTTCTCGACCTGCACCGTCTTGGAAAACGGCACGCCCTCGGCATCCGCCTCGATTTGGTAGCTGTCGGGAAAGCCCTGCGCGCGGAACAGCTCGCGCGGCGTCAGCATGCGCATGCCGATGTCGATGAGGACGTAGGTGGCTCCGTCGATCGTCACCGTCACCAGGCTATGCCGGCCGACCGTCGTCACGGTCGGCAGCGGCGCGCCGAGCTGCGGCGCCTGGTCGGTGCCGTAATAGGTCGACAGGAACGCCGTGACGAGGGACGCGTGATTGCCTTCGGCCGTGACGGTCCGCGCCGGCTGCCGCAGGTCGCCTTCGCCGCCCGCCGTGTTCGACCCGTAGAAATGCGACAGGTGCGCCGCCACGATCGCCTGTTGCGCGCCCGTCGCGGTCACCGTCGACAGCGGCGCATCGGCCGTCCGTCCGACGACGCCCGTGTTGTGCTGCGCCATGAAGGCCGCGACAAGCGCGTGTTTCTGCCCGCCGGCGACGACCGTGCCGAGCGGCTTGTCGAGGCCGGGCACCCGCGGCGCCTGGCCCGGGCGCTCGCCATATCCCGTCTGGACGAGCGTCGGCGCAATGAGGGCCGACTTGCCGCCGCCGCCGGCCGTGACGGTCGCCAGCGGTTCCCTGGCGCCGTGCCCGACGCTGGCGCCGAATTGCCGGGAGACGAAGGGCATCACAAGCGCCCGTTCGCCGCGATGTGCGGCCGTCGTCGTGCGAAGCGGTTCGCCGATCGGCTCCACGCGATCCGAACCGGCATGCGTGATCGGCAAGATGAACGGTTCCGCGGCCTCGATCACGTATTTGCCGACACCCCGCGCAACGCGCCGAAGCGTCGTCGGCTGGAGCGGGCGCACCGCGCGAAGGCCGAACTTCGCCATGATCTCCGCCGCCGTGTCGAAGATCGACGGGCACGGCAGCGACCAGTCGATGATTTCCGCCGCGCTGCGCCAAGGCAGCTTTCGCCCGGCGATGACGTCGATATCGTCGGCCCGCCCGTGCGTCGGCTTCGGCCAGGCGATCGGCAGCCCGTCGCGCCGGGCGATCATGTAGAGCCTTTTGCGGATCGTCGGCGCGCCGTAGTCGGCCGCAACCAGCTCGCGCCAGTCGACCCGGTAGCCGAGGCGCCGCAGCTCGCCGACGAACCGCTTGAAGGTCTCGCCCTTGCGGTCCGGACACGGGAAGAACCGGCCGGATGCGTCCGGCACCACCGGCCCCCAATCGCGGAATTCCTCGACATTTTCGAGGATGATCACCTTCGGGCGCACCGACTGCGCCCACCATTTGACCACCCAGGCGAGATCGCGAATGTTGCGCTTGACCGGCCGCGATCCCTTGGCCTTGGAGTGGTGCTTGCAATTGTGGACGACGATCCCGTCCGCGACGTAAGACTCGTCCTCCTCGACCGCGATATTGAAGACTTCGACGGGCTCTGAGGCTTCTCCGACCCTTTGAACCCGAGACCAGTTATGGATGCCCTCGCGGACCGTCTGCAGCCTCTTCCGCGTCTCCCTCCATCTGACGAGATAGGTGCGCTTCGCTTGCACATCGCGTCCTTCGATCGTAGAGGAGTTGGCACGTGGGTTCGAGACGGTGGCGGTAAAGCCGAGGCTCTCCGCAATGGCTTTGGTCGATAGAGCCAACGCCTTGGAGATTGTGATCGTCTCGGTGACGCTGTTGCCGGAAATCATAAGCTGGCTGCCATCGGCCGACACATAGCCGGCAAGCAGAGCGCGACGCAGCTCTACAGGTGCGGACATGCACCAGGCCGGGAAGTGCTTATGGTAACCACCATGGCCGAACTGGCCCCTGATCCACTCCACCAAGCCGCGATGGTTCGTGCTAAATTGCACGGCCGTCTCGACCTCACGACGATGCCAAGCGAGTTCGCCATGCCCGGCGCGCATCCCTAACCTGGGCCAAGCGTCGAGACGTTCGGCGAGTTCGTCGGCCTCGTCCTTCGCGCAGATTATGACCAGTTCCGCATGGCCGCCTCTAATGCGCGACCACCCGTCGCCGACATATCGGCCAACTAGCCACATCAGCCGCTCATCCACGTCGATCCCCCTGCCGCCGACTTGGGGGATCGGCAGAGCTCCGAACTCGCAAGGAGTGGCGCAGAAATCCCTGTCGCCACCGGCGGCATTCATCGCCGCGTTGCCGATCCGCAAATTGGTTGCCGCCACCCACCGCGCCTCGAGTAGCGTCCGGCGGTAGTTTCGCCGTCTGTTGTCCCAGACATTCTCTATCGGTCGTGCCAAGAAGGGGTGTTCGCCGCTCACCATCAAGGTGGGCGAACCTTGGATATCGACGCTGTGCACCGACTTCTTTGCGCGCATCGTCCCGTAGACGCGACGGTACCTTCCCGCGTGCGTGAGGACACAATCGCCTTCGACGATGCTTTCGATGGGTCGGTAACCCTGATCGGTCAGGATCATTGTTCCGGCAACGAAGCAATCCGGCGAGGCCCAGACGAGGTCGACTTCCCTGTTGCGGACGTATTCCCACGGGTCCGATTTCCAAACGCTGCGCTCCAGGTGCAGCGTCTCCGGATGGTTCGCCGCGTGCATGCGGATCGCCGCGTGATCGTGGTTGATGGCGATATCCGGAGAACGCCCCGTCGCCATTTCGATGCCAAGCGAGGCCCCGCCGCCGCCGGCGAACAGATCGATGATCAGGCCGCTCATTTCTTTTTCAGTCTGTTGCGATGCCAGGCGACGAAGCCATCCGGATCGACTTCAATCATGCGCAGCGCCTTGACGATGGCGTCGAAGACCTCCGCCTGGCGCATCGCATAGGTCGAGGGCTCCCTGATCGCCCCCATCTTCTGAAGCGCCGCCTGAACGCCGCGCAGGTGCCCGGCCCTTTCCAGGCAGGCGTCGATCATCTCCTGAAGCCTGATCTTTTCGCCGGCCATCGGATCCCTCGAAACTGAACAGGCTTTCCGCCCGCACCCGCGCGCCGCGCGGCCCAACCATTTGGCCCTGAAGCCACCAGAGCACGCCGACCGCTTCTGCAGCGTCGGAATCCAGGGCCCGAACGCCGACCAGCCGGCATCGATCAATCGCTGCCTGCTTCCAGGCCTTGCGCCGACCGGAGGACGGCACGCCCTTGCCGATCTTGACCCCGAAGGCCGATCGCCACTGGTTCTCCTTGACCTCTTCAACCGGAATGCTGCAGCGACAGGCGCAGGCGTAGACGATCGCCGTGAAGCCGTAGAGTTTTCGCAGCGTGTTGATGTTGGTGATCGGGCTCCGGACCTTGCGGACATGGCGAACATTGTCGACGAAGTATTCCTCCGTCGTCTCCCGGCTGATGTCCGAACGCAGCGGCGCCTCGATCGCGATCCGTACCGGCCGGTGCTTCTTCAGGATCCGGTAGACCTTGTCCTCGAATGCCTTGAAGACATCCCCCGGCCCGTCGCCATCGACGCGGAAGGACCAGGCCTTGATCTGCCCGTCGTCGTCACGCAGGGCGACGCCAGTAACCGTCGCGATGTCCATGCCGATGAGGATCATCGACCGCGCCCTTCAACTCGCTGGTTGATGCGTGCGGCTACTCCGCCGCGTTTTTCCTGCGCGCGTTCATATCGACGATCGTTGGACCGTCGATCCTCTCCTCGAGCTCGGACCGGGTAACCTCGCCGACGTCGGTCGGCCCATCGTCGTCGTCCTCGGTCCCATCGATGGCCTCATCAAGGGAATCGTCGACGGTCTCCTCATCGTCCCCTTCATCGCCTTCGCCCTTGATGACCTCGGCCTGCATCTCGAGGATCTGTTTGCGCTGGGCGGTACCGGCATGAAAGCCACGCAGCCAGGACTGACCGGTGGCGGACGTCGGGTCGTGGGGGTTGGCCTCCGGGACATCATCCTGCAGACCCGCCCGCAACCCGTCCTCATGGGCCTTGTCCTCGATCGGCGTGCGATCTTCCTTCGGCTCATCGAAAAGGTCAAAATGGCGCGGCAGGTCGAGGCCCAGATAGCCGGCGTAGAGGATCTTGTTTTTCAGGTGCTGCACCACCTCGTGCGGCTTCTTCGCCTTCTGCAGCTTGGCGCAAAACTCCAGCGCCTCGACGTCAATTTCGTCGGTGATCGCCTGCTTTTTGGCGTTGCGCAACGACCCGACGGCCGAGTCCTTTTCTGCCGTCGCGCGCTTGATTCGCCCATGGTGGAAGATCACCATGCCCTTGATGTTGTCGCCTTCGCCAGTCATCGGCGGTCTCCTTTTGCAACGGCGGTCAATGCCGCCCCTCATTGAACTTTCCGGCTTCGTCGCCCCAACTGTCCCAACCGGGCCGGGTCTCCCGCGAAAACAGATCCGCACGCCGCGCTCCCGGCAGTAGCCGCTCCGCTTCCCGATATGCCTCATCCGGTTTCCTGGAATGTTCGCGCAGCGGTCCTTCGACGACGGTCCGCACGACCGGGCATGTTGCAGGCGTCCCGTTGATGAAAATCAGGAACGGCTCCGACGCGCTGCGCAACCGATAGCCTGGGCCGAACCCCAGCTTCCCGTGCTTGGTCCGCTTGACCCAGACGCCCGATGTCACGAACTGGAAGCCCCAGAAGCGGCCGACCTCGATCTGCTGATCGATCATTGGATGGGTGGCCCAAAGCCAGAGCACGGCGTCCTTCGCCGCCAGGTGCCCTACGGGAAAGCTTCGCTTGATCTCGCCGACAGTCATCGTCGTGTAGTGGCGATCCGGACCCTTGCTGGTCCGGCCCTTTTCCGACCATGTCTCAAAGCGCCAATTCGGGTCGGCCATGATCAGGTCGTAGCCGAACATCTGCAGCGCCCCGAACGGCCAAGACCGACCTTCGCCAGGACCTTGAGCGGAAATGGGCTGCATCACGGATCAGCCCCCGAACCGGACATCACGGGAATGGCGCCGCATCGCCGCGACCCGGCACAGCAGAGCCGAAGCGAAGGCGCCTGCGAAAAACGCGCAGAAGATCGCGCCGAGGCAATCCTGGGTCATGCCGCACCTATGGCATGGAGACGTTCGCGCGCCAGCGCGAGCCGCATGTCGTGTTCCTTGAGCGCGCCGGCGAGCGCATCGACCAGCCGGACGACATAGTGGACTTCGACCCGAACCGGATCCCCGCGGCAAAGCCGCAACAGCCACGATCCGAGATCGTGCCTGGCGCTGAGGTTGCCGATCGCCGCCTCTTTCGTCCCGGTCTTGATGCGCTCGAGAGCGACTGCCTGATTGGCGAGATCCCGGATCTCCGCTCGCGCCTGTTCCTTGTCCCGCAGATCGCGTTCGATTTTTCCACGGTGCGGGGCAAGGAATTCACGCATCTGAGCCCTCCTTCTCGGTAGTCTTTTGCTTGTCTTTCAGCATTTCAGGTGTGATGTGTCCGGCCTTCAGACTTTCCAAAAGCGTCAACATCGCCCCCGCCACCGTCTGCCCTCTTTCGAGCCGGCAGACGGTCGGCTGCCGAACACCCAGCAGTTTTGCAAACTGCGCCTGAGACATCCCGAAGCTCTCCCGGAGCTCTCGAATCCCCGCACCATCCATCGATCACGACCTCAATGTGATTCATCATACCTTTTGTATTCCATTCGATCGCCTCTCGTCAATACCCGAAGTATCCGCGTATTTGCGATGGGTGGCCTATGAGCAGATGGCAACGATTGAGGGCAGCGCGCGTAGAGGCCGGGTATGCGCATGCGTCGGAAGCCGCGAAGGCAATGGGCGTGCGTGAGGTGACCTATGTGTCGCACGAAAACGGCACCCGGGGCATGACCGCCGACGCCGCGATTCGATATGCCCGGTTTTTCCGAATCAGCCTGAAGTGGCTCCTGACAGGCGAAGGGCCGAAGCGCGGCGATGAGGCGGAACCGCCGGCGCCTCTCGACACGGCCGGCGCACCCTACTCAGGAAAGGGCGTGATTTTGGCGCCCATCGTCGGGAAAGCCGAGGCCACGTCGTGGATCCATGTCGATGACATCCAGGACGACATTCTCGGGACGATCCCCGTCGTCCCGGACCCAAGATTCGATCGGGCCGACTATGTCGCCTATCAGGTTGTCGGCGACTCCTTCGACGAATTTGTTCGCGATGGCGGCTATGTCGTTGCCGTGCCTTGGGCGAAAACCGGAATGTCGCCAAGGTCCGGTCTGCCGGTGGTCGTGGAACAATTCCGAAACGGCGGCAGCTTTCGCGAGCGGACCCTGAAAGAGATTTCGATCAGAAACGGACGGATCATGCTGGCGCCGCGGTCGTCTAACCCGCGCCACAAGCCGATCGACATCGGGCCCATCAATGCCTCGCCCAACGACGAGGTCGAAGTGCAAATCGCCGCGCTGGTGATCACCTTCGTGCAGCCCGCCGTTTTTTGAGTTGTGACATATGTGACATGCGGTGTGACATCACCGAGTCATTGTTTTTTTTGGCCTTTTTCGAACAATTGTCACAGATGTCACAAGATCTGAGTTGGCCCGCGTCTTGCTACGCGCTCGGCTCAGAAAAATAGTATTGCGCGCGGCTCAGAGACAAGGACGTATAACTAAACTCTGAGAGGGGGGTAGGGGCCTATAGCCCCTACCCCTCCTTCTCAGTGTGAACGCGCGCGAGAAACATCTTCACAGCCCACTAAAAAAATCATACCCTTCGTATTGACATACGCTCGGCAATGAGCAATACATTGGGTATTCAACGGAGTGAGCCATGCAGATGACAACTCGCACACGAAGAACGGCCGGCACGCATTGCGACCGCATCATCGAGGGCGTTCGGTATCGACTCTGCGCGGCCATTGCCGAGGAAACAGCCAAGACCAACCGCTTGTGCGACGACCTTGCCAGCCACCACCGACGCCTGTCGCAGGATCAAAGCCCCGAGGCACGATGCAAGGCCGAAGAAACACCGGATGCCAAGGCCGCAGGACTTCGACCGTTTTTCGCTTTTATCCAGGATTTAGAAGGCTCTCCGATCATCGATGAGGCACTTGCCGTCGACCGGATCCTCGACACCGAGCAGAAGTGTGTCGACCGCATCCTCCAGGGCGGCTGCTACGGCCCTGTATCCAGAGTAATTTTTGCCGATATCGGATCTGGACAGGCTTTCGATGCAACGAAAGCCATCGCCCGCCTTGTCGCCGACCAGATCGACGCCGCCGAAGAAAATCGCGACTTCGCCATCCGGTTCGTCGAAGGGCACCTTCCGTTCGTTTGGGACGGCGAGAAGTGGGTCCGCGTGAGTGCCGCCGGCGATTGGACTCGCCCCTACCAGCGCGGTGACATCATCTTCCCAACGAAGGAACGCGTCTGATGGACTCGAACATTATCCGGAAGCCAAATTGCGCCGAAGGCGGGATTACGTGCGAAGAAAAAGCGGCAATGGATATCCACACAGAAATGTGGATCCGCAGAGTTCTGCGCACCAAGCCAATCGAGCCAACAAAGATCCGGCGCGCGATTGTCGATCTATATGCTGCGGCCGGACGTCCCGCACCGCGCGTAGTTATTGTTCCATCCCCAATGGTGATGGCCTTCTCGTATGGTGCATCGGCCGCAATCTGGTACACGTACGCCGCCACGCACGCCGCCACGGACGCCGCCACGCGCGCCGCCACGTACGCCGCCACGTACGCCGCCACGCACGCCGCCACGGACGCCGCCACGCACGCCGCCACGCACGCCGCCACGTACGCCGCCACGGACGCCGCCACGGACGCCGCCACGGACGCCGCCACGCACGCCGCCACGGACGCCGCCACGCACGCCGCCACGCACGCCGCCACGCACGCCGCCACGCGCGCCGCCACGCGCGCCGCCACGCGCGCCGCCACGGACGCCGCCACGGACGCCGCCACGGACGCCGCCACGCGCGCCGCCACGCGCGCCGCCACGGACGCCGCCACGCACGCCGCCACGCACGCCGCCACGCACGCCGCCACGGACGCCGCCACGGACGCCGCCACGCACGCCGCCACGCACGCCGCCACGGACGCCGCCACGGACGCCGCCACGCGCGCCGCCACGTACGCCGCCACGGACGCCGCCACGGACGCCGCCACGGACGCCGCCACGGACGCCGCCACGGGCGCCGCCACGTACGCCGCCACGGGCGCCGCCACGCGCGCCGCCACGCGCGCCGCCACGGACGCCGCCACGGACGCCGCCACGTACGCCGCCACGGGCGCCGCCGAAACCGCAGCGGCGCGCGCGTGTTTTGATCTCGCGGGCCCCTTGGGCGTCCAATGCGCTCGACTGTGGTGGAGGGTTTATCAAGGCGGCAACATGTGGGGCAGCTACGATTGTTATCTTACGGCTGCGCGCGACATCCTTGGGCTGAGATTGGCGCCTCATGCGGCATACGACGCTTGGGAACGCGCGGCCATCCACGGCGGGTTCCGCGTGATGCACGAGAAATTCTGCATCGTCTCGGATTTCCCGGAAGTCCTCAAACTTGACGACGGTAACTTGCCTCATTGCGAGGATGGACCATCCCACCGTTGGCGCGACGGATGGTGTCTCTACCACTGGCATGGAACGCGCGTGCCGGCGCATTGGATTGAAAACAAGGCAACGCTCGAACCAGCCGAAGTTCTGCGTGCCGAGAACGTCGAGCAACGAGCCGCAGGCGCTGCCATCATCGGATGGCCGAAGATGCTCGACAATCTTAAGCACCGTGTCATCGACAGCCACGAAGATCCGCAACGCGGCGATCTCTTGGAAGTTTGGTTGCCAGGACTTCCGGAAAGCGAGCTCTACCTGAAATTCTTCTGCCCGAGGAACGGGGAGATGATGGAGGCCGTCAACAAGCGCGAGCTGGCGAAGCCTGATCTACACCACGCGCATGCCTGGCACGCGAGAGTGCCGGCGAATCTTTATTCCCCACCTGAAAAACGGAGCTAATCGGATGTCTGCTTTCGACAACGTTACCGCTTGCCGCCTGACCAACGCCCATGGCGAGGTCAATTTCATCCGGATCGACGAAGGGACCGTCGACACGGACGGGTTCGCACTCGTCGGGCCCGGTCCAGATGGATTCATCGTTGGCCATTCGGAAAGCGGTCATCACCACGTCCTGGAAGCCGGCGGCGCGACTGTGATGGAGTTCCAGGATGCCGGTATGAAGATGCTTTACGCCATTCTCGGCAAACCGGCGGTGCTGAAACAGTCGGCTGGAGATCCCCATGAGGAACAGGTGGTAGAGCCCGGCGCCTACCTCATTACGAACAACCAGGAATACAACCCGTTCACTGAGCAAGCCCGCCGGGTCGCTGATTAGATGATTATCGGAGGCCTTTGGCTGGATGCCGAAGGCCTTCAGCATCCAGCAAACGAAGGCAGGCCATGACCCGCATTGAGTCCGCAGCCTTCGCCATCTGGCGAACATGGGCGCGGGAGAACGATCCGGCTCGCGCCGAGCGAAGGTGGGCGCGGCTAAAGCCGAAGATCAGGGACGACTTTATTCGCGAGGCGGTCGCGGCCGCAGAGGCCTTAGGGGTGGAAATATGAGCAATGTCATTGAATACGTCGGAGAAAATCCCGTTTCCGTTCTCGTCGACGGCAAGAAGTTCGAAGAATTCTTCAAGAACATCCGCAAAGAGGTGTTGGCGGCGCCCGTCGATCTCGAAACCGTGAAGGGCCGGAAGGCCATCGCTTCGACGGCCTATAGGATCGCCCAAACCAAGACCGCGATCGACAACGCCGGCAAGGCGCTGACGGACGACGTGCGAAAGAAGATCAAGGAAATCGATGGCACCAGGAAGGAAATCCGCGGTCGCCTGGATGCGCTGAAGGCCGAAGTTCGCAAGCCCCTCGATGATTGGGAGGCGGCCGAAGAAAAGCGGGCGGAAATCGTCAAGGAAAAGATCGCCTGGATCGAGGGCGCTGGCCGCACGGACTTCAACGACACGGCCGAGACGATGGGCAGCAGGCTCGCCGATCTGAAGGCGTTCCATGTCGATCCGGATGTGTTCCAGGAATTCGAAGCCGCCGCTGCGGCGAAACTGAAGGATGCGATCGGCTCCCTTGAGGTCGCCGTCGAGCGCGCCAGGATTGCCGAGGCAGAGAAAGCAGAGCTCGAGCGACTCAGAGCTGAAGAGGAAAGGCGCATCGCCGAGGAACGCGCCCGCAGGGCCGAGGAAGAGCGCAAGCGCCGTGAAGAGGCCGAGGCCCGGCGCGCTGAGGAGGAGCGCCAGCGGATCGAAGCCTTGACTGCCGCACGAGCCCGCGAAGAGGCAGAACAGGCGGCCGAGGAACGGATTCGCGCCGCCGAGGCCGAGAAGCAGCGTGTCATCGAAGCCCAGCAGGCGGAAGAGCGTCGCCAGGCCGAGGAAAAGCGGCAGCGCGAGGAAGAGGAGCGGCGCCGGGCCGCCGACATCGAAAACCGCACCCGCGTGATCGACGAAGCGGTAACGGCCATCTGCGCTGCGATCAAGGTTCTGCCGAAGAAGCATGCCAAGGCCGTCGTCGAAGCGATCGCCGACGGCGTCGTGCCCAACGTCTCCATTCGGTTCTAGCTGCCATGGCCTTCTTCGGAGCAGTAGCTGGTGGCGCCCTTCTCGCCGCGTTCCTTGTCAAAGCGACGGAAAGCCGTGTGGTGTTCGTCGCTTGGCTGCTGGCGGCGGTCGCGGTGATCCTTCTTTTCGATGACGAGATCAAAGCCTTGGGAGCGATGTGATGAGCAAGCCGCAATTCACGCCGGGGCCGTGGCGCGTTTATCAGGACGGCATCCATCCGGATTTTCAATCCCACGCCGACCCAAATGGTTCTCATGCGATTTGTGCAGATTTCTTTGGGCCTGATGCGGCTTTCAACAGGCAAGCAGTTTCGGCTCTTCCGGACCTCTACGAGGCGCTGGAAGCATGCGCGGCAGCCATCGGCGAGTGGTCCCGGCCGGGGCCTGTAAACGGAATGACCGTTCCGGCAGATTCCCATCCGTTGCTCGCAGCGATGAAAAGTGCCCATGCCGCGCTCGCAAAGGCGCGAGGAGAAAAATCATGACCACGATAATCGATCCCTACGCCGCCTGGCGCGCGATGCTTGCCGGCGAGCCTGAGGATAGCCAGCAAAAGCAGCCGGCACGCCCCCCCCCGGGGGGGGGGCAACGGTCTACCGCGATGAACGCGAGGCAAGACCGGTCGGCATAGGACACAACGGCGGTCCGCCGCTGAGCGACTGAGATTTGAGGATGCAATCATGATCCCCTGGAATGGCCACCCCATCACCGAGCCCGGCACCTATACCGGCATGCCGCTGGATTTCTACCACGGTAAGCCGACCGGCCCCGAGCCCTGCATTTCGTCGTCTGGGCTGAGAACCATTTGGACCAAGAGCGAGGCGCACTACTGGTGCGACAGCCCCTACAACCCCAGGCGCGAGGATCAGAAGGACGAAAGCGACGCGGTGATCTTGGGCCGGGCGGCTCACCACCTGCTTCTGGGAGAGCAGGAGTTCTCGAAGCGCTTCGTCCTCCGCCCCGAAAGGGTTGATGGCGCTGCCTGGAACGGCAATCGCACGGCCTGCAAGGAATGGCTGGAGATGATGAAGGACTCCGGCCTGACGGTGCTGACGCCGACACAGCGCGAGAAGATCCTGCGCATCCGCGATGCCCTCGCCAACCATCCGGCGGTGCAATCCGGCATGCTCGACGGCGACGTCGAAACGTCGACGTTCTGGAAGGACGAAGAGACCGGCATCTGGCTCCGTTCCCGCCCCGATGTTCGGCCGAGCGACGACGACTACACCGACCTCAAGGTCACCCATTCGGTGCAGACCGAGGACTTTGTCCGGTCGATGCGGATGTTCCGCTACGACATGCAGGGTGCCCTGGTCGGCTGGGGGCACGAAGTGATGACCGGTCGGCCGATAACGTCGTTCACGCTCGTCTGCGTCGAGTCCTCGGCGCCCTATTGCGTTCGGGTGTTCACGCTGGATCCGAAGGACCAGATGCGCGCGGCCAAGTGCTGTCGTTGGGCGCTGAAACGATTCAAGCGGGCTTGGGATACCGGCTGTTGGCCGGGCCCGCACGGCTATGACGACGTCGAGACGTTCAGGTTCCCGGAATGGGCCGCCGACAAGATGGAAGCGGAAATCTCCAAGGCCCGCGACGAAGCGATTTTCCACGGACAGGAAGCGGCGGAATGAGCATGGACATTGTCGACAACGATACGGGCGAGATCGTCGAGAGCGGGTTCGATGTTTCGAAAAGCCTGGCGGTCGGTCTGACCCGGGCGGAGATCGATCAGCAGATCGCTTCAGCGCACGCCTATCCGCGCACGCTGAAGCGTGTCGCCTCCCAGATCATGAATCTGGCAACGCTGGACGAAGATACGGCAGCCGAATGCATGTACGCCCTTCCGCGCGGCGGCAAGCCGATCAAGGGTCCATCCGTCCGCTTCGCCGAGATCCTGCGTCAGGCCTATGGCAATTGCCGGTCGGCGGCCCGGGTCGTTCACGTCGACCGCGCCGAGAAATACGTCGAAGCCGAGGGCATCTTCCATGACCTGGAAACCAACTCGGCAACAAGCGTCCGTGTCCGGCGCCGGATTTCCGGCAAGGACGGGCGCACCTACAACGACGACATGATCGTCGTCACCGGCAATGCCGCGTGCGCGATCGCGCTTCGGAACGCGACGTTGAGCGGTATCCCGAAGGCGCTTTGGCGTCGCGCCTATGAGTCCGTGCAGAGTGTCATTGCCGGCGATGTCACCACGCTATCGGAAAACCGGGAAAAGGCCATTCAGGCCTTTGCCGTCTATGGCGTGACGCCCGACGAAATCTTCGCCGCGCTGGGTGTGGATGGGAACGAGGACGTCACCATCGATCACATCGTCACCCTTCGCGGCATGTTCTCCGCCATCAAGAACGGCGAAGCCACCGTGGAGGAGATGTTCGCGCGGCAGGCCAACACGGCAGAGGACAAGGCCGCGGCCGAGCGACTGAAAGAACGTGTTGCGGCAAAGAAAAAGGACCGGGAAGGCTTTTCCGCGGCGAAAGGCACGGTTGATGCCTCGATGAGCGAGGCATCAACAGGAAATTCGAAGAAGGCACCCGCCGATGCGGCGGACCATGTGTCGACCGAGGAGAAGGCCCTTCAGTCGACCGACAGCGGCGACCAGGAATCTTCCGTCGCTGCTGAGGCATTGTCCGGTGAAGGTCCTGCGTCATCGGACAATGCCTCCCCCCCCCCTCATGAAGAGGGCGGAGTCGTGCTTTCGCTTCCGGAGCGGATCAACAAGGCCCTCTGGGATTGCGAGTCCGCCGAACAAATCGAGGTGGTCTATGAGGAGGCGTTCGCAGAGGAGGTGAACCAGACCCTCAACGACAGCGGACTGGACCGGAGTGTTTTCACCGACATTGTCAACGCGCACCGCGACTCCATCGCGGGAAAGACCAGTGCGGAGGAAACCCAGGCGAAGATCCGCGAGCTCGTCAATTCGGCCAATCTGGCTCTGAAGAAATCCAGCGGAGGCTGATGGGGATGGGCGCATATCGCTTTGCCCGTCCGGACACGGCCTTCAGCAGGGACGGAAAGGGGCGCACGAAGCGGCCACGCCGAACAGCGGCCCAGCATCTTCGCTGGATCCGGACGCTTCCGTGCCTCGTGACTGGCAAGTTCGGCGATATCCACGCCGCCCATATTCGTTACGGCGACCCGCGGTTCGGAAAGCGCGCCACCGGCATGGGCGAGAAGGCGGACGACAAATGGACGGTGCCCCTTTGCGCGGAACAGCACGTCTTTGGTGACGGCGCGCAGCACGCCGCGAACGAGCGCCGTTGGTGGGCTGCAAAGGGCATCGATCCCGTCGCCGTCGCGGTCGCTCTCTGGACCGCCAGCGGCGACGACGAAACCGCCGAACAGATCCTTTCCGAAGCCCGCGAACAGGCAAGAAAACTGAAGCAAGGAGAACGTCAATGACCACGAAGCAGCCCAACGCGATCGACGTCCAGGTCGGCCACAACATCCGCAAGATCCGCAACGTCAAGGGCATGAGCCAGGAGAAGCTCGGAGAACACCTCGGGGTCAGCTTTCAGCAGGTGCAAAAATACGAAAAGGGCACCAACAGGGTGAGCTCCTCCAAACTGGTGTCGATTGCCCGCGCCCTCGACACCGATATCGCCACACTCTTCGACGGCGTCGAGGGTATCGGTCTTGATACGCCTCTCCTGTCGTTGATCCTGACCTCCATCATCGACCGGTCCGGTGGCCGTCAGCTTCTCGCCGCCTATGACGCCATGACCATCCCGGAGCGCGAAGGCCTCGAGCGCGTTGCGCAGGCGATTATGGAAGCCAGGACACTGATTGCCGACAACGGCACACCGGCCACCGCCGCGGCGTAGGGAGACGGCTGATGGCCTTCTCGAAAAACGACTGGACAGCCGCAAAGGCGGAGATGCGACGCATTGCGGCCATGCAGTTTCCCGACATCTCGCCGGGGATGGTGAGCGAGACTGCTCCTGTCCTGCGTGACGCCGACCCGCTTGCGCTGCTCGTCGACGAGAGCTACCAGCGCAATCTCGGTGAGCGCTCGGTGAGGCTGATCCGCAAGATCCTGTCGGCCTGGGACTGGCGCGCATTCAAGCCTCCGGTTGTCGTCGAGGTCGACGGCGACCTGCACGTCATCGATGGCCAGCACACGGCGATTGCCGCTGCGTCGCACCCGGAGATTAAAACCATCCCCGTGCTTTTGGTCGATGGCGGCGCCGTTGAGGACCGCGCAACAGCCTTCGTCAAGCACAACCGCGACCGCATCGCCATCACGCCGATGCAGCTTTTCTACGCCCGGCTCAAGGCCGGGGATGAGGACGCCCTGACGATCAGCCAGGTTTGCGAGCGCGCGGGGGTGCGCGTTCTGAAATACCCGCCGGCGAACGGACGCTACAAGGAAGGCGACACCGTTGCCGTCGCGACCCTGGAACAACTGATCCGCCGTCGCTACGTCGTCGGCGCGCGCAAGGTTCTAGACGTCCTGGTCGAGGCGCGCCAGGCGCCGGTCCAGACGGCGGCGATCAAGGCCGTCGAAACGCTTCTCTTCGCGCCGGAATATGCCGGCCAAGTCGATCCGGGAGACATCGCGACCACTCTGCGCCGCCTCGGACGCGATGCCGAGCGCCAGGCAGCCTTGTTGGCTCAAGAGCACCGCGTCCCATTGTGGCGCGCACTGGTAACCGTGCTGTTCCGAAACACGAGGAAAATCCGTGGACGCCAACGCTCGTCTTGAGGTCGTTGAAAACGAAAACGAAGTGCTGCGGGCGCGGATTGCTGTCCTCGAGGATGCTCTGATGGAGACAAAACCCTTGCCCATCGAATGGAGTTTGACCGGCGCAGAGGCCTGCGTGTTCGGGGTTCTTGTCAACCGCTCCATGGCGACCAAGGACGCCATCTTGGCGGCACTCTATCGCGACGTCGGCAAGGACGAGGCGGAACCTAAAATCGTGGACGTGTTCATCTGCAAACTGCGCAAAAAACTCAGACTGTTCGATGTCGAGATCCGGACGGTCTGGGGCCAGGGCTATGCCTTGGCCGAGGAAACGCGCCGTACGTTCAAGAAAGGTGCCGCCGAGCAGAACTCACCAGAGAATCCGGAGGTCTGATCACATGGGACAGCCAAAGCCCGTCTTGGGCTATCCGAGCCAAACCGCAGCTATCCTCGCCATGCAAGAAGCGGGGCTGGACAACGATGAGATCGGCGCGCGAATTGGCATAAGCGTGAAGATGGTCACCTCGCTGGCCCACTCCGGGCAAAAAGGCCAGAAGCGGATGCGGCGGCCATTCGACAACCTCAACACTCAGGAATTCACGCTGCCGCTCGATATCGTGCACGGCCTGAGGCCACATGCTGCCAAGCGTGATGTCACCGTAAACGAGCTCGTACGGCGTATCTGCGACGCGGTGATTGAAGACATGATCGTAGATGCTGTGCTCGACGATTTGCCGGAGGCCGCGGAATGACGGCAGTGCCTCACCCCATTCCGGACGATGCTCTTGATGCAGATATTGCCATCCTCGGCAAGAAGGGGCGCGGAAAGACGTACACGGCCAAGGGGATAGTTGAGCGACTTCTCGACCTCAAACGTCGCGTCCTGGTGCTGGATCCGCTGTCAACTTGGTGGGGGTTGCGATCGTCCGCCGACGGCACCGGAGAAGGGTATCCGGTTGCCGTGATTGGCGGGCCAAAAGCGGACTTGCCATTGAGCGAAGCGATAGGCACGCCGCTCGCGCGGATTATTGCCGAAAACAACATGCCGACCGTCATCGATATGGGCGAGATGCGCAAGGCTGCTTGGCAGCGTTTGGTCGGCGATCTTCTGGAGGAGTTGTGGATCACGAACCGAGATCCGCTTTGGATCGTCTTGGAAGAAGCCGACGTCTTCGCGCCGCAGACCCCCGGCAAGCAGGATGCTTCGACACGAGTTCTTGGCGAAGTTGACCGGATTGCCCGGCGCGGCCGGGCCTATGGGTTCCGCCTGATTTCCATCACCCAACGTCCGGCACGCATCAACAAGGACGTGCTGACCCAGCTCTCGACGCTCGTGGCCCTTGGTGTCACGAGCCCGCAGGACCGGGATGCGATCAAGGCGTGGGTGGATGGAAACGCGGACAATGACCGGGCAAGGGAGGTTATCGAAAGCCTTGCCAGTCTCAGTGTTGGCGAGGGCTGGGTCTGGTCTCCAGATCACGCAATTTTGGACCGGGTGTCATTTCCACAGATCCGCACGCTCGATACCTCCAAAACACCGAAAGCGGGTGAGCAGCGGCTGGAACCGACCTGCCTTGCAGACGTCGATCTCAGTGCAATCCGCGCCGCGCTGCAACAGGACGAGACAGAAGACCTCCGGCCAAAGCGGGCAGTCGTCACTGAGTCCGATGCCAAGCAGGCAACAGATGCTGCATTCGAACGCGGGGTAGTGTCTCAGTTTGAAATTTAGGGAAGGATGGCACGCCTTGCTAAGCGGAATTCAATTGTTCCTGTAGAAGCCGTGAAACGATCGCATG